>CADCTA010000009.1 GCA_902805675.1 uncultured Chthoniobacterales bacterium | reverse complement strand
CTGCTGGCCGGTGAGCGTCAGTCCCGCGATGTATGCGGCGGCCACCTCGATCGTCAGCTCCGAGAACTTGTGGATGTTCAGCTCGCGTCCGTTCGCATCCTTGATCGTGACCGCGAGGATCTCGGGCTTGAGCCGCGCGCCTTTGCACGTGGAGCAGGGCACGCGCGACATGAACGCGCGGATACGATTCCGGGTGAGCTCGCTCTCCGTCTCCTCGTAAAGCCGGCGCATCTGCGGGACCAATCCTTCAAAGGGACGAGCCGCTTTCTCGGCTTTGCCGTTCGCGCCGAAGCTCATGGCGATCGTCTCATCGCCGGTGCCGAAGTAGAGCGCCTGCTTGAAGTCGTCCGATAAATCAGAGAACGGCAGGTCCTCATCGACCTTGAAATGCTTCACGAGCGCGCCTTGCAGCGTCTTGTAGTACGCCTGCATCCGCTTGGTCCCGCGCCGCCAGGGCACGATTGCGCCGTCCGCGATCGACTTCGTCTGATCGGAAACCATCAGCTCTGCATCTGGCACGAGCTCTGTCCCGAGTCCGTGGCAAACCGGACAAGCGCCGAAGTGGCTGTTAAACGAGAAATGCTTCGGCGTCAGCTCGCCGAGCGAGAAGTTGCTGTCGGGGTTGCCGTAGTTGGTCGAGTAGCGTGTCGGTGCCCAGGTTTCGGGCGCCGCGCTCGGCTCCTGCCGCAGGACGACGATGCGATTGCCGCCCCACTTCAGCGCCGTCTCGACGGAATCAGCCAGTCGCGTGCGAATGCCCTCGCGAATCACCAGCCGGTCCACAACCGCCTCGATCGTATGTCGCCCGGTCTTCTTCAGCCGGATCGGCTCCGGCTGCCCAAGCTCCATGATCTCGCCGTCGATCCGCACACGCACGAAGCCTTCGCGCTTGAGCTTCTCGATCACGTCGCGGAACTCGCCGGTCTCGTTCTGCACGATCGGCGCGAGCAGGATAATTTTCGAATCCGACGGGTATGCCGTGATCTGATCGACAATCTGCTGAGGCGTCTGCCGGTGAATCGCCTGGCCGGTCACCGGATCGTGCGGCTGCCCTACCGCGGAGAAGAGCACGCGCAGGTAGTCGTAGATCTCGGTCGTCGTGGCGATCGTGGACCGGGGGTTGGCGCCCGCACTCCGCTGCTCGATTGCGATGGCGGGCGACAAGCCTTCGATGAAGTCCACATCGGGCTTCTCCATCTTGTCGAGGAACTGCCGCGCATAAGCAGAAAGGCTCTCGACGTAACGTCGTTGCCCCTCGGCATAAAGGGTGTCGAAGGCGAGCGAGGACTTGCCCGAGCCGCTCAGCCCCGTGATCACGACCAGCTTTTCCCTCGGAATCTCCACATGGAGGTTCTTCAGATTGTGCTGGCGCGCTCCACTGATCTTGATAGTTTGCGCAGGCATCCTGACGAGAAACGTCGAACCGGTGACTTAAGCACGGCTCCTGCTGTTTCTCTAGTCGATGCTTTCAATCATGAGTGACTCAGCGCACACCATCTCGCAGGAAGAGATCGTCGTTCTTCAGAAGAAGTTCAGCGAAATCAAACATTCGATTAACAACGCGCTCGCCGTGATGATGGCACTCTCCGAGATGTCGCAGCGCCGTCCCGATTACTCAGAAAAGCTTGCCAGCACGGTCCTTACGAAGGCGCCGCAGATCGTTTCGAGCCTGCAGGAGTTTACTCAGGCGTTGAACGAAAAGGCTGGTCCGAAGCCAGAAGGCATGCCGGCTGGGGCGTAGGTCGTCCGCTGCTCGGTAGCTGTTAGCACGCGCCAGCGCGGGTCATTCTGAGCTGCGAAGCTGCGAAGGACCTCACGCAAACGTGAGAAACGTTGCGCAAGTGAGAATGACGCCACGAGCCGTGGCTTCCCCTTGTCGGCGGCAGTAACCTAGCCAGTGCGAGCGCGCGGGTTCCTTCGACAGGCTCAGGACAGGCTCTTCGCCGTCTCCGCGGCTCAGGATGACCGCGTCGGTCTACGGCGAACCCGCGGGTGACGCTGCTGGCGCTTGTCCGGCTGGCGTTGTCGCCGGCGCGGGGACTGGCTGCACAGCACCGACCGCCATGTCCGCGGCACTTGGCGAACCGGCGCCTTCAAGAGCCGGCTGATTCTGCGGCGCTCCCTGCGGAGGTGCGGGCGCGATCTGCGTGGTACCTTCCGCCACACCCGGTGCGGGATTAGTGGAATTCGCCGCCCCCGGGCTGACCGCCGGCATCGCCGCGTTCGGGCTATCTTTCATCAACTCCTGCCGGAGGCCGCTCGCGTTGTTCGTGCGCTGCGCATAAAGGATTGAGAGGAGAAAGGTGAGCGCGAAGAAGATGCCCGCCAGCCAGCCGGTGATCTTGGTCAGCACGTTCGTGGTCTGCGCGCCGAATAGGTTGTCCGTGACACCGCCGCCAAACGCCGCTCCGAGGCCTTCACTTTTCGGCCGCTGCATCAGGATCACGAAAACCATGAGCAGCGCGACGAGCACGTAGATCGCGAGAATGATGTTGAGCAGGATGGCCATGGGGAGCGGCGAATATGGCTGAAGCGCGGCGTTTGTAAAACGCGCGGCTTCCTCCTGCTCTTGATCTTAATCCTGCTCCTAATCTGCGGGGGAGAGATTAAGAGTAGGATTAGGATTATGAGTAAGAGGGGGCGGAAATGAATGTCGGCGATCGCAATTACCGAACGATCTGGCTGAAGGGCGGCGACGAGGCTGTCGTCCAGCTGATCGATCAGCGGCAGCTTCCGCACCGGTTCGTGATCGAGGACATCAGCACCGTCGAGCAGATGTGCGCCGCCATCCGCGACATGCATGTCCGCGGCGCGGGGCTGATCGGCGCGGCGGCTGGTTATGGGATGTACCTCGCCGCCCTTGAAGCCGCTCGTGCCGCCGTCTTCGACGAACACCTCACAAGCGCAGCTGCGCAGCTCAAAGCCACACGTCCCACCGCGGTGAATCTCGCGTGGGCGGTGCAGCGCCAACTCGATGCCATCGCCACGGCGAACACAACGTCCGAAAAGATCGAAGTCGCTCGTTCCACAGCCGAGACGATCGCGTCGGAGGATGCGGAGCATTGCCGATCCATCGGGCAGCACGGTCTGGAGCTGATCCAGCAGATCGCTCGCCGCAAAGGAGGGAAGCGGGTCAACGTGCTCACGCATTGCAACGCCGGGTGGCTCGCCTTTGTCGATCACGGCTCCGCGACGGCGCCGATCTACGCCGCGCACGACAGCGGCCTGCCCATTCATGTGTGGGTCGACGAGACGCGGCCGAGAAATCAGGGCTCGAAACTCACCGCCTGGGAATTAAACGAACACGGCGTGCCACATACGGTGATCGCGGACAACACGGGCGGACACCTGATGCAGCGCGGAGAGGTCGATCTGGTGATCGTCGGCACCGACCGAACTACCTACACCGGCGACGTTGCCAACAAGATCGGAACGTACCTGAAGGCCCTCGCCGCGAAGGACAACAATGTCCCGTTTTACGTCGCCCTCCCTTCGTCATCGTTCGACTGGCAGATGCGCGATGGACTCGCTGAAATCCCGATCGAGGAGCGCGGAGCCGAGGAAGTGAAGCACGCGGACGGCTGGGCTGATGGCCGTCAGGTGGAAGTGCGCGTCACACCGGAGGCCAGTCCGGCAGCGAATTACGGTTTCGATGTCACCCCGCGCCGGCTAGTGACGGGACTGATCACAGAGCGCGGCATCTGCAAAGCGGACGAGGCGGAGATCCTCGCAATGTTCCCCGAGCACGCGCGGTGAGCGAGACGGGTGTCGTTAAGTTCCGCTGCGAGCATGTGGCGGCCGAGATCGCTGCCTTTCCGGACTTCGATGCGATAAACGTTTGCCGCCGCAAGCTGCTTCAGTTGGGGATGATTGGGGTAGATGCGCACGGCATCGGCTACGGGAACGTGAGCGTTCGCGCTGGTGATGCGCACGAGTTCTACATCACGGGCTCCGGGACGGGCGGCTGCACTGAGCTTTCGCTCAAGCAATTCGCGAAAGTCACGGCGTATGATTTCCAGAGGAACTGGCTTCGCTGCACCGGAGGCACGATCGCTTCTTCCGAATCGCTAACGCATGCCGCCGTTTATGAATCCGAGCCGCGCGCGTGTGCGGTGATTCACTGTCACGATGGCGCAATTTGGGCGCATCTTCTCCAGCGCGGGCTGGCGACACTGCCACAAGTGGAATACGGCACGCCGGAGATGGCGTTCGAGGTGCAGCGGCTTTTCCGCGAGGCCACCGAACCAAAACAGCAAATCTTCGCGATGGCCGGTCACGTCGACGGAGTGGTCGCCTTCGGTCACGATGTCGAAGAGGCATTCCAGATGCTGACACGCGAACACGCGCACGCGCGGTCATCCTGAGGCTGGCGAAGCGCGCCGAAGGACCTCACGCAAGGTCCTTGGTGAATGTGGTCCAAGTCGCTGATCGAACGACCTGGCGTGAGGTCCTTGGTTCGCTTGCTCCCGCAAGCTCTCTGCTGCGCGGCTTCGCCCATCTCGCACCGCTTCCCGCGGGCTCGATTCACTGTCTACGCGGCTCAGGATGACCGCGTTGTGGATTGGGCAGCCGCAGCTTGTCGCTTCTGCGCGTTCCAGATTTCGTCCAGCTCCGCAAGGCCTACATCGCCAAGCTTGCGGCCTTGTTCGCGCACTTCGTCTTCAACGGCATTGAAGCGGCGCACGAACTTGTCGGTTGCTGATTGCAGCAGCGTTTCCGCATCATGGTCGGTCCGGCGCGCGAGATTGACCACGGCAAAGAGCAGATCGCCGATCTCCTCCGCTACCTCGCCCGAGTCGCCGCCCGCGATCGCTTCTTTCGTCTCAGCGAGCTCCTCATCCACTTTCGCCATCACGTCCGACAATTCCGCCCAGTCGAACTGCACATGCGCGGCTTTCTTCTGGATCTTCTGCGCCCGCATCAGCGCCGGCAACGCCGCCGCCACGCCGGAGAGGTAGTGCTCCTTCTTGTCCTTCTTCTCCTCGCGTTTGACGTTGTCCCAGAGCTTCACGACCGCGCCGGCGTCATTCGCCTCTCGATCGCCGAAGACATGCGGGTGCCGCCGGATGAGCTTGGCCGTAATCTCCTCGATCACCTGTTCGATCTGAAACTTGCCGCGCTCGCTCGCGATCTGCGCGTGCATGACCACGAGCAGCATCACGTCGCCTAGCTCCTCGCGCAGATTTTCATCATCGCCGCTCCGCACCGCGTCGCCGACTTCGTAGGCCTCCTCGAGCAGCTTTGGCAGCAAGGTTTCGTTCGTCTGCTCGCGATCCCACGGGCAGCCGTCCGGCGCCCGCAGGTGCGTGACGACCTTGCAGAGCTTTGCAAATGCATCGCTCATATGCGCCAGAGCGAACGATGGGCGCCGAACTCGGAGATCTCGCCCGTCGTGTTCTTGCCGACGTAGACAGTGATGCCGATGACCAAACCAAGCGTCGTCGCGACGATGAGCGCGACGAACCACGAAGGAATGTAGCCGACCTGCAGCGTGCGATAGAGCGCCCAGACATTGTCGATCGGCTCGACGGCGTGCAGGAAGATCTTTGTGATCCAGGCCACCATGATGAGCACGAAAATGAACAGGTAGTTGCGCTTCAAGCGCCGCCCGACGGCTTCGAGTTTGCTGATCTTGAAGCGCGGCAAGATCAGATCCTCGCACACCAGCTTCTTCCATTCGCCCTGCAGCATCTGGCGATTCTCCATGACCATCGGCACGAGGAAATGCGCCTCGAGCATGCGGACGCGCGCGCGGAACGCATCGTAAAACCGATACCGCCGCGCCTCGATCCAGAGCATCCCCCAGACGATGGCGATGTTGAAAAAGAAGATGATGTGCGGCACCTCGCGCGTGGAAAACGAGATCGTGATGATCGCGGTGCTGCTCGTGATGGCCCAGTTCGTGGTGATATCGAGCCGCTGCCGCCACACCATGATGCGCCCGAGTTCGCCCCGGTAGAAATGCGACATCGCATTGACGTATCCGGGGTCGTAGACGCTGCGCTGGAGCGAGACCGTGCGTTCGGTGGTGCTTTCGGGCGTCGTGTTTTCGTTTGCCACAGCGGAGTCGTTAACTGGATAACTGTCTTTGCCGTTCGAATCCATCAATTCCTCCGGCATCTCCCATGGCTGTCGTCCTCGCTGATCTGCTCGATGAACAAAGCGTCACGCTCGCGCTGCAGGCGCAGACGTGCGAGGAGGCGCTGCGCGAGATCATCGCCACGATGGATTGCGAGGGGAGAGTGGGGGAACCGGAGAAGCTCTTCGCGGAGGTGCTCGCGCGTGAACGGGTGCACTCGACGTTCATGGGGCGCGGAGTGGCGTTCCCCCACGCGCGCACGAATCTCGTGAATCAGATCTGCCTCGGGATTGGGCGCAGCCGTGCGGGGATTTCGTTCGGCGCGCAGGGCGAGCTCGCGCATCTCATTTTCGTGATCGCGGTGCCGCAGCGCATGGTCACGGACTACCTGACGTGCGTCGGCGCGCTGGCGCGATTGTCGAGCGATGAGAAAACGCGAAGCGCGCTCGACGAAGCGAAGACGGCTAGCGAGTTCGTAGATGTGCTCCGGCGCGGCTCAGTGTTGCTGGAGTGAAGAACGCAATGCCGAACATTTGACCTGGCGATCTCGTGAGACGCCGAACGTCTACACGAGCGCTGGACGGCGGCGCATTAGTCTTGCGCGGTCATCCTGAGCCGCGAAGACGGCGAAGGACCTCACGCAGGGCCCTTGGCGCATGGAATCCGGTTAAGTATCCAGGACCGTGAGTGAGATCCTTCGGCGCGCTTCGCCAGCCTCAGGATGACCGCGCATCATGTCGGGAGTTCTCGCAGCCGTCACCCGGCTGAACTCGCCGCTCGGTCGCTGTAGTACCAGCGGTGCAGCGTCACCGGCGAAACGCCGAGCTTGTAGAGAACAATGAAGAGCCCGTTTTGGATCGTTGTCTTCCACGCGCCTTTCCGCTGGTGGCGACGCGCAGAGGTGCTCAGCGGCGGATCGAGAATGGCGAGTTTGCCGGCTGCGCGCAGCCGCTTCGAGAACTCGACGTCTTCCATCAACGGGATCTGCGCAAAGCCCTGCATCTGCAGAAACACCTCGCGGCGGACGAAAATCGATTGATCGCCGTAGAGTGTGCCGCCGTGCTCACTCAGGTAGCGACCCACGCGCTCGAGGAACTGCAAACGCGGATGGCGGTTATCGAACTTCCGGTGGAACGCGCCGCCGACGATCTCCGGATTACGCATCGCGTTGCGCAAAGCCGCCACCTGCTCGGCGTTCAATTCGGTGTCGGCATGATGAAACATCACCACGTCGCCGTTCGCGAAGGTGGCGCCGACATTCATCTGCGCGCCGCGATTTGGCGCCGAGCATTTCAAGAGCTGCGCGCCGCAACTTTGCGCGATCGCGGCGGAGTGTTCGTCGCCCGAGGCGTCGACGACAATGGTCTGCGTGATCGCCGGAATGCTGGCGAGCTTCGGCAGCAGCACGGCCAGATTGTCTGCATCGCGCCAGGAGGGGACGACGACGCTGATGCGCGGCTCCACCGCTGCGGGGACGCCCGCGCCGCTCGTCACTTCGACTTGTTCAGCAGCTGGTTGCGCGCGCGGTCGAGGGCGCGGCGCTCGCTGGCGGTGAGGCTGTTGATGCCGGATTTCGAGATTTTCTCAAGGAGCGGATCGATCGAGACGTGCACGTCTTCGGGTTCAACCACGCGCCGCGCGGTTGGCTTCGGCACCACCTTGAACTTCGGTTTGGGCTGAAAGCGCTCCTTCAGATTGCTCCACCACTCGAGCTCCGGACCCGCGCCGCGCATGCGGATGAAGGCGAACGCTCCGCCGATCGAAAGCCAGAGCACCGCGAGCTCCGACCACGCATGCGACGCGAGCAGTTGCAGCGTCAGGATTGCACCGAAGGCCAGCGCGACCCATTTAGCCGGGATGCGCAGGAGCATTTCCACGCGCGGGTAGATGGTCGCGAAGGCGACAAACACGCCAAAGTGGATCGAAGACGAACCGGCGATGCCGGTGCGCTCCCATAATCCCCACGCAGAGAGCAGCAAGGTCGGAGCGAGCAACAGCAACCCGTAGAGAACCAGGAAAGGCTTTCGCCCCATGAACCGCTCCACTTCGCGGCCGAACATGAAGAGCATGTACATCTCGATCGCGAACCAGATCAGCCGCGACGGTGGATGCACAAAAGCGTAGGTGGCGACCTGCCAGACAGCGCCGCGCAGCGCCTCCGCGCTGTCGAACATCATCAGGTTCAGGATTCCGCCGGCTCCGAAAGCGGTCAGGAAACAGGCGAGCACCGCGCAGATGGAGTGCACGCCCACGAGGAGCGTGGTCGCATGCACGGGATAACTACCAACCCACGTTACCGGCTGGTCATCATCCGAGGTGGTGACGCCAAACATGGGGGAATAAACGGCGCGCAGTTCGCGAGTGCAAGCGACGTTCGTCCGCGCCCGCCGGGATTACGAAAATTAGGCTTGGAGAACGCGCCCAAGCGGCCAAAGTTACGATTCCCTGACCACCGGTCGACCGCTGATCGGCTCCGATTTTTATGGATAATCTCGCCCCCGCCATCACTCCGCCGAAGGGCATCGGCGATAACGAACCGAGCAACCAGGAGGTGCTCGATTGGGTGCAGGAAGTCGTGCGCTTAACCACGCCTGACAACATCTTCTGGTGCGACGGCTCGGACGAGGAGCACGCCTATCTACTGCAGGAAGCGCAGCGGCTCGGCGTGGTGACGAAGCTGAACGAAGAGAAGCTGCCCGGCTCCTACTTGCACCGTTCGAAGGCGAACGACGTCGCGCGAGTGGAGCAGTTCACCCTTATCTGCACGCCCACGGAAGACGAGGCTGGACCAACCAACAACTGGCGCGATCCCGCCGAGACCTACCAGCAGCTCAACGAGATGCTGAAAGGCGCGATGAAGGGGCGGACGATGTTCGTCATTCCCTACATCATGGGCCCGCCGGATTCGCCGCTCGCGAAGGTTGGATTCGAGATTACCGATTCGCTCTACGTCGTGCTCAGCATGCGCATCATGACGCGGATGGGTTCCGTCGCCGTGAAGCGGCTCGAGTCGAGCGAGAACGGCGAATGGAACCGCGGCGTGCACTCGCTGCTCGACATCAATCCGGAGCGCCGGCTCATCTGTCACTTCCCGCAGGATAACGCGATCATCTCCGTCGGCTCCGGTTACGGCGGCAACGTGCTCCTGAGCAAGAAGTGCCTCGCCCTGCGGATCGGCTCATATCTCGCGCGCAAGCAAGGCTGGCTCGCGGAGCACATGCTCATCCTCGGGGTGGAATCACCCGAGGGGCAGAAACATTACGTCGCGGCGGCGTTCCCCAGCGCGTGCGGCAAAACGAATTTCGCGATGATGATTCCGCCGGAGCATTTCAATGGCTGGAAGATCACGACGATCGGCGACGACATCGCATGGATGCAGATCGGTGATGATGGCCGCCTCTACGCCGTCAATCCGGAGAACGGCTACTTCGGCGTTGTCCCGGGGACGAGCTACAAGTCGAACCCGAACGCGATGAAGTCCATCCAGCGCAATACGATCTACACGAACGTCGCGCAGACCGACGACGGCGATGTCTGGTGGGAAGGCAAAGACGGCGAGCCGCCGCAGCATGCGATCGACTGGCGCGGCAACGATTGGACGCCGGCATCGAAAGAGAAAGCCGCGCATCCGAACAGCCGCTTTGCCGTGCCGCAATGGAACAACCCGGCGCTCGATCACGATGTCGAGAAAGGCGACGGCGTGCCGATCAGCGCGATCATCTTCGGCGGACGCCGCAGCGACACCATGCCGCTGGTTTTCCAGGCATTCGATTGGGAGCATGGCACGTACGTTGGCGCCATGATGGCATCCGAAATGACGGCGGCTGCCGTGGGCGCTCTCGGGCAGGTGCGCCGCGATCCAATGGCGATGCTCCCCTTCTGCGGCTACAACATGGGCGAGTACTTCAAGCACTGGCTGAAGATCGGGCCGCGGCTCAAGAACCCGCCGCTCATCTTCCACGTGAATTGGTTCCGCAAAGGCGGCGACGGGAGTTATCTCTGGCCCGGCTTCGGCGAAAACATGCGCGTGCTGAAGTGGATCATCGACCGCTGCGAGGGCCACGGCGGCGCCGCCGAAACGGAGATCGGCTACATCCCGCGCCCGGAGGATTTCGACCTCGAGGGGCTCGAGATTACCCGCGAAACGATGCGCGAGCTGTTCGCGATTAAGGGCGACGAGTGGAAGAAAGAGATCGCGGGCCAGCAGGAGTTCTTCGACAACATGCAGCGCTTCATGCCGCCGGAGTTGAGCGCTCAGCGCGACAAGCTCGCGGCGCGTTTCGGGAGCTGACGAATACGAATCGAACTAGACAGGATTAACGGGATTGGGCGGATTGACTGGATTGGAAGAAATCCGGAATCCTCTGAATCCCGTAAATCCTGTCTAGTTCGTCTGGGTGCGGTTGCACAGCCGTCGCGCCGCCCGGATAATCTCCGGTGGCTTCCGCGACGACCGACGATCAGTGCGTTACCGCGCCCGCTGATCGCGGCTGCGTGGAGATCCGCGGCGCCCGCCAGAACAACCTCAAGGGGATCGATCTCGATCTCCCGCTCGGGCAATTGACGGTCATCACGGGACCGAGCGGCAGCGGTAAATCGAGCCTCGCATTCGAGACGATCTACGCAGAAGGCCAGCGGCGTTACGTCGAGACGTTCAGCCCCTATATGCGGCAATTCCTCGACCGCATGGACAAGCCGCGCGTGGATGAGATTCGCGGCATTCCGCCGGCGATCGCGATCGAGCAGGCGAACCCGGTGAAGTCATCGCGCTCGACCGTCGGCACGATGACGGAGATCAACGACTACCTGAAGTTGCTGTGGCCTCGCGTGGCGCGCGCGTTCTGCCCGAGCTGCGAGCGCGAGATCCGTCCGGAGAGCGCGAAGTCCATCGCAGACGATGTCATCCGGCACTTCGGCCCTCAAGCTTGTCATTCCGACCGGAGTGAAGCGAAGCGGAATGGAGTGGAGGAATCCCGCGGCGACACCTTAAAAACAAAGCAACGGGATCCTTCGACTCCGCTTCGCTGCGCTCAGGATGACAGCGCCAAGGGAGCGACTCTGCTCATCACTTTTTGGGTGGGTGTTCCTGCTAAAGCCGAAGCGAGCGAGTTCTTCCAGTTCCTCCAGCAGCAAGGCTACCTGCGCGTGTGGCTGAACGGCGAAGTCGTCCGCGCCGACACAGACCAGAAAGTCGCACGCCTCGGCGCGCGCGTACAGGTGATCCAGGATCGAATCACCGTCTCGGAAGACGCGCGCTCGCGCCTCGTCGAATCGATCGAGACCGCGCTCCGCTTCGGCAAAGACCGCATCAACTTCATCGACATCGAGACCAGGAAAGAGTGCCCGTACTCCACAGGCTGGCACTGCGCGCATTGCGATCTCGATATCCGCCCGCCGACACCCGGCCTGTTCAGCTTCAACAGCCCGCTTGGCGCCTGTCCGGAATGCCGCGGCTTCGGTCGCACCATCGCGATCGACCTGAACCGCGCGATTCCGGATCGCTCCGTCTCGATCTCAGCCGGCGCCGTGCGCGTCTTTCGCGGCGAAGAGATGGGCGAATCGCAGAAGGATTTGCTCCGCGCCTGCGCGCGCGAGGACATCGACATCCACTGCCCGTTCGAGGAGCTGCCAAAGGCCGATCAAGACTTCGTCATCAACGGCGAGAAGAAAAGCGGCGACTACGAGGAAGATGAGGACAGCGGCCGCTGGTACGGCGTGCGCGGCTTCTTCAAATGGCTCGAGAGCAAGACCTACAAGATGCACGTGCGCGTGCTGCTCAGTCGGTACCGCGCCTACACCACGTGCCCCAGCTGCAACGGCGGACGCTTCCAACCGGATGCGCTGAACTACCGCCTCGTCACACCACCGCCCTCGATGGCAAACGGCAAGTCGTTACCGGCCACCTTGACCTTACCGCAGGTCGCGACGGTGCCGGTTTGCCGCACGCGCGAGTTCCTGGAAACGATCCCGCTTCCAGCTAACGACTCCACCGCCGAGATGCTGCGTCGGGAAGTCGTGACGCGACTCACATACCTCTGCGACGTCGGGCTCGGCTACCTCACCCTCGATCGCTCCACGCGCACGCTAAGCGGCGGCGAGGTCCAGCGTGTCAATCTCACCACCTGCCTCGGCGCGTCGCTCGTGAATACGCTCTTCGTCATGGACGAGCCGAGCGTCGGCCTCCATCCGCGCGATGTCGGCCGGTTGATTCGCGTCATCCACAATCTCCGCGATAAAGGCAACACGCTGCTCGTGGTGGAGCACGAGGAAGCGATCATCCGCTCCGCCGATCACCTCATCGACATCGGCCCGAACCGCGGCGAGCAGGGCGGGGAGCTGGTCTTCGAAGGCTCGCGCGATGAGCTGATGGCGTCGGACAACGGCTCGCTTACGGCGGATTACCTCAGCGGGCGGAAGAGCATCCCCGTTCCGAAATCGCGCCGGAAATTCAGTGCCGTCCTGAAGGTCACAGGCGCGCGCGAGAACAACCTCAGGAACGTGAACGTCGACGTTCCTGTCGGCGTGTTTACCTGCGTCACCGGCGTCTCCGGTTCCGGCAAATCGACGCTGATCCACGAGGTGCTTTATCGCAATCTGCTGCGCGCCAAAGGGCAGCCAAGCGATCAAGAACCCGGCGCGTGTAAGTCGGTCAGCGGCGCGCATCGGATCGGCGACGTGGTGATGGTCGATCAATCACAGCTCGCCCGCACGCCGCGCTCCACGCCGATCCTTTACCTGGGCCTCTACGATCGCGTGCGCGAGCTTTTCGCCGCGTTGCCGGAAGCACAGGCGCAAGGGCTCACCGCCAGCGCGTTCTCATTCAACTCGGGCAGCGGACGTTGCGAACGCTGCTGCGGGACGGGGTTCGAGAAGATCGAGATGCAGTTCCTGAGCGACCTCTTCGTGCGTTGCGCGGAGTGCGAGGGGAAGCGCTTCCAGGCGCACGTGCTCAGGGTAAAGCTTTCGGGTAAGTCGATCCACGACGTGCTCGACCTGACGGTGAGCCAGGCGATCCAGTTCTTCGCGCAGATCGGCGAGTCGGAGAAGCTCGGCGACCGGCTCGACGTGCTCGACGAAGTCGGTCTCGGCTACATCCGGCTCGGCCAGCCGCTGAACACGCTCTCCGGCGGCGAATCGCAGCGACTGAAGCTCGTCGCGCATCTCGGAGATCATGCCGTTGCGGAGAACGGCGAATCCTCGCGCGGCAAGCTTTTCATCTTCGACGAGCCGACGACTGGGCTGCACTTCGATGACGTCGCGCTGCTGGTGAAGGTGTTTCAGCGGCTCGTCGACGCCGGCAACACGATCGTCGTGATCGAGCATAACCTTGAGGTGATTAAATGCGCCGACTGGGTTCTCGATCTTGGGCCTGAGGCCGGAGAGGACGGCGGGCAGCTGGTAGCAGCCGGAACACCCGAGGATGTGATTAACGTCGCGGAGAGCCACACCGGACGGCATCTCGCGCCGCTCCTCACGAAGCGCCGCCTCTCGGTCATCCCGAGCGCAGTCGAGGGATCCCGTGGCGCTACCTTCAAGGTGTCGCCGCGGGATCCTTCGACTGCGCTTCGCTACGCTCAGGATGACAGCGATGACGAGCTTGCGATCGCAGCAGAGACGGCGCCGCGCTTCCACGCGAACGGCAACGGCTCAGCCATCCGGATCCACGGCGCGCGCGAGCACAACCTGAAGAACATCTCGCTCGATATTCCCCGCGACAAGATGGTGATCATCACCGGCCTGAGCGGTTCGGGAAAATCGACGGTCGCCTTCGACATTCTGTTCGCGGAAGGTCAGCGCCGCTTCCTCGACAGCATGTCGCCGTACGCGCGGCAGTTCGTGGAGCAGCTCGAGAAGCCGGATGTCGATCTCGTCGAAGGCGTGCCGCCAAGCGTTGCCATCGAGCAACGCGTCACGCGCGGCGGTGGCAAGTCGACGGTCGCCACGGTGACAGAGGTTTACCATTTCCTGCGTCTGCTATTCGCAAAGACGGGAACGCAGTATTGCCCCGACTGCGACCTCCCGGTCGAGAAGCAGAGCCTCGCCGCGATCGTGAAGCAGGTGGAGACCGCGGCAAAACGTGGCCCTCTCAAGGTGCTGGCGCCGCTGGTGAAAGCGCGCAAAGGCTTCCACACAGATGTCGCTCGTTGGGCGGAGCGCCAGGGCTTCGATACGCTGTTCGTTGATGGACAGCTGGTGCCCGTCGGCCACTTCCGGAAGCTCGAGCGGTTCAAGGAGCACACGATCGATGTCGTCGTCGGCGTAATCGATGCGAAGCGGATCCTCAAAGCACGTAATCTCGTCCAGCGTGCGCTCGATATCGGCCGCGGCACCGCGCACCTCCTGGACGCGAAGCATAACCTCACGGTGATGAGCACCGAGATGAGCTGCCCGGGCTGTGGGCGCGCATTCGAGGAGCTCGATCCGCGGCTGTTTTCATTCAACTCACCGCACGGCGCCTGCGAGGAGTGCGGCGGGTTCGGTGAGATCTGGAATGTGGCGAAGCAAACCGGCACGGAAGAAACCGGCGAGTCGGTGCTCGAGAACGAACTCGCCGCAGAGCGCGAATCCGAGTGGATCGAAGAAGGCGAGGCGAAGGAGTGCCCGGAGTGTCACGGTTCGCGCTTGAATGCGGTCGCGCGACACGTGCGACTGCAAGGCCGCACGATCGACGCGTTCACGGCTCTCGCTGCGGCGGAGGCGCTCGCGCTTACGCAAAAGCTCAAGTTCCGCGGAAATCAGAAAACGATTGCGGCCGATCTCGTGCCGGAGATCCAGCAGCGGCTCGAGTTCATGGGGAATGTCGGGCTCGGCTATCTCGCGCTCGGGCGTTCGGCGAAGACGCTGAGCGGTGGTGAGTCGCAACGCATCCGTCTCGCGGCGCAGCTCGGCTCAAACCTGCGCGGAGTGCTCTACGTGCTGGATGAGCCGACGATCGGGCTTCATCCGCGCGACAACGTCCGCCTGCTCGAAACGCTGACAGCGTTGCGCGAGAAGGGGAACTCGCTCGTCGTGGTGGAGCACGACGAAGAGACGATGCGCCGCGCCGACCACATCATCGATCTCGGGCCCGGCGCAGGCATGCACGGCGGCTCCGTTGTTGTGCAGGGCACGCTGGCCGAGATCCAGGCGCACGCCAGCTCTGAGACCGGACGCTGCCTGCGCTCGCCGCTCTGCCACCCGACGCGCAGTGAACGCCGCTCGTTAGCTGACGTCGAGCAATGGATCGAGATCCACGGCGCGCACGCCAACAACCTGAAGAACGTAGATGCGCGGTTTCCGGTGAATCGGTTGTCGGTGATCACCGGTATCTCCGGTTCCGGCAAATCGACGCTGATGCGTTCCGTGTTGCTACCGGCGATCAAGGAGCAGCTCGCGAAGGACAAGAAGGAGACGCGCGAGCTTTTCTCCACCATCACCGGCGCGGATTCATTCGAGACCGTCTACGAAGTCGACCAGTCGCCGATTGGCAAGACGTCGCGCTCCACGCCGGCGACTTACATCAAAGTCTTTGACGAGGTTCGCAATCTCTACGCGCAGCTTCCCGTCTCGCGGATGCGCGGCTACACGAACGCGCGGTTCTCCTTCAACACGGAAGGCGGCCGCTGCGAGACGTGCAAAGGCCAGGGCGTGATCAAGCTCGAGATGAGCTTCCTGCCGAGCGGCTACGTGCCGTGTGAAGACTGCGGCGGACGGCGCTACACCGCGCAGACACTCGAGGTGCTCTATCACGAGAAGAGCATCGGCGACGTGATGGACATGACGATCGAGCAGGCAGCCGAGTTCTTTGCCGCCAACCAGAAGATCGCGCGGCCGCTCGGATTGCTGGTGGATACCGGGCTCGGCTATCTGAAGCTAGGGCAGCCGAGCCCCACGTTGAGTGGCGGTGAAGCGCAACGCCTGAAGCTCGCGACGGAGCTGACGCGCGGCATCGGTCGCGCGCAGAACGAACGCATTCGCAAAATGCGGAAGCCGAAGTCGACGCTTTACCTTTTGGAAGAGCCGACCATCGGATTGCACATGGCGGATGTCGAGTTGCTGCTCAAGGTGCTGCATCGGCTCGTGGACGAAGGCAACACGGTGATCGTGATCGAGCACAATCTCAGTGTGATCGCGGAGGCGGATTACATTATCGACATCGGCCCGGAGGCCGGCGCGGAAGGCGGCGAGGTCGTCGCGTTTGGAACGCCCGAAGAGGTGGCGAAGAGCCGGATCAGTCGCACCGCGCCGTTCCTGCGCGACACGCTGGCGAGTGGCGCCGCCACCCCCGTGAAAGTGTCGCGCACCACGCGGTCATCCTGAGCCGCGAAGACGGCGAAGGACCTCACGCTGCCACTCAGAACGGTCGGCGCACCAGATTCAAAAAAGCACGCATGGCCTCTTCGCTGCATCGCGCGGTCACGAGCACGCCATGTGATTGCGAGAGGTCCTTCGCCGTCTTCGCGGCTCAGGATGACTGCGGGGGGTGGGTTGATGCGTTAAAGAGCGAACGAGCATCTCATGCGTACGCCACCGGTTATCCCGCTCGACGGGCGTGCCCCTTCCTGAAATAACCGCATCTCACTTGTGAACGCGCTCGCTTACTACCTGCACAATCTCGATCCGTTCATCTTCCGGATCTCGGAGACCGTCGGGCCGCGCTGGTACGGCATGGCGTATGTGCTCGCCTTCGTCTCGGGCTATTCGCTGATGAGCTGGCTGTCGAAGCGCGGCTACGCCGATATCGGCAAGAACCAGGTGAGCGACTTCATCACGTGGGCTGCGCTCTTCGGCGTGATGCTCGGCGGGCGGCTCGGCTACGTGTTTTTCTACAAGCTGGAGATGCTGCGCGATCCGCTCTCGATCGTGAAGATCTGGGAAGGCGGGATGTCCGCGCACGGCGGCATCATCGGGCTGGTGCTCTTCACGCTTTATTATTCGCGGAAGCACCGGATGTCGTGGACCAATCTCGGCGACAATCTGTGCGTGGTGGCGCCACTCGGGTTGTTCTTCGGCCGCTGCGCGAACTTCATCAACGGCGAGCTCTACGGGCGGCCCGCGAATGTCAGCTGGGCGGTGCTGTTTCCGAAAGAGTTGCTGGAGCGTGACAACACCGCGATGGCGCAACGCGCCGTCAACCAGGCGAGTGCGATTGACGCGAGGCTTGTCGACACGGAGGCGGTGCTCGCCGCGTTGCAGACAAACCCGCAGATCGATGGCGTGCTCCGCGGGATCCTGACGCCGCGGCATCCATCGCAGATCTACGAAGCGCTGCTGGAAGGCGTGCTGTTGTTCCTGATCCTGTGGTTCGTCCGCACGCGCATGCGCCAGCCGAATGGCGTGATCACCGGATTGTTCCTCGGGGGCTACGCGATCTTCCGCATGATCGCGGAGCAATTCCGCGAGCCGGATGCGGAGATGATCGGCGTGTTCACGCGCGGGCAGTTTTACTCGATCTTCCTCGTCATCCTCGGCTTTGCCTTCATCGTCGCGGCGCGTATGCGTCCGCACTATCCGGTGAAGCTCGCCGCGGGCGATGCACCGCCAACGCGGTCATCCTGAGCCGCGCAGACGGCGAAGGACCTCACGCCGTCACTGAAATCTTTCCGCGCCCACGATCGGCAAGTGGCACACGGCCTCTTCGCTGCAGTAGGCTGTTCCGAAGACGTCGCGTGCTTGCGTGAGGTCCTTCGTCGTCTGCGCGACTCAGGATGACCGCGTTGAGGTGAGCGGTGCGGGAAGCTGATCTGCACGCTTTCCGTTTGGCCTGAATTCCGGTATTGATGACGGCAAGTTGACGCACATCCTCCCTCTGAACGTGCTCGCGGCGGGCGGCCTTCTCTTCGCCTTCGAAGAGTCGACGATTGCAGGCAAGCTCATCCTCGCGGTGCTGCTGATCGGCTCGATCTTCAGCTGGTCGGTGATGATCACCAAGATGCGCGTGGTGCGCTTCGCGCGGAAGCAGAGCGCGCAATTTCGCAAGGCGTTCCGCAAGGATCGGCAGCCGCTGCGTCTTTTCGAGACGAACGCACGCTTTACCGGCTCGCCGCTCTTCAATGTTTACCGCGCCGGGTGCGAGGAGATGACCTACCAGCTTCTCGGCTCGACGGAGGTCGATGAGACGTTCCGCGCGCGACTCGGCGACGCGGACAAGATCACACCCGCGCAGATGGGAGCTGCGCACGCCGCGATGGAACGCGCGGTCGGTGAAACGGCGCTCAAGCTCGAATCGCAAATGATCCTCCTCGCGTCAGCGGTGAGTGGCGCGCCGTTCCTCGGCCTGCTCGGCACGGTCTGGGGCGTGATGGACACGTTCACGGACGTCGCGATCGCCGGCTCGCCAAACATCGCCACGATGGCCCCCGGGGTTTCGGGCGCGTTGATCACAACCGTGATGTCGTTGTGCGTCGCGATTCCGGCGATGTTTGGCTACAACTTCCTCGTCACGAGCATCCGCGGCATCATCGTCGAGATGGATAACTTTGCCGCCGAGCTCGCTTCGTTATTCGAGCACCGCTACGTGGACCACGGCGTGCGCGCGGCGGAGTTTCGGCGATGACTTGTCTGCAATTGAATGTTGAACGTTGGACGTTGAGCGTTGGACGTTTTCCGGAACGGCAGCAGAAACGTCCAACGTTCAACGTCCAACGTTCAACGTTCAATTGCCGAGCATGAAGATCCGTCGCTACTCCCAACGGCAGAACTTCTCGACGCTCTCCGAGATCAATATCACGCCGCTGCTCGATCTCGCGTTCGTGCTCCTGATCATCTTCATCATCACGACGCCGCTGCTCGAGAACAGCACCACGCTTTCCATTCCCTCCAGCGGCGCGGCAAACGCAGCGGTCGATCCGTCAAAAGTGCAAACCGTGTCGATCGATCGGACCGAGACGATCAAGTTCAATAACGAGCCGATCGACGCCGCCACGCTGACAGCGAAGCTCGCGGAGGTGAAAACGGCGAACCCCGAGGTCGCAGTGGTGATCCGGCCGGATCGCGAGCTGCCGGTGCAGAAGTTGATCGCGCTGATGGATGCGGTGCAGCGCGCGGGGATCATGAAGGTGGGCATCGCCACGAAGGCGGAGACCGATTGACGCATGCCGACCGACCGCTCGTTCTGGCGAAACGTCAGCATCATCGCGGTCATCCACCTTGCGGTGCTCGGTGGACTGGCGCGGTGGAGTAGTCACGCGACTAAGAGCGTGCCGCCCGAGATCCTGTGGATCGATGGAGGGCCGGCGGCAACCGCGGCTAGCGCCGCGATGGCAACTGCGAAACCGCCGGAACCGCTCGCTGCGCCCGAACCGACGCAGCCGCCGGCGAACAACGTTGAGGTCGAGGACCGGGCTCTGACGGCGGTGAAGAGCGAGATCGAGCTGCCGACTCCCACGCCGCTCCCGACGCCAACCGCCACACCAACTCCGACGCCCTCTCCTAAAGCGACACCGACGCCTACACCGAGGCCGAGCGCTTCGCCGACTTCGAAGTCTTCACCAAAGCCGACGCCGAAACCTTCGCCCACGCGCCCGTCGAAGAAGACGCTGATGGCGAAAGCGGAGCCGACACCAGCGAAGAAAATCGCGGAGCCCGATCAGTCTGCGGAAGCACCGAAGCCGCAGGCCTCGCCTTCAGCCGACGCACCAACGCAGAGCGGCGTTGCTGCGTCAGGACAGGTATCGGTGAACCCCGGCTCGCCAGGTTCGGGCGGGAGCGGTAGCGGGCCGGGAGGAGCTTCGCAGATGAAGTCGTACAGCCGCATGCTGCACGACCGCTTCTATAAGGAATGGGAGCAGCCGATGAGCGTGGTGGCGGCTGGCACGAAGATGTCAGCGTTGGTGCGGATCCGAATCGAGAAAGATGGGCGCGTCACTGGCTTCAACATCGTGAGGCCGTCCGGGAATGTGCTGGTCGACGACTCGGTTGCGGCCGTTGGCCGTCGCGTGACACAAGTCGATCCGCTGCCCGCCGGGCTCGCGGGTTCACACTACGAAGTGAAGATGAACTTCGAGCTGACGCTCGCGCAGTAGGGTGCATGGGCCGGTTACCAGTCAGCCTGTGAGTCCGAGCGAAGTGAGGAATCCCGTGGCAGGACTGTGGGCTTGCCACGGGATCCCTCGACTTCGCTTCGCTGCGCTCGGGATGACAGGTCAGAGCAACGCGAGCGATTTGCCTTCGCGGCCTTCCACCTGGTCCATCGTGCATTGCCGCGGCGCTTTGTCCTGCCGGTAGCGCAGGATCTTCGTGCCGTGGCGGAAGCGGCCGCCCGTGAAGTGATCGTAGGTGACTTCCACGACCGTCACCGGATCGAGCGGCTCCCATTCGCCGCTACGTTCCGTGCTCCATCGGCTCGGCCCGCCCGGCGCGTTGCCAGTGAATCCCGGCGGCTTCTTCAGCGCTTCGAAACGCTTCGCCAGCTCCTTGCGTTCCGTGGCCTTGAAGCCCGACGTGAAACCGACGTGATGCAACAGGCCGCCATCGTCGTAGAGGCCGAGCAAAAGTGAGCCGAGCACGGGTGCGTTGCTCGCGTAACGGAAACCGCCGACCACGCAATCAACCGTGCGGATCTGCTTCACCTTCACCATCGCGGTGCGTTCACCGGATGCGTAGGCGGCGTCGATCTGCTTTGCCATCACGCCATCGAGATCGCCGCCGACTTTGTCGAACCACTTCTGCGCGGCGGCCAGCTTGGTCGTGGCAGGGGAGAGGCGGATGGCGGTCTTCGCTTTCAGATGCTCGGCCGCGAAGGCTTCGAGTTGCTTACGCCGATCGCGGAGAGGCAGCGCCAGGAGCGACTTGCCGCTCTCGTCGGCGAGCAGGTCAAACACCACCATCATCGCGGGATGCGCCGCCGCCAGCTTCTGCACCCGACTGGCGGCAGGATGCAGGCGCAGTTGCAGCTCATCGAACACCAGCGCGCCGTTCACCGGGATGACCAATTCGCCATCGAGCACGAATCGCTTCGCGCTCAGCTGCGCGAGAGCGGCGACCACATCCGGAAAGTAGCGCGCGAGAGGCTGGCCGGCTTTTGATTGCAGATAGATCTCGTCGCCGTCGCGAAAGGCGACGCAGCGGAAGCCATCCCACTTCGGCTCGTATTGCCACTCGTCGCCTGTCGGGATTTCATCGACCGATTTCGCCTCCATAGGCGGCACCGGCGCATTGAGTTGAAGAGTCATCCTGAGCGAAGCAAAGCGTAGTCGAAGAATCCCGTGGAAGTCAGCTCATCGTTCCGCCGCGGGATCCCTCGGCTCCGCTCGCGATGACGGTGTGTAGCGACGCGGCTCCAGCTTGGGCGGTCGTTTCCCTTTCCGCACCGCGCCCGCCACCGGGATGTAATTCAACTCAGTTCGGTCCACCGCACAGCGCAGCAGCAACCCGCCGCGGCTCATGTCGCCACGGCCGACGAACTCCGCCGGAAAGAGCAGCCGCTCGCCGAAATTCTCCAGCAGAACGTCGACGTATTTCCCGGTCGCGATGCTGCCGAGGAGCACGATCGGGGTGTCGGGCGCCACGTTACGCGCGAGCTTCTTCACGTCGCGGACGAGCGGTTTCCGATAACGCGGATCGTCTTCATTGATATCGACTTGCCCAAACGCGCGCAGCTCATCGAGCCCGAGCGGCAGATCAACGGGGAGCAGCCCACGATTCGGTGTGATGACAAATGTCGCTGAGCTAAACGCCTTCGCATACGCGAGCTTCCCGCGAAAATAGAGCCCGCTCAAAAATGTGAACACCTCGCCGAGTGTCGGCGGATCATCGCTGCGCAGCTGCCGCGCGAGATCGAACTGCGCTCGCTCGCTCATGATCATCTGCGCCCGGCGTCCTCCGGCGTACGCGGGAGAGAGGAGGAAGATGCGGCTCATGCAGGTGCTATAGCGAGAACGACCCTTCACCCTTCGCGGTCATCCCGAGCGAAGTCGAGGGATCCCGTGGCGCTGCCGTGCAGTTTGGCCGCGGGATTCCTCCACTACGCTTTGCTTCGGTCGGAATGACAGCAAGGCCGTCGCGTAGGAGTGGCTCAGAACGCCTCTACCCGCTCCAGTGCAACTGACAGCTTGCGTTTCGCGACCGTGTGTCTCAATCTGGCCAGCTCTATGCCTCCGCGATTCTCGTGAAAATCCTCGTCGTCGGGAGCGGCGGCCGGGAACATGCGCTGGCGTGGAAATTAAGCCAATCGCCACGCGCGGAGCGGATATTTTGCGCGCCGGGCAACGCGGGCACTGAGCAGCTGGGCGAGAACGTGCCCATCGCGGCGAATGACCTTGCCGGCCTGGTGCGCTTCGCACGCGACCAGCGCATCGATCTCACTGTCGTCGGGCCTGACGATCCGCTGGCCGCCGGTGTGGTGGATCTGTTCGAAGGCGCGGGGCGGCGCATCTTCGGCCCGAACAAATCGGCCGCGCGCCTGGAATCTTCCAAGATCTTCGCGAAGGAGATCATGCGGAAATGTCATATCCCGACGGCGCTGGCCGGATCGTTCAGCGAGAGCGATGACGCGCGGAGCTTCTGCGAGCGGCTGCAGTTTCCGATCGTGATCAAGGCGGACGGCCTCGCGCTCGGGAAAGGCGTCATCATTGCTCAGGATTGTGACGAAGCGGCGACGGCGATCCGCGAGATGATGAACGAGGGCAAGTTCGGCGAGGCGGGGCGGCGCATCGTGGTGGAGGAATTCCTCCGCGGCTCGGAATGCTCCGTGCACGCGCTCGTCAGCGGCGGCACCTACCAGATGCTGGCCACGGCGCGAGACCACAAGCGCGCGCTGGACGGCGACAAGGGACCGAACACCGGCGGCATGGGCGCCGTCAGCCCGGCCGATAACTGGACTGCGGATGCGCAGGAAGCGTTTGATCGCGACATCATGCGGCCGCTCGTGCAGGGGTTGATGCGCTGCGGCGTTGCGTTCTCCGGCCTGCTCTTCCCTGGCTTGATGATGACGGCGGAAGGCGCGCGCGTGCTCGAGTTTAACTGCCGCTTCGGCGATCCCGAGACGCAGACGCTCATGCCGCGGCTGAAGTCGGATCTGATCGAGCTGATCGAGGCGACGATCGATGGCGCGCTGGAAGACGTGACGATCGAATGGGATCAGCGGCCCGCGGTGACGGTCGTGCTGGCATCGGGCGGGTATCCAGGACCTTACGAGGGAGGCAAGCCGATCGCCGGGCTGGACGAGTGCGCGCAGCTCGATGGCGTGCATGTTTTTCATGCCGGCACACGACGTGAGAACGACCGCATCGTCACCGCAGGCGGCCGGGTGCTGGCGGTGACAGCGCTGGGCGACAATGTGCAGCTCGCGCGCGAACGAGCTTACGATGCGGTGTCCCGCATTCACTTCGAGGGATGCCATTACCGGCGGGACATTGCCGTTCCGCCGGTTGCGGGTAACATCGCAGGCCACTGATGTCGCGGCTCGCGTTTCTTATCTTCTTCGCCGCGCTGAGTCTTGCGCATCGAGAGGCCGTGGCCCAGATCGCGCCAGCGTCGCCGCCTCTTCCGTCTGCGAGCAGCGCGTCGCCCGCAGCACCTGCGGCGATGCCCTCGCCGGAGTCGCTGATCAACGGGATGGGCTCTGCGGATTTGGACCAGGCGGTGCAGGCGCTGCGGAGCAATTACATCAATCCCGACGCGCTCAGCGAAACGGAGATCGACCGCGCCACGCTGGCTGGTCTGCTCGCGCGGCTTGGGCGCGGCGTCATGCTCTTGCCGCAGCAGGCGCCGGCCGCTGCGGATACCACCACGCCGTTTTTCGCCGAGATCCTCGGCGGCCATGTCGGCTACGCGCGCGTCGGCTCCCTCACGCCTTCAAACCTGCAGGCGTTCGACGCAAACCTGCAAAGCTTCGGCGGGAAGAAAGTCGGGGCTCTCGTGGTCGACCTCCGCGCGACTTCCACCACGAATGAGTTCGCGCTGGCAGCCGAATTGGCGAAGCGACTTTGCCCCAAAGGGAAGCCGCTCTTCACCTTGCGCAAGCCGGGCCAGAAGCAGGAGCGCGCGTTCACGTCTGACCGTGATCCTGCTTATGGCGGACTGGTCATCGTGCTGGCGGACGCCGACACCTCGGGTCCGGCGGAGGCGATCGCCGGCATTTTGCGGCAGCACATGAAAGCGCTCGTCATCGGGCAGCCAACCGCCGGTCGCGCGGTCGAGTTTTCCGACGTGAATCTAAACGGCGGAAGGATGCTGCGGATTGCGGTCGCGGAAGCCGTGTTGCCGGATGGGCGGTCGTTGTTCCCGGACGGAGTGAAGCCGGACCTGCCCGTCGAGTTAGCGGCGGTCGACAAGCGGCAGGTCTTTCAGGAGAGCCTGACGAAGGGGATCAGCCAGTTTGTGTTCGAAGCGGAACGACCGCACATGAACGAGGCGGCGCTGCTCGCCGGCCGGAACCCCGAGCTCGATGCACTCGAAGCGGCCCAACGCCGCGGCCGCGCACCGGAGCCGCCGAAGGTCCGCGATCCCGTGCTGCAGCGCGCGGTCGACGTGGTGACATCGCTCGCCATCTATCAGCAGCGCTAGAACTCCTGCTCATACTCCCAATCCTACTCATAATCTTGCGGTGAAGATTTGGATCGAGATTAGGATTACGATCAGGATTAGGAGTATGAGGAAGCATTGAACCCGCTCGAGGAACGCATCGGCCACAAATTCCGCAATTCGTTGTTGCTCGCGGAGGCGCTGACCCACCCGAGCCTTGGTCACGAAACGCAGCGGCATCATTTTGATAATCAGCGCCTCGAGTTTCTCGGTGATGCGGTGCTGCAACTGGTCATGACGGAGCATCTCTACACGCTGTTCCCGCGGGAAGCCGAGGGTCGCCTCACGAAACTGCGCTCACGGCTCGTCTCGCGTGAAGCCTTGCGGGCGCACGCGCTCCGGCTTGATCTCGGGCAATTCCTGATGATGGGGCGCGGCGAAGAGGCGAGCGGCGGACGCGAACGCACCTCGACCTTAGCCGACGCCTTCGAAGCGCTGCTCGGCGCGATCTATCTCGACACGAACCTGGAGACCGCGCGGCGTTTCGTTCTCACACTTGCGGCGATCGACCTCGCGCAGCTCGAGGTGGAGCCGATCGACATCAATCCCAAAGGCCATCTGCAGGAACTATTGCAGGCCATTTCGCCGCGCAGCCCCGTGTATGAGCTGCTGAGCGAGAGCGGCCCGGAGCACGAGAAGACTTTTGTCGTGCGCGTCGTCTGGGAAGGCATGGCGCTGGGCGAGGGGGCGGGGCGTAGCAAAAAGCAGGCGGAAACCGCAGCCGCGCTGCAGGCGATGCAGAGCAAATGCTGGCAGAAGAACGCGACCCTCGAGTCGATCCAGGCGAATCAAGCCGCGAGCTCTGCAGGCGTGTAGCGCGGGATCGCCTTAACCAGCACTGTCATTCCGAGCGAAGTCGAGGAATCCCGTCGCTGAACTTAAGATCGTGCGTCGGGATCGCTCGACTGCGCTCGGGATGAGCGGCTGTGGTTCGGCGCGCCGTGATCAGTTTGCCGCGCTGTGATTCAACGCGTGCAGCGTTGAGCCATCGCCGGCCGGCCAGCTGAAGTGCTGTGCGATGGCAGCGCTAATGAAATGCTTGCCGCTCCGAACGGCATCATCGAGCGGTCGACCGCATGCGAGGCCAGCCGCGATCGCAGCGGAGTAGGTGCAACCGGTGCCGTGCGTGTGCACACCACGCGTGAACGGCGCCGAAAATTCTGCCACGCCGCGCGCGTCGACAAGCAGATCGATCGCGTTGTCGCCTCCGAGGTGGCCCCCCTTCAGGAGAATCGCGACGCCGTAGCGCTCAACCAGGCGTTGGCCGGCAGCGCGCATCGTATCCAGGTCCCGAATCGGTGCGCCGAGCAGCGTGGCAGCTTCGTCGAGATTCGGTGTGACGAGCGCTGCGAGCGGAAACAGCTCCCGCTCGTAAGTGTCGATGGCGTCCTTGTGCAGCAGTAGATCGCCGCTCGTGGCCACCATCACCGGATCGACGATCAGCGGCATCGCGCTCCCGCGTTTCATGTTCCAATCCCGAAGCGCGCGCGCGACCGCGGCGACGATCTCCGCCGAGAAAAGCATGCCGGTCTTCACCGCCGCGACCGGGAAACTCTCGAGCAGGAGATTGATCTGATCCGCCACCACGTCCGCGTCGACGGCCTGGATGCGTTGCACCTTTCCGGGCGTTTCGGAAACGACGCAGGTAATCGCCGTTAAACCGTAAACTCCGAGCGCGCTGAAAGTCTTGAGGTCCGCCTGCGCACCGGCGCCGGCGCTGCTGTCGGATCCGGCGATGGTCAGCGCGACAGGAACGTTCGCGTGGCCAGGCATGTCGTCTCAGGCGCGAAGCGCCTCAAAGGCTAAGCCGCTACGGCGTCGCCGTCCGGTCCGATCGCTTCGACAGGGCAGCCTTCCATGGCCTCTTTGCAGAGCGCTTCCTCTTCCGGCGTGGTCGGCTGTTTGTAGACGAAGGAATGGCCGCCATCGTCGTTCCGCTTGAAGTTCGCGGGGGCCGTTTCGCGGCAGAGATCGCAATCGATGCATTGATCATCGACGTAGAACTTACCGTCTATGTTCTCTGAGTATTTGTTCGCTGCGTCGGCCATGAGTCAGGTGGAAATTTGAACGGCAAAGTTAAGAGAAAACGCTTTTGGCGCAATGCTTTTTCCAGCAATCCGTGTGCCTAGCCGCCGTTCCGCGGCATTAACGTGCTGATCGCGCCGGCCTGGCCGCGCATCAACGCTTCGCCGATGAGCACCGCATTCACGCCGCACGCTTTCACTCGCGCCACGTCCTCAGCGGTCCTGATCCCGCTCTCGCTCACCAGCACCATGTCGTTGGGAACTTGCTCGCTGAGCAGCTCCGTCACGGCGAGATCGACTTGGAAGGTGGCGAGGTTGCGGTTGTTGATGCCGATGATCCTGGCCTCGGTGTCGAGCGCACGATCGAGCTCCTCGAGCGTGTGCACCTCGACGAGCGCGTCCATTTGGTAGAGTGCCGCAGCTTCCAGCAATGCGACGAGCTGCTGTTGCTCCAGCGCTGCCACGATTAGGAGAATTGCATCCGCACCGGCCGCTGCAGCCTCCGCGATTTGCAGCTCATCGAGCGTGAAGTCTTTGCGCAATAACGGCACGTCGACCGCGCTCCGGATCGCGGTGAGGTATTCGAGCTTTCCCTGGAAGAATTGCTCATCCGTCAGCACCGAGATCGCCTCGCATCCAGCGCGGGCGTAGTTCTTCGCGATCTCGACGGGATGGAACGTTTCCGCGATCACTCCCGCGGAAGGCGACGCTTTCTTCACCTCCGCGATCAGCGCCAGCTTTTCGGGTCCGCGGTCTAGCGCCGCATGCAGGCTGCGGAAATCATTCCGCAACAGCGCCGCCTTCCGGATCTCCGCCGTGCGCGGACGCAGACGCTCGATCTCCTGTCGCTTCACCTGAAGGATTTCGTCGAGCCGGCTCATCGTTCGTTTCTGTAGCAGATCAGCGGAGCGATTCCATGGAATCCCGAACGCTCCGCGGCCGGCGTGCGTAGTGTTCCTGATGACGACGGCGCGCGCGACTGCCCCTCGACGCCGATCTCCCATCGGGCGGTGGTTCACGCATCTGTGGCGCGAGTGGACGGTGGAGAGCTGGCGACCGGTGCAGCCCCTCTCCGCCAAACCGACGCCCGCGTCGTGGAACGAGGCCGACCTGACGGCTTCGTGGCTCGGTCATTCGACGGTGTTGATCAACTTGCTCGGGATCAACATCCTGACCGATCCGGTGCTCTTCCCGCGGATCGGTATCCGGTTGCCGGGCTTCACCGTCGGGCCGAAGCGGCTGACGGCGCCGGCGCTCCGGACACGCGATCTGCCGCGCATCGACCTGGTGCTGCTGTCGCACGCTCACTTCGACCATCTCGACACGCGCACGCTGCATCGCATGCGCGGCCGACCGCATTGCGTGACGGCGCCGCACACGAGCGATTTGCTGCGCCTCATGCGCTTCCGCAGCACGACCGAATTGCGCTGGGGCGAGGAGACGGAGGTGCGTGTAAAAGCCGGCGCGGTGCGCGTGCGCGCCTTCCCGGTTCGGCACTGGGGCGCGCGCCTGCGGCGCGACGCGCATCGCGGCTACAACGGCTATGTCATCGAGCGCGATGGTTGCCGGTTGATCTTCAGCGGCGATACCGCGTTCACTGACAGCTTCGCGACGTTGCGCCGCCGCGGGGGCTACGATCTCGCGATCATGGCGATCGGCGCCTACGATCCGTGGATCGGCTCGCATTGTACGCCGGAGCAGGCGGTCGCGATGGCGGATATGGCGGGCGCCGAGCATGTGCTGCCGGTGCATCATCAAACTTTTCGCCTCAGCGCGGAACCGTTCCGCGAGCCGATCGAGCGCCTCGAGGCGGCGTTGCAACGCGATCCGGCGCGCATTGCCCTGCGCGAGATTGGCGAGACTTTCCGCCTCGCTCGCTGAGCCGGGTGCGGGCAACTTGGCAGCCGCGCCCCGAATGAACACCCAAAGCCGCTCGCCAATTCGCTTCCTGTTGGTGCGATGGCTGATCTTCCCCGCCGCGCTGCTCCTGTTCCTGAGCTCGCTGCTCGTGCTGATCAGCGCCCCGACAGAGTGGGCGTGGATCGTCGCCATTCTCATGGGCGAATGGGGACATTGGGCGGCGCTGTTGTGTGTTGTCCTTGGCGTGATTGCGTTCGGTGCCGGCCGGATTGGCCTAGCGACTGCGTTGCTCGCGATCGTCGCGGCGGTTATCTGCCTCACGCCGACATTGCGCGCGCTGGCTATTAGCCGCTCGCTTCCGGCTGCGTGTACCTCCGCGTTCGGCGTGGTCGCGAAGCGGACCACGCCGCTCGATGTGCTCGCGCTGTTTCGCGGGCAGCACGTCGGAGCTGTGACTGTGACGGAACACGAATACGCAAAGCCGCAGCGGAAGTCGCTCAGCCTGGATGTGTACCGCCTCACCGCCGCGACCGAGCCGCAGCCGCTCATCATCATGATCCACGGGGGCTCATGGAACGGCGGCGACAAAGACCAATTACCCGCGCTGAACCGCTGGCTTGCCGCTCAGCGTTACACGGTGGCGAGCATCAACTACCGACACGCCCCAAAGTGGCGGTATCCGGCGCCGGTTGACGACGTCTTCGCAGCGATGGACTTCCTGCGCGCGAATGCGCAGGAGCTGCGCATCGACGCGACGCGGATTGTCCTGATCGGCCGCTCGGCGGGTGGCCAGATCGCGTTGTCAGCCGCGTATAGCGGACGCGAGCCGGCGGTGCGCGGCGTGGTCAGCTTCTACGCGCCCACGGATCTCGTGCTCGGCTACGAGAAGCCAAGTCGACCCGGCGTGCTCGATTCCCAAAAGGTGCTGGAGGATTACCTCGGAGGCACGCCGAGTGAAAAGGCCGCCGCGTACGCCGCCGCCTCTCCATTGCGGCACGTAAACGAAACGACGCCACCAACCTTGCTCATCCACGGCGAACTCGACCCCATGGTCTGGTCCGTCCACAGCGACCTCCTCGCAGCGCGGCTTCGTGAGGCGCAGCGGCCGCACCTGTACCTTCGCCTGCCCTGGGCGACGCATGGTTGTGAGGCAAATCTCAACGGCCCCAGCGCACAGCTGAGCACGTACGCAATCGAGCGCTTCCTCGCCGCGGTGATGGACAGCCGGCACGCGGCCCGATGAGCCCCACCCGCGACATGGCTTCGCGCTTGCCGCGTTTCTCACCGGGTGCCATCTTGGGCGGCTTCCCCCGGCAACAGCCGCCGACGTAGCTCAGTGGTAGAGCAGCTGATTCGTAATCAGCAGGTCGTGGGTTCAATCCCCACCGTCGGCTCTGATATTTCATGTAACTTCGCACGATGTCCGGGCCGCAGAATTCGCAGACGCTCTCCGTCGTTGTCCCGACCTTGAACGAGGTCGAGAACGTCGAGCCGCTCGTGCGTGAGGTGATGCGCAATGCGCCGCACTGCGCGGAGATCATCATCGTCGACGATGGCTCCACGGACGGCACGCGCGAACGCATCCGCGCCTTGATGGCAGACTACCCGCTGCGCTTGATCGCGCGCGACGAGCCCAGCTTTGGACTCGCGGGCGCTGTGATCGAGGGCGCGCGCGCCGCGCATGGCGATCTGCTCGTCGTGATGGACGCTGACCTGAGCCATCCGCCTTCCGAGATCGATGCGCTCGCCTCGCCGATCTTTGATGGCCGGGCGGACATGGTCATCGGCAGCCGCTATGTGCGCGGCGGAACCACGCCGGGCTGGCCGATTTACCGTAAGGTCCTCTCGCGAGTAGCCTCGGGTTTCGCATACCCGCTGACGGGCGTGCATGATTCGATGTGCGGCTTCTTCGCCGTGCGGCGTTCGGTATTGCTCGAGTTCGCTCCGGCGGCGAGCGGATTCAAGATCGCTTTCGAGCTCATCGTCCGGGGCGGGCGAAATCTGCGCGTGCTGGAGGTGCCGATCGCCTTCCGCGATCGTGCGCGCGGCACCTCGAAGATGAGCCTCGGCGTTGCGCTCATCTTCTCGCTCCGGTGGGTCGCGGCGGCGGCACATATTGTGTCGCGCCGCGAGCCACGTGCGCGCGAAGTCGGTGCGCGCTTCGTCTCGCCGGAAGCGACGCGCAGCAATTAGCTACGCGAGGCTGGCTACGGCTTCCCGCTGGCGAGTGTCGGTTGCCACACCGCCTTCGCGCTCTCGTTTCATCCTCGAAAGCTCGATCGCTAACCCGACGAACAGAAGGAGCGTAGCGAAGAAGGTGTTGCCGTATGCCTGCGCGGTTCGTTGAAAGGGAATCGTAAGCGCGAGGAGCGCCAGCGCGGCAAGGGCGCAGATCAGCAGCGCGCGATGCGGTCGAGTCATCAGCCGATGCACAATGACCGCGAGCGGGAACAGCAACCACGCGAAGAGGTATCCGAAGACCAACGGCGTGAACAGAAGCACCAGCAGCAAGAGCAGGGCGGCCTCGATCGCGAACGATTCCGGCGTCAACGAACGGCGGCGCGGCATCACCGCGACATACGTGAGTCCCAGCGCGAGCGCTGCCGCGAGGATCAACTTGTTCACGGTCGGGAAAGCGAGGTCGGCGACATTCACGTAAAGCGGGACGTGCGCGGCATGCTGGTCGTCCGCGTCCACACGCCGCAACAGGCGATTCGCCACGCCCCAGATCGATTGGTTCTTCCAGGAGTTGCTGCGGCGCGGCCGCTGCGCCATGCCGCTGTCGTCGTACTTGAAGAGCATGCCGGCGGTCCAACGTTGCAGATCCGTCTGCGCCTGGGCGAAGCCGCGGACGGGCATCGGAAGCACGATGAACAGCAACACGATGGTTGCGGCGAGTGATGCGGCGGCAACCCAGTAGCGGCGGTAGACGAGGTAGACGATCGCGATCACCGGGAAGGCCTTGATCGCTGTCGCAACGCCGATGAGCGCGCCGGCGGCGATGGCGCGGTTGTTCTGCAGGGCGACGAACGCGCCAAGCATCAGCGCGAGCAGGATCAGGCTCGGTTGGCCGAGATGGAAGTTGCTCCACGCGTAGACTGAAATAACGAAGGTGGGAACGAGATAGACGAGGACGTGCTGACGCCGCCACTGCCCTGTGGCGAGGCGGACCGACAAGAGGATGCTCGCCAGCCATGCGGCCGCATTCACCAGCCCGCCAATGACGACGACGCCCGTTTGCCCAACGAGGCTGATCGGGGCGAGGAAGATCGCGCACGGCGGCGGATACATGAAGGGGAACTTCTTCGACACTGCAGGGTAGATCTGCTCGCCTTTGAGCACCCGCTGGCCAGTGTCGTGCCAGAGCTCATAGTCCTTGATGCTTTCGCCGCGGAGGGCGTTTGCGACTGGGATGCCCGCATAGACGATGACGGCGGCGGCGAAGAGCCAGAGCAGAACGCGGAAGGCAGCGTCTGTGTTCAGCCGGTCGATGAAGCGCGGGAGGCGCCGTCTCGCATCCGACGCATTCACGCGAGTTGCTCCTTCGCCGTCGTCGCCAAGCGTGGCCGTTCTTTATGCCACTCGGTGCTTTGCTCGTAGGCATGCCCGAGCTGCAACAGGCGAGCTTCATCGAGCGTTTTGCCGAGCAACTGCAAACCGATCGGCAGCCGCGTTCCCTTTTCGGAATCAGCGAAACCACAGGGCAGGCTCACGCCGCAGATGCCGGCGAGATTTGCGGGGACGGTGAAAATGTCTGCCAGGTACATCGTCATCGGGTCGGCAGTGTGTTCGCCCAATCTGAAAGCCGGCGTCGGCGCGGTCGGCGAGACGATTGCATCCACCTGGGTAAATACGTGCGCGAAATCGCGGCGGATCAACTCGCGAACTTTCTGCGCGCGCAGGTAATAGGCATCGTAATAACCGGAGCTCAGCACGTAAGTCCCGAGAATGATGCGGCGTTTCACTTCCGCGCCAAAACCTTCCGCACGCGTTCGTTCGTAGTGGTCCAGCAGACCCTTCGGGCCGGTGGCGCGATGGCCGTAACGCACGCCGTCGAAGCGCGCCAGATTTGCCGATGCCTCTGCCGTCGCGATGAGATAATAGACCGCAACCGCATACTCGGTGTGCGGCAGTGAGACCTCTACAATCTCTGCGCCTAACGAGCTGAAATGTTTGAGTGCGGTGTCCACTGCCGCCTGCACCTGCGGATCGACTGGGGCGGCCCTGTGTTCCCGCGCCACTCCGATGCGCATGCCGCGAATGTCGCGTCCCAGCGCAACCGTGTAGTCCGGCACTTCGGCTTCGAGCGAGGTGCTCTCTTGTGGATCGTGCCCGGCGATCGCATTCATCAGCAGGGCCGAATCGCGCACCGTCTTCGTGAGCGGACCGGCCTGGTCAAGCGACGAGGCAAACGCCACCAGCCCGAAGCGCGAGACGCGGCCGTAGCTCGGCTTCACGCCCACGATGCCACAGAACGCGGCGGGCTGACGAACCGAACCGCCGGTGTCCGTTCCGAGCGCTCCGTACGCTGCATCTGCCGCGACCGCCGCCGCGGAGCCGCCGCTCGATCCGCCCGGCACACGCGATAGATCCCACGGATTATGAGCCGGCTTCACGCTCGAGTTCTCGTTCGATGAGCCCATCGCAAACTCATCCATGTTCGTCTTGCCGAACGGAATGGCGCCGGCCTGCTTCAATCGCGCGACGGCAGTTGCGTCATAAGGCGAGATGTAGTTGCGGAGCATTCGCGACGCGCAGGTGCACGGCTGGCCGGCCACGTTGAGCACGTCCTTGATGGCGATGGGAACTCCGCCGAGCGGCAGGCTCGTATCGGCGGCATCGGCAGCTTGCAAAGCTCCATCGAGATCGACTGACAAATAAGCGCCGAGCTGCGGATCAACCTCAACGATTCGTGCATGCAGCGCCTCCACGGCTTCACGTGGCGAAACCTCGCGCGCTCGCAGCAGGTGCTGGAGTTCGGTGATGGTGAGCGCCGGCAGATCGCGCGGCGTCATTCCACCACTTTCGGGACGATGAAGAGCCCATTCGCCTGGCGCGGCGTGTTGCTCAACGCTTGCTCCGCCGTGAACCAATCACGCGGCGCATCTTCGCGGAAGACGTTGAACATCGGCACGGTGTGTGTCGTCGCCTCGACAGCGCTGACATCGACTTCACCCAGCTTGTCCGCGTACGCGAGCACCTGCTGCAGGTGTGTTTCGAACAGCTGCGTCTCTTCTGCGGTGAGTGCCAGCCGCGCAAGCTTCGCGGCGTAGCCGACATCGAACGCGCGGTCATCCTGAGCGGAGCGGAGCGGAGTCGAAGGATCCCGTGGTGGCGCGTCGACGGTCTCGCCGCGGGGTTCCTCCACTTCGTTGCGCTCCGCTTCACTCCGGTCGGAATGACACGGCTTGTCGTTCGGGCCCATCCGAGACCGGCTCAGAACTTCAGGTGCGTCATGAGCCAGAGCACCGCGGCTGCGAGCACCACGACGAGCACGAGAAAAACGATGCGGCCTTCGCGTCGCTCTTTGCGCAGCGCGCGGCGCGGGCGGTTGTAGGTTCCGCCGTCGCGGTAGCGTCTGTCCTGCAGCGCGATCGAGACGTCGAGCCGGCTTCCGCCTTCCGTCGCCCGCGAGATGATGTCCTCCCGCTGCTGTCGGGTTCTCTCCTGTGCGACGAGCGGCGCCTCCTGGATCATGCGCTCGAGCTTCTGCATCTCGTCGCGCAACTGCGACTCGCGCCGCGCGAGCTCCTGCTGCTGCGCGTTCAGCGGCGTGCCGTTGTCTTTGGGGGAGCGCCGGGCCATGTGCCTATTGAGCGTGGCTTGCGAACCAGAGGAACAGCATCAGCGCGATGAAGCCGAAAACGATCAGCGGCAACGTCACGGCAAAGCCAATCTGCAGCCATTGCACGAAGCTGTTGGCGCTCCCGATCCCGCCCATTTCCGGCGCTGCTTCCGGCAGCGCGACCTCGGAGCCGTCCTCATGTGTCGAGGCGGTGAGGCGGCTGCGTTGTTGACTAAATTCTGCGCGCGCGTCATCCACCGTGCTCAGCGCGCGGCTCAGTTCCTTGTGCAGATCGGCCGGGTTCCAGCTCTTCGGATCGATCGACTCGAGCAACACCAGATGCTGCTCAAAGCTCTCTCGCGTGGCGCGGATCTGCTCGAGCTTCTTTTGCGAATCGTAAGCCTCCCGCTCCAGCACCACGAGCGAGCGCGTAAACTTGTCGGTCATCTCCGTGCGGCCGCGCTCCAGTTCTTCCTGGCGGCGGCTTAGCTCCTCGAGCTCGCGCTTCTGCTTCTCGATCTGCTCCTGCTGCTTCTTGAGGAGGAAGAGCTGCTCCTGTGCTTTCTGAACCTGTGAATCGAGATGCTCGGTCGAGTTCGCTTCGTCTTCGCTCAGCTCCAGCATCTGTTCGATCGGTCGGACGCGTTCAGGCATGACAATGTTTCGAGGGGCGATGACTCGACGCGTGTCTCGGCCTGCTCGTGCAGGGATATAGTTCTTTCAGTCGGCGAATTCCAGAGTTTTCCCGCAAACTTTTGTGTCACCGTGAAACGCATCTCGCGAAGGGGTGCGCGAGTTCCTACTTTGAGCAACAGTTTGAGCACGCAAAGCATTCCAGCTCAGTTCGAGAAGCTAACGGATAGCGCGAGCTACCTTGATGCTCCCGCAGCGGGCGCGACCGTTTACGGCGAATCGATCTCGATCTCTGGCTGGCTTCACGCACGCGGTCGCGATCCGCGGCGGTGCCGTATTCGAGCCTGGTGCGACGGGGTTGTGATCGGCGAAACGCGGTTGCTCTTCGCACGCCCGGATGTTTCTCGCGCAGTCGGAGTGTCGAACGAATTGCCAACCGGCTTTCGACTGCTTGGCCTTCTGCCGCAGGCGAGCGACTCGGCTCGCAACGTCGAGCTCTGCGTGACAGCCTCGTGGGATGAGGAGCCGCGTGAGTATGAATTCGTGAGCGCGACGGTTGAGGTAATTCCAGCTGCGCTTGCGAAGCGCCCCTACGGCGACGTGGTCGCGCCTGATCAGGTCAGCGTCCTGCATCGCGAGAACATTTACGGCTCCGGCCCGCCGGTCACCGAACCCGGAGCCGAAACACTTTGGCTCCTGCAGCAATACCTTCCGCCAAAGAGTTCAGTGGTGGATGTCGGCTGCGGCGCCGGCGCATACGGAACGCAGTTGATGGAAGCGGGTCACGAGTGGCTCGGGCTGGAGGTGAACGCCGGGTGCGTGCAATTGTTACAAGCTCGGCATCTTCCGCATCGCCAGGTGAATGGTGAGGCGGCAGGCCTTCCGTGCGCCGATGGCGAGTTCGAGAACGCGATCTGCGTGGAAGTGCTGGAGCACATCTCGGATGCAGATCGGTTCCTCGGCGAGATCGCGCGCGCGATTCGTAGCCGCGCGCTCTTCTCGGTGCCGAACATGGAGGTGATCCCATACTTCAGTGCCTGGCAGGTGGTGCCGTGGCATCTGCTCGAAGCCGATCATAAGAACTTCTTCACGCGCGCGAGTCTGCGTGAATTGCTCCGGAAGCATTTCACGAGGGTGGAAGTCTTCAGCTATGCGGAGCATCCGCTGCGCACGCCCGACGGCATCGCGCTGCACCTGCACCTGTTTGCTGTCGCAGATAAGTAACCGCCGCGCTCGACCAACACCGTCATTCCGATCGAAGCGGAACGAAGTGGAGGAATCCCGTGGCGGAACCGTCCAGTAGGCGCAACGGGATTGTAGCCCTCTGCCCCACTACCCGAAAGTCCGGTCCTCGACTGCGCTCGGAATGACAGCGATAGGAAAACGAACATGAACCGGCGGATCACCACCACAGCCCTCGCCTTTTTGCTGGCCAGTCACGCTCTCGCCCTCGCGCTGGCTGGCGGGTCTCCCGCACCCGCGTCATCGTCGGCCGCAAAGGCGATCCCATTCCCGCACGAGGAAAGCAACCTGAAGCCCGATCCCGCAGCGCGCTTCGGCACGCTCGCGAACGGCGTCCGCTATGTTGTCCTGCCGAACAAGGAGCCGAACGGCCGCGCATCGCTTCGCTTGCTCGTGCTCGCAGGTTCCCTGCACGAAACGGAAGAGCAGCGTGGCGTCGCACACTTCCTCGAGCATCTCGCGTTCAACGGCAGCAAGCATTACCCGCCCGGCACACTGGTCGAGTTTTTCCAGCGGATGGGGATGAGCTTCGGCGGGGACACAAACGCGAGCACCGGGTTCGAGCGCACCGCTTATCTGCTCGAGCTGGCGCGCTCCGACGAGCCGACGATGTCGGAAGGCCTGCGCGTGCTCGGTGATTATGCCGGCGGGCTGTTGTTGCTGCCGGAAGAGATCGAGAAGGAACGCGAGGTGATCCTCTCGGAGCGCCGCGCGCGCGATTCTGTCGGCTACCGCACCTTCGTCGCGCAATACGAGGCGACGCTCGGGAATACGCTGCTCCCGAAGCGCCTGCCGATCGGTGAGCCGGAAGTGATCAAAGGCGCCGGTCGCGACCGCTTCGTCGATTTCTGGGACACCTGGTATCGGCCGGAGCGGATCGCGGTAGTCGCGGTGGGCGACTTTCCGGATGCCGCGGCGGTGGAGAAGATGATCACGCAAGCCTTCGCTGCGTTGAAGCCGCGTGGCGATGTGCGACCGGAGCCGTCGCTCGGTGAGGTGCACAAATTCGACGGCGTCCGCCCGTTCTATCACTTCGAACCGGAGGCGCCGGCAACGGAAGTTTCACTCACGCGCATCACGCCGTACGCGCGTGAGCCAGACACGGCTGCGAATCGCATCAAGCAGCTCCCGCGCTGGCTGGCGCTCAGTGTGCTGAACCGGCGCTTCTCCATTCTGGCGAAGAAGGAGAACGCGCCGTTTATCTCCGCGCGCGCGTCCGTCTCGGAGCATCTCGATTTCATGCGCCATGCATCTGTCGGCGTGACCTGTCAGCCGCCGAACTGGCAGGCCGCGCTCGCAGTGGGCGAACAGGAGTTGCGGCGCGCGCTGGAGTTCGGGTTTACGCCCGGTGAGTTAAAGGAAGGCGCGGCCGAGATCACAAATGGGCTGGAGCAGGCGGTGAAAACCGCGCCCACGCGCCGCTCGCCGCAGCTGGCGGATGAGATCGTGGAGGGCCTCGTGGATGCCGACGTCTTCACGACGCCGGCAGACGATCTCGCGCTGCTCAAGCCGGCGCTCGACAAGGTAACGCCGGAAGATTGCGTGAAGGTCCTGCGCGAAGCGTTTGGCGGCGGCGGGCACTTCGTGATGGTGAGCGGCAACGCCAAACTCGAGGGCGATGCGGGCACGGTGGTGGCCGGCGCTTACGACACGTCGCGGCGCGTAGCCGTGACGCCCACGATGAATGATCTCGGCGGAGAGTGGGCTTACACGGATTTCGGGACGCCTGCCGCCATCACAAAACGCGAGCGCATCGAAGATCTCGGGATTGAACTGGTGACATTCGCGAACGGCGCGCGGCTCAACATCAAGAAGACCGACTTCGAAGCGGGCAGGATCAGCGTTCGAGCACGGGTGGGGAATGGCTCGCTCACGGAACCTGGCGACCAGCGGGGCCTTGCAGCTGTGGCCGGTTCGACCTTTACAGCGGGCGGGCTCGGCAAGCACAGCGTCGATGATCTGCGTCGGATGCTCGCGGGCCGGAACGTCGGCTTTCAATTTCGCCCCGAGCTTGATGCGCTCGTCTTCAACGGCGGCACCACGCCCGAAGACCTCGTGCTGGAGTTGCAGCTATTGGCCGCGCACATCGTTGACCCGGGTTATCGGCCGGAGGCGTTGCGCCAGGCGCGCAAGGGACTCGAGCAGCTTTACACTTCGTTTGAGCACACGCCGAATGGGCCGCTTGCGACCGAGGTGGCAAACCTGCTGGCGAACGGCGATCCGCGCTTCGGCATGCCGACTCGTGAAGTGATGCTGGCGCGCAATCTCGACGAGGTGAAAACGTGGGTGTCGCCGCAGCTGGAGCGTGGCGCGATCGAGGTGGCGCTCGTCGGTGATCTCGATGTGGAGGCTGCGATCGCCGCGGCTGCGAAGACGATCGGAGCTCTGCCTGCGCGCGAGCCGAAGCCGGAGCTGCCGCACTTAGAAAAGGTGAAGTTTCCCGAGAAGCCGTTCGCTAAGGATTACAGCATCACGTCGGAGATCCCGAAGGGTGTGCTGCAGCTTTACTGGCCCACGACGGACGGCCTCGAAGCCTCGCGACAGCGGCGGCTTAGTCTTCTCGCCGCGGTATTCAATGATCGGCTGCGGGTGAAGGTGCGGGAGGAAGTCGGCGCCACTTACAGCCCGCGCGCTGGGAGCAACGCCAGCGACACGCTACCAGGCTACGGTTACATCAACGCGAGCGTGGACGTTGATCCGCCGGCGGCAGCGAAGACCGCGGACCTTGTCGTCGCGGTGGCGGATGATCTTGCGCGAAACGGTGTCACGGAAGAGGAACTGAATCGCGCGCGCCAGCCGACGCTCACCGCAATCCACGAGTCGCTGCGCACGAACGGCTACTGGCTGAACGCTGTGCTGGCGCGTGCGCAGGAGCGGCCGCAGGTGCTCGATTGGGCACGCACACGCCTGGCGGACGTGCAGTCGATCACGCATGGCGAGCTGAGCACGCTCGCGCGCGAGTATCTCGGGCGGGATCGGGTGTCGCGCGCAACGGTGCTGCCGTTGCGGTAGGGGAGCGAACGCTTCGCGTCCGCCAAACCCAACGCAGTCATCCTGAGCCGCGTAGACGGCGAAGGACCTCACGCTCTCGCACTACACGTTGCATGCTGCACGCACGGCTACCGCCCCTGGCTTCGTAGCTATGCGAAACAAGTGCAACACCACCCGTGTGGCGTGAGGTCCTTCGTCGTCTTCGCGACTCAGGATGACCGCGTGGTGTAGTTGGTTGTCGTGCGAGAGCGAATGGCGCGAGCGCTACTCGAACATCTCCATCGGCGGGCAGGAGCAAATAAGATTGCGGTCGCCGTAGACGTTGTCGATGCGCGCAACGGCCGGCCAGAATTTCGCCTCGCGCAGCCACTTCGCCGGATAGACCGCTTTCTCTCGCGAGTAGGGGCGCTTCCATTCGTCCGCGGTTGCCTGGCGTGCGGTGTGGGGCGCGTTCTTCAGCACGTTGTTCTGCTTGTCCGCCGTGCCGCTGACGACTTCCTGAATCTCACCGTGGATCGAGATCATCGCGTCGCAAAAACGATCGAGCTCCGCTTTCGATTCGCTCTCCGTCGGCTCGATCATCAACGTGCCCGCAACAGGGAACGAGACGGTCGGCGCGTGGAAGCCGTAATCCATCAGGCGCTTGGCCACGTCCTCAACTTCGACGCCCGCCGGCTTGAACTGCCGCAAGTCCACGATGCACTCGTGCGCGACGAGACCGCGCTTTCCCTTGTAGAGCACAGGGAAGTAGCCATCGAGCCGCTTCGCGATGTAGTTGGCGTTCAGGATCGCGACCTTGGTCGCCTCAGTCAGACCCTCTGCGCCCATCATGCGGATGTACATCCAGGAGATCGTGAGGATACTCGCGCTGCCGAATGGCGCCGCCGAGACCGGACCTACGCCGTTCGCGAAAGCCCCGTTGTGCGCGTCGAGCTTTGGGTGTGCCGGTAGGAACGGAATCAAGTGCATCGCCACGCCGATCGGGCCCATGCCGGGGCCGCCGCCGCCGTGCGGAATGCAGAAGGTCTTGTGCAGATTGAGATGGCAAACATCCGCGCCAAAATCGCCTGGCCGGCAAAGCCCGACCTGCGCGTTCATGTTCGCGCCGTCCATGTAAACCTGCCCGCCGTGCGAATGCACCACGTCGCAGATCTCGCGGATCGTGGTTTCGAAGACGCCGTGCGTGGACGGATAGGTGACCATCAACGCGGCCAGATCGTCTTTGTGCGTGTCCGCCTTCGCGCGCAAATCGGCCACGTCGATATCGCCCGCTTTCGAGGTGGCGACGGGCACAACTTTGAAGCCGGCCATGACTGCGCTCGCCGGATTAGTTCCGTGAGCCGACTGCGGGATCAGGCAAACCTTGCGGTGACCTTCGCCGCGCGCTTCGTGGTATTGCCGAATCGCCAGCAGCCCTGCGTACTCGCCCTGCGAGCCGGCATTCGGCTGCAACGACACGCCCGCAAAACCCGTGATCTCCGCGAGCCAATGCGCGAGCTGCTCGCACATGTCCCGATAGCCGGTCGTCTGCGACTCCGGCGCGAACGGATGCAGCTTCGAGAACTCCGGCCACGAAACCGGGAACATCTCGGACGTGGCGTTCAACTTCATCGTGCATGAACCGAGCGGGATCATCGAATGCGTGAGCGACAGATCGCGCGACTCGAGCCGCCGCAGATAGCGCAGCATCTCCGTCTCGGTGTGGAAGGTGTTGAAGACCGGGTGGGTGAGGAACTCGGAGGTGCGCCGCGCTGATTCCGGAATACCAAAGGCCGAGCCATCGAGCGCGTCGTCTTCGAAGTCGCGCACGTTGGTGCCGCGGAAGAGCGACATCAGTGTCTCGATGTCCAGGTCAGTCGTCGTCTCATCGACAGAGATGCCGATCGTGTGCGGCCCGAGCTGACGGAGATTGCAGCCGGCGCGCTCGGCGCGGTGCATGATGTCTGCGCTCGTCGCCTGGCCTAACTCGACGCGGACCGTATCGAAGAATTCTTCGTGCGCGATCTCGAAGCCGATCTGCTCGAGCCCGGCCGCGAGCTTCGCTGCGAACTCGTGCACGCGTTGCGCGATGGAACGGAGCCCGCGCGGGCCATGATACACGGCGTACATCGAAGCCATCACGGCGAGCAACACCTGCGCTGTGCAGATATTGCTCGTGGCCTTGTCGCGGCGGATGTGCTGCTCGCGTGTCTGTAACGAAAGCCGGAAACCACGGCGACCTTCCGCGTCGTGCGAGACGCCGACGAGACGGCCAGCCATGTGGCGCTTGTGCGCTTCGCGCGTGGCGAAATAGGCAGCGTGCGGCCCACCGAAGCCGAGAGGCACACCGAATCGCTGCGTGCTGCCAACGGCAACATCCGCGCCGAACTCTCCAGGCGGGCGCAAGAGCGTCAGGCTGAGCAGATCAGCCGCCACGATCACGAGCGCGCCCGCATCGTGCGCGCGTTTTGAGAAATCCGAGTAATCGATAATCGCGCCGTCCGTCGCCGGATACTGGAGAAGCACGCCGAACGTCCCGTCGGCAAAGTCGTAGGAGTTGTGATCGCCGACGATCACCTTCAGGCCGAGCGGCTGCGCGCGTGTCTGCACCACTTCGACCGTCTGCGGATGGCAAAGCTCCGAGACGAAAAACGTGTCGCGCCCGCTGACCACGTTGCGGCAAAGCGTCATCGCTTCGGCTGCCGCGGTGCCTTCATCGAGCATGGACGCGTTCGCGATGTCGAGCCCAGTCAGGTCGGTGATCATCGTCTGGAAATTGATCAGCGCCTCCAGCCGGCCCTGCGCGATCTCCGCCTGATAAGGCGTGTAGGCTGTGTACCAACCGGGGTTCTCGAGAATGTTCCGCTGGATGACGGGTGGCGTGATGCAATCCGAGTAGCCGGCGCCAATGAACGTGCGCGCGACTTTGTTTTTTAAGGAGATCGCGCGCAGCTCCTCGATCGCCTCGCGCTCACCTTTCGCAGTGGGTAAATCGAGGCGTTTCGCGAGGCGAATGTTCTTCGGAACGGTGTCGTCGATCAGCGCATCAATGTCAGCGTAGCCGAGCGTCTCTAGCATCTGCTCGATCGAGCCGCTGTTCGGCCCGATGTGGCGGCGCGGGAATGAGTCGAAGCGGTCGTTGAGCGGTGTCTCCGGCTGTTTCGCGTCCCGATTTGAAGCCGGTTTCTCGAGCAATTCCGTGTCGACCTTGTGCATGCCGGACGATACGGAGACGCATCGCCCGTTCAAGCCAGGCAGTCATTCCGACCGAAGTGGAGGAATCCCGCGGCGCCGCTGTAACGGTTCCGCCACGGGATCCCTCGACTTCGCTCGGGATGACCGCGCGGAGAACGGCTACCTCGCGTCGAACGTCTGCACGCCGTGCGTCTGCAAACGCTGGCGCAACTCGGCGAGATGCTGGTGATCGCGTGTCTCGACCGTGCAGAGGACGTGAACCGCGGAGACGTCTGATCCGGCGAAGGCGCGGTCGTGTACCACTTGCTTGATGCTTGCGCCGGCCGAGGCGATTTGGCTCGTCAGATCCGCAAGGCCGCCGGGCCGGTCGCTAATGACGGCGGTGAAGCGCGCGAGGCGCCCGTCGGAGACAAGGCCGCGCTCCACGACGCGGCTGAGCACGTTGGGGTCGATGTTTCCGCCGCAAAGCAGCAGCACGACCTTCTTGCCTGCGAGTTCCGGCAGCTGACCGGAGAGGCAGGCGGCGAGGGGAGTCGCGGCGGATCCTTCGACGACCGTCTTCTCGACCTCCACGATGCGCAGAATCGAGAGGGCGATCTGCTCTTCGCTGACGAGCACGCAGCGATCGACCAGATCCTTTGCAGTGTTGAACGCGTTCGTGCCGACCTGCGGAATGGCGAGACCATCCGCGAGCGTTGGCTGAGTCGTGATGCGGGTCGGTTCGCCCGCGCGTAAGGCGGCTGAAAAGCTGGCCACGTTATTAGCTTCGACAGCGATGACCTGTGCTTTGGGCCGCAGGCTCTTGACCGCGAGCGCCACGCCCGCAAGCAAACCGCCGCCGCCGACCGGCACGATGACCGCGTCGAGATCCGGCACCTGATCGACGATCTCGATGCCCATCGTTCCCTGGCCGGCGATGATCGCGGGGTCGTCGTAGCCATCGATGTAGGCGAGGCCTTCCTTCTCCGCGATCTCATGCGCGTGGGCTTTGGCTTCGCCGAAATGCGCGCCATGCATCACCACCGTCGCGCCGAGCTTGCGGCAATTACTCACCTTGATGAGCGGCGCGAACATCGGCATCACCACGGTTGCCGGGATGCCGAGAAGGCTACCCTGGTAGGCGAGCGCCTGTGCGTGATTGCCAGCCGAGGCGGCGATCACGCCGCGCTTCTGCTGATCCGGCGGGAGCTGCAGGAGAGCGTTGGAGGCGCCGCGTTCCTTGAAACTTCCGGTGCGCTGCAAGTTGTCGAGCTTGCAGTAGATCTCCATCCCCGTGAGGTCGCTCAGCGGGATGGAATGCGGACAGGGCGAGTAGTAGACCGAGCCCTTGATGCGCTTTCGCGCAGCCTGCACGTCCGGGAACGTGATCGGCACCGCGGAAGAGGCGTTGCTGGTGGTTTGATTGGCTACCGCTGAGGAGGGAACGCCGTCGGCCATTCTCCTCAGATAGCCATCAAGTCCGAACGATCAACTTCGCGTGTCGAGCGCTTCGCGCACTTTCTGCGCGAGCTGCTCGGGATCGAACGGCTTCGGGAGGAAGAACATCCCGATGTCGCCCTGGTCGGTCGCCTGAAACGCCTGGTCGAGATAGCCGGAGATGAAGATGACTTTCGTGCTCGGGCTGACATTCGTCATCCACTCGGCGAAATCGCGGCCACCCATCAGCGGCATGACTAGATCGCTGAGGAGCAGGTCGATCTTCTTGTTCTCGTCGAGTGAGATGAGGCGCTGGGCATCGTCTCCGCTGGCGGCTTCGACCACATCGTAGCCGAGCGAACGCAGCACGCGCACCGAGATGTGACGCACGGCGACGTCGTCTTCGACCACGAGGATGGTCTCGCTACCGGTCAGCAATTTCTTGCTCCCGGGCTTCTTGTAGGAAGGTGCTGGTGGGGCGGCGACGCGCGGCAGGTAAATGGTGATCATCGTGCCACGGCCAGGCTCGCTGGTGACGCACATTTGGCCGCCGCTCTGGCGCACGATGCCGTAGCTGGTTGCGAGGCCGAGACCGCTGCTGTTGCCGTCGGCCTTGGTAGTGAAGAACGGCTCGAACACATGCTCTTTCGCCTCTTCCGTCATGCCGACGCCGGTGTCGGTGACGCTGAGCATGACGTAGTCGCCGGGAGCGAGTCGCTCCGGGCAACCGCACGGATGCGCATCGCCCTCGACTCGGAAGGTCCCGGTGCCAAGCGTGAGCCGGCCGCCTTGCGGCATGGCGTCGCGGGCGTTGACCGCGAGATTGAGAATGATCTGCGTGAGCTGACCCGGATCCGCTTTGATGTGCGTCGGATTAGCCGAGCGCTGAAGGTGGCACTCGACGGTGATGTTCTCGCCGAGGAGGCGGAGCAACGAACGCTCCAGATTGGTGATGATGCTATTCACCTCGACGACGCGCGGCTCGAGCGGATGCTTGCGACTGAAGGCGAGCAGCTGCGAGGTGAGGTTCGAGGCGCGCTGCGCGGCGGCGCGGATCTCTCCGATGTGCTGCGCGGTGGAGCCTTTCACACCGCTCTCGTGCAGCAGCAGATCGCTGTAGCCGAGGATGGTGGTGAGGAAATTGTTAAAGTCGTGCGCCACGCCGCCGGCGAGCTGGCCGAAGGCTTCCATCTTCTGCGAGCGAACAACCTGATCCTGGAGCTGCTTGCGCGCGGTGATGTCCATCATCGAACCGACGAAGCGCACGGCGTCGCCATTTTCATTCCGGACGATGCGAGCGCGCTCGAGCAGATGAAGGTAGCTGCCGTCCGCGGTGCGGAAGCGGTATTCGCCGCACCAACGCTCGGCGCCATTGCCGAGGGCCTCGCGGATGCTCGAGATGGTCCGAGGGCGATCTTCGTCGTGAAGCTGCTTTTGCCAGAAGCCGATCCCGGCCACGGCGGCGGATCGGTTATAGCCGAGGAGGCTTTCGAGACCTTGGGGCCAGGTGACGGCGCCGGTGGTTACAGTCCAATCCCGAACAGCATCATTCGTAGCTTCGGCAAGCAGCGCAGAATGTTGCGAGTCTTCAGCTGAGCTGAGCGGTGTGCGAGGATGAGGTTCATGATGTGGTTTTGGTTTGGTTGCTGATCTTTCGATCCGAAGTGTGGTTTGTTTCGTGGCCTGACATTCGGTTGCTAATCGCATAAAATTTCAGGTCACTGGCACCCGCGTATTGTTAAGCTAGTCCCGTGCCTTCGGCGCGCCTCAGCCGGATGCATGCGCGACGGCTTTTGACGCATTGCGGAAGCGCCGTCAGGTGGAGCGAAGTCGCCACGGCCCCGGGGGCGTAGCTGTCCGGTAATGCCGCGGGATTCCTCGGCTTCGCTCGGAATGACAAGCGGCCCTGGCGCCACTCTGCGGGCGATCGGCCCGCCTCAGAAACCGGCGAGATTCTTCGCTCTGCCGGTCGATTCGACCGCTACGAGCTTGCGCGTCGCAGAGCTGAGAAGCAACTGCTCTTCAGGGAGCAGCGCGGCGCGTTGCGCATTGGGGAGGAACGAGCGGGCGCGGTCGAGTTTTCCACTCTCCACGAGGATGACCACGTAGTAGGCAGCGATCGCTGGATGCCGGAGCTCCTCTTCTTTCATGCCCTCCATCAACTCGAGCGCTTCGCCAGTCTTGCCGGCGGTATGCAGTGCGTAAGCGTGAGTCGCGGCAAACGCGCGATTCGCGGGATGTTCAGCGTGCAATTTCGCGGCCAGCCGGCGCGCTGTGCTGTCGCCGTTCAGGAGCAAGCCAAGGCTGGCGCAGTTATTCGCCGCCACCAGATCACCGGGGTTCAGCTCGAGCGCACGTTTGGCCACGCGGAGCAATCCACGCGTGTCCTGCTTCGCCTTATAGATGCGCTGCAAAGCCGAGAGACCGGCGCGCGCGTTCGCGTTTCCACTGGCGACTTTCCACCAAGCATCTTCGGCGTCTGCGGTGTAGCCCCAGCCTTCGGCAAGTTGTGCGATTGCGACCAGCTGGTCGGGTTTCGCGTCAGCTGCTTTTAGCGCAGCGCGCCAGACAGTCTGGCGCTGCATCGAGTCAGGTTGCGACGCGGCCAGGCGGTGAAGCGCGTGGCTTTGCACCGCGAGCCGCAGCGCTTCGAATTCACCCCAGTTCTTCTCCTCGACTGATGCGAGAAGCGCCGGCCAATCCTGCATGAAGCTGAGCGATTCGGCGATGGCGAGGGGCACGGGCTGTGTCTCACGGATCTCGGCCGGTAAACGCATCGCCCAGTGTGCCGCTACGATGCCCATGCCTTCCCGGTTGAGCCAGGTGATCAGCTCCGCCGCGGTTGCCGAAGATTCTGCGGCTTTGGCTTTCAACTCTTCCAGCGCAGGCGCGGCGGCTTCGGTGCTTTGGACCGCGCGGAAGTAGAGAAGCATGTCGCCATACGTGGCGCCGTTCTCTGCTTTCAGTTGCGCAGCCCAATGCTTCGCTTCAGTGCGGTCGTTCCGCGCTGTGGCATCTGCCGCGAGCGCGCGCACGGCGCTGAGGCGAACGGCGGGATCTGCGGTGAGTTGCTTGAGGGTCACGCGGGCGGCGTCCGCCTGCATGGGCGCGCCTGAGGCGAGACGAAGCGACGCGAGATTCAGGGAAAGCTGTGTGTTCGTCGGCTCGAGCACGAGCGCGGCGGCGAAGTGCTCCTCGGCAGCCGCGGCTTGCTTGCGGGCGAGAGCCCGCGCGCCGGCGATCTGGTGGTAGGCGATTGTATTACGCGCGGATTGGGGCACCAGATCGAGCACGCGCTCGACGAGATCCAGCTGACCAACACGCAACGCCGTCTTGGCAAGCGCGATCTGATTCGCTGGCACGCCGGGTTGCAGCTGGGCGACGCGTTGCCGCCACGTCAGGGCTTCAGCGCGGCCACTGGCATCCGCGATGTCCGCCATCGCGCGCGTCGCGGGCACGTTGTTCGGATCTAGCTCGAGCAATCGCGGCGCGACGAGCGCCGCGCTGCGGTAATCCGCGGCATCGACGAATTGCTGCACCTGCGTGGAGAGATTGCGTTTCCGCAGCTCGCCGTAACCGCGATAGCTGGCCACGCCGAGACCGGCGATGACTGCCACGATACCAAGCCGAAAACCCCAGCGCCGACAGAATTCGCGCCGCTCGATCTCCTTAACGCTGCCGCTACTGTCGTCGCGATTTAATTCGTGCACGGTGGAAGACGATGAGCCCCGTGGCTGCGAAACAGGAAAGCGCGGCGGTGAGGGCGGGGTTGATCTCGGGGACAGGGGTGAAGGTGATGTCGTGCAGGCCCATGTGCTGGCCGGTCGGGTCGCTTTTCTGAGTCGTGCCGCTGCCGTAAGTGAATGTGAACGACGTGATAGCAGTGCTGCCGAAATCAATCATCACATTTCCGCCGGCCGTCGTGTCCGTGACGCTAGCGATGCCGTTGACGACTTGGTTCACGCCAGTGCCGCTCAAACTGTTACCTGCCGACGTGGTGATGGTCGGAGACACCGTCGCGCCGCCGACAGCTGCAATGCCGGTAATTGCCCGAATTTGGTCGCGGAAATCGGCGCCGTTGCCCCCCTCGTTCGCGAAATCGATATCGAACAGGCTAAAGGACACGTTTTGCACGCCTTGTGGGTAGAAGGCTGTGAAGTCCACGAAGATTGTCACCGCCTGGGTCGTGCTGGTGAGATCAAGGAAGATGGTGAGGGTTTTCTGCGCCGGCGTTAAGCCGCCGGTTATGTTCGTTGTCAGCGCCGGAGTCATTTCGCCGGTTGGTTCGGTGCCGAGCTGAGACGTATTGCCGCTCACCGAAACCGTCACATCGTTGCCTGCGTTGGCCGGGTCGATGTCGTATGAGTTGGTGAGGCTGCCGTTGGTCCATGTCACCGTGTCCCAGTCAAGGACCACAGCCCTCGCGTTGCTTGCGCTGAGAAGCACGACGGCTGCGGCGAACAGGACGCGGGCGATGTTGAACTGGCGGCACATCTTCGACTGGGACAGGTGCTCTTAAGCACCCGCTGTGCCGAGGGCGCCGTGCAGTATGGATTTTATGAAGACGTGCTGCGGTCGGAGGCTCGCGAACGCCTCCGGCGCTGACGAAACCAGCCCACGAGGACGCAACCCGCCGCCGCGGCAAGTGCAGGGTTCACCTCTGGCACCGGGGTGAAGTTGATGTCGTGGATGCCGATTGTCTGATAGACCGGATCAGTAATCGAAGCGCCGTTACCGAAAACGAAGCTCATCGATCGGATCGGCTGGCTGAAGCTAATCTGGAGATTTCCAGCGTTGGACCCTGCTCCGCTATCAGGCGAAAGGCCGGCGCCGTTGACTACGAAGCTGCCTGTGGTGGTAACTGCGGGCCCTCCGACATAACTGGCGGTGACGGTGCTTCCATCTACGCCGACGCCGCGGATCGAGCGGAGCTGATCCTGGAACCCAGCCCCGCTGTCGAGGTCGAAGATGCTAAAGGAGACGTTCGTCACGCCCTGCGTGTAATTTGCCGAAAACGCGATCGTGATCGTCAGGGCATCGGTGTTGACCGAGAAATCGGTGGCGAGCAGCAAGGTATTCTGCGCGGGCGTTAACCCTCCGTGGAGTGTGGTCGAGAGGGCGGGCGTCTGCGCATTCGGCGCATTGTAATCGGGCCGCAGAAAGCTGGTGTTGCCGCCGATAGTAAGAGTGATGTCGTTGCCGGGATTGGTTGGATCCAGATCGTACGATTGGCTCAACGAGCCCGGCGTCCAGGTCGCAGTGTCCCAGTCGAGCACCACGGCGTCAGCCGCCTGAGCAACGAACACGCTCAGCACGGCCGTTACGAGCAGTCGGCGTAAGCATTGGTTAAGCCTCTGCATATTCTAGTAATTCTAAGCATGCTGCGTGCCGCTGGCGTTCACCAGATACGAAGCGGGCGCCGTAGCGTTGCTGCTGGACGGCGGCTTCTACGAAGTCAGGCGAACCTTTACGCCGGCGCTCGAGGCTGACGTGGCAGGGACGCCGCGCTGCGGCGCCCAGCGCGTGGGGCGCGATGTCGGATGCGCTTCAGCCCTGACGTTGCCACGCGGGTCGGACAGCGTAGCGCGCTGTCCCTACCAGGTGAGCGCGCCTGCCTCAGTGGGGTCCGCCAGGCGTTTCGCGATTGGTGTTTCGGCGCAGCGCAGGTAAGGGTCGCGAATGCTTCGCGACGCTCTCCGCCTGATCGGCTGGGTGGTTCCCGGTGCGCTCGCGCTGTGGTTGTTCCACCATCTGCACTTCGAGTGGTCGCTGAACGAGCAGTACAACTACGGCTGGGCAGTGCCGTTTCTGAGCGCGTTTCTATTTTATCTGCGCTGGCCATCGCGACCGGCTGCGGAACCACTGCAGCCTAGAGGCAGGCTACGAGCGGCGAGCTGGGGCATTCTCGCCTTGCTACTGCCGGTGCGACTCGTCGAAGAAGCGAATCCAGACTGGCGATTGCTGAGCTGGACGATCGCTCTCCTCGTGGTGGGCTACTGGTGCATCGCGCTTGCTCGCCCGGGCGGGGGCGGTTGGGTGCGACACTTTGCTTTCCCAGTCTGTTTCCCGCTCGTATCGGTGCCATGGCTGGTCCAGCTCGAGAATGCAGTCGTGCAAAGCCTGACCGGCGCGGTCGCCTACGTGGCGGTGGAGATCGCGAGCTGGGTAGGGATCGGCGCTTACCAGCTCGGCAATGTGATTCAACTACCGAACGGCATCGTCGGGGTGGATGAGGCGTGTAGCGGCGTGAAGACGCTGCAAGCCGCGATCATGGTGGCGCTGTTTCTGGGCGAGCTGCTGCGGCTGTCAGGATCGCGCCGTCTCGTGTTGCTGTTGCTCGGCGCGGGTTGGGTGTTTGCATGCAATGTCGCCCGCGCGACGACGCTTGTGCTGGTCGCAGCGACGCGTGGCTTGGACGCGCTGAAGGACTGGCATGATGGCATCGGCACCGCCGTGCTGGTTCTCGGGATGGCGGGGCTGGTCGCAATCGCGTGGCTTCTCGGCCGATCGGACGACGCCGCGTCTTCCGCTCCTCCGGAAACGGCGAGCGGCGGCACCGTCCGTATGAGCGGCTCCATCGCGCAGACAACCGCCGCGATCGCCTGGCTTGCACTCATCTTCGCTGGGACGGAACTCTGGTATCGCGGGCACGAGCAGCGGCTCGTTGCGCGGCCGGAATGGCACACCCGCTGGCCGACTGAACAGACGGCGGTACGCGAAATGCCGATCGCGGACGAGACGCAGGCGATTCTGCGCTACAACCACGCGAGCAGCGCTGCGTGGGAGGATCCGCGCGGCGTGATTTGGTGGACGTTCTTCGCGCGCTGGGAGCCACAACAGACCGCGCTCCAGCTCGTGCGAAGCCACTCGCCCGAGATCTGCCTCCCAGCCGCGGGACGGAACTTCCGAGGCGAGCTGCCGCCGATCGTCCTCGAGACCGGCGCCGCACCGTTAAGATTTCGCGTTTACGAGTTCGAACAGGGCGGGCACCCGCTCTTCGTCTACGTTTGCATCCAGGAAGACAAAATCGCGCCCGGGACTGAGGCGCGTCACGCCGGCGAGTGGAACCTGCAAGGGCGACTTCGTGCCGTCGCGAATGGTCAGCGGAATCTTGGTCAGCGTCTGCTCGAGATCGCAGTGATCGGCTTGCAGAATGCTGGCCAGGCGAACGACGCAATGGCGCGAACCGTTCGGCAGATCGTCGTGCCCGGTGCGGCTACGGGCTGACCGACGGGATCGATGGCGGAACGGCGAGGGTCCCCATCGTGTGGCTGATGTCGGGGCTGGCTCCGCCGGGCCCTTGCACGCCGGCCGAGTTGCTGGCGAAAACATCCGGCGCCTCAAAGAGCTGCAACATCGCGAGCGGCACATCGCCAAACGCGTCGATCTCAGCGACTTCGAAGGTGTTGTTCCCGCGGCGATCACCTTCCGGTGTCCAGCGGAGCGCCACATAGCGGGCGCCGCGCGGATCGAAATCAACCGCCGCCTTGCCGTCGCCGGAGCGATCCGTCACGGAAGCGACTGGTTTCGCGCCGCCCATGTCGGCCGGGTTTTGGCCCAACTCGTTCAGCAGGTAAACATCCATGCGCCCGCTCGCCATCTCGTAGAGGGCGCTCACGCGGTTCAGCCGCTCGCTCTCGGCCAGCTCGATGATGACCGTCGGCTGCGCGTCCGTCGGCGAGAACCGGAAGCCGGTTTCGTTGTCGTCATCGATCATGCGCCGCGCTGAAGGCAGCGGGCCGGAGCTGACGTAGACGACGCGCGCCTTGGCGTAGAGATTCGCAAAATTGAAATTCAGCCGATCCTCATCGCGCACGGAGACGTTCGACGTATTCGCGATCCAGGTGAGATGGTGCTGGCGCTGGGCAAACGACTGCAGCGTCTCGTCGCCAAACAGACCGAGCGAGGCGATGCGGCCACCCTTCTCAACGTTGAATGAGAGCTTCACGTAGCGCGCTTCCACACCCATCATGGAGACGTTGAACAGGCGCTTGTTGGTAAAAGGGATCTGGCCATCGACCTCAACCCACTTCGCGCTCCCGGGCGCCAGCTGGTGATTCGAGACGGCGATCTTGAGGTTGCCGCGTGCGGTGGCGTTCTCGTTTACAAAACTGAACCGGTCGACGAGAGACGTCGTCGGGAGGGTAATGATGAACGTGGTCTCGCCTTCCTGCAGGGGCACGCTGAGCGTATCGTCATCCATGATGAGCGCGGCGGCGCCTTTGCTCTCGGCTTTGCCGATGGCGACCGGGGCCGGCCGCCCGTCCGGCAGGATGCACTGGATCTTCGCTCCGCAATTCATACGGGCGAGGTTCTTGGCGGCGTTGGTGGCCTCGTCGTGGGTGATGGTTTCGTTCGCCCAGCTGGTTTGCGCAGCGGCGGCAAACGCCAGTGTCGCCAGCAAAGCGCGGAGGCGCCAGCCGTGAACTGATGTGTGTGAGAACCGTTTCATATCGGTTCCGATGTAAAAGCTTAGATCGCGCCACCTACCCAGAATTTCGGGTGGTCGCGCTTATACCGCTCAAAGCGGAATTCGGCTCCGCATCATCCGCCTACAGGATTCCCTGTAAGATAGCGCACGCGTCCCCCGGGCGATTTCGCTTGCTGGCGCTCGCGACAGTGGCGTAAAAAGGCGGCGGTCAGAACCGAACGTCTTGAAACAACACATTTGTCATCAACGATCTGCGGGCCCGCAGATTGTTCACGGCAAACGCGAGCGCATCCTGCGATCGCGCCGTTCTTGGTACTGCACCTGCTAACCTTAACCTCGATCGTCCGTCTATGAGCCGTAACTCAATCTCTCGATTCCTCGCCTGCTCCCTGCAAAGGGCCGGCGCTGCGCTAATCCTACCTTTCGTGTTCGCGGCCTCCGTCGCGAACGCACAAGAAGCTATCCGCCCGTCGCTTGCCGGTGAAGCCGCCGCCGAGGCGCGCCGCCAAAGCATCGATCGCATCCCGTACAACTTGCTTGTCGGGCCGGTCCGCTTCCGCTTCAGCGCCACGGCTGGATTGGAATACAACGACAACGTCAACATCGCGGAGATAGACGAGCAGGAAGATTTCATCTTCCGCCCGCAGGTGAACTTCAACGCCATGTGGCCCATCACGCAGCTGAACACCCTGCGCTTCGACATCGGTCTCGGTTACGCGTTTTACTTCAACCACTCCGAATACAACACCAACGGCGTCCTGCTCGCCCCAGGCTCGCAGTTGTCGTTCGACGTCTTCGTGGGTGACTTCCGCATCAACTTCCATGACCGGTTCTCGCTCGAGCAGGATCCGATCGGTGAAGTCGGCGAGCCTGGGCTCGGCGATGTGGCCGATTACGGTCGCTTCCAGAACACCGCGGGCGTTTCCGTTCTCTGGGACTTGAACAAGGCGGTCGCGACCTTCGGTTACGATCACTACACCTTCATCGCCACGAACGACGACTTCGAATACCTCGACCGCAACGCCGATTCGCTTATGGCTTCGCTCAGCGTCGCAGTCACCTCGACCACCGGCGTCGGCCTTGAAACAGCTTACGTCTTCAATCGCTACGAGCAGGATCTGCTCAACGACTCCGATACCTTCAGCGTCGGTGCGTTCATCGAAACGCAGGTGACGCAGTACGTGAAAGTGCGTGTCGCAGGTGGCTACCAGACGATCAGCTTCGATGGCGATGACGTGGCCCTCGGTCCCTTCCCATCGAACTTCTTCAATAACCCGGCGAACATCCCGACAGGCGCAGGAGTCGACGGCAACTTCCTCGTCTTCCAGGATGAGGGTGAGCTCAACGACTTCTACGCGAACATCCTCATCTCGCATCGCATCAGCGCCGCGTTTACCCACCGCCTCTCGGCCGGTCATGAATCGCAGCTCGGCGTCAACTCGAACTACATCCAGCTGAATTACGTCCGCCACACCGCGACGTGGAACATCCTGAACAAGACGCTGCTCTCGACTGAGCTTTTCTACGAAGACGCGGAAGAGTCGGGCGGCTTCCTGAACCTCGGGCGGGGTGAAGAACTGCGGCGTTATGGCGGCGCGCTCTCGCTCGGCTATCAGCTGACACGGCACGTCACCCTCGGTGCGCGCTATCAGTACACGCAGAAAGATTCGGACGTGGAGCTGCGTGACTACCGTCAGAACCGCGTGTCGATCGACGGCACCTACAGCTTCTAACCAACGATACATATAGGCATCTCATGAAAATTCGGGCTTACACTTTGTTCCTGGCAGCGTCCTTCGCCGCTTCATCGGCGTTCGGGCAGAGCGCGCAAATGGCGCCGGCACTGCAGGGCAATAGCAACACAGCCCCAATGACGATCCCGCAGCCGGACGCGCAGCGCGCCCTGCCGCCCGATCTCCCGACGACCAGCGCGGTCATGCGGACGAACTCGATGACGGTGCTGGACGACAAAAAGCGTCTCGGCCCTAACGACTACGTCAGCTTCCGCGTGGTGGAAGATCGCGATAATGAATCGCAGCGCATCCGCGTGAACGATAACGGCGAACTGGAAGTCCCCTACGCCGGCCTCGTTCCGGCCGCAGGCCGCACGTGCAAGCAGATCGCCTACTCGGTGAAGGCTGCGCTGGAGAAGGAATACTACTACAACGCCACCGTCATCATCGCGGTCGATCGCATCAGCGAGCGCTCCCGTGGCCGAGTTTACGTCATCGGTTCGGTGCGCGGCCCTGGCCCGCAGGAGATTCCGCCCGATGAAACCTACACCGTCAGCAAGGCGATCATTCGCGCTGGCGGCTTCGGAGATTTTGCTAACAAGCGCAAGGTCAAGTTGACCCGCAAAAACGGCGAAGCCCTTGAGGTCGACCTCAAGCGCATCATCGAACAAGGCCGCAGCGACGAGGACGTGGTCCTCCAGCCCGACGACCAGGTGTTCGTGCCGCAGCGCTTGATCAACATGTAATTCTCCTATGCAACCTAACGCCGCCGCTCTCGATCGCCCCATCGCTGGTTCCTGGACCACCGCGTTCATCACGCGCGTCCATCGCTACCGCGCGCTCCTGCTGCGCCGCTGGTGGATTCCGTTGCTCACCATCTGCCTCGGCGTCTTCGTCCAGGCGTGGCTGATTTACCAGACGCCTCCGTCGTTCCTCTCCACGAGCAAGATGATGCTCGCCGGCAAGGTGAACATCGCCCAGGGCGCCGTCTATTCCGAGGACACGCAAAACTTCTACGGCACACAGATCCAGCTCATGCAGAGCTCGGAAGTGCGCCGCAGCGCGGAAGCTCTCGTTCGCTCGCAGCATCCCGAGCTGCAGCCGGTCAAAGTCGACGTCAACGTCGCGCAGAAGCCGCGCACCTCGATCTTCGAGCTCCAGGCGGTCGGCGCCATGCCGGACTACACGCAGGCCTACCTGAATGCGCTGATGCAGAAGTATCTCGATTTCAAGAAGGGCATGAAAGAGGACCGCAGCCAGGAAGTCACCACTGGCATGACGGAGCAGCTCATCCAGGTGGAAAAAGACCTGCGCGGCGCGGAAGACGAGATGCTCGACTTCCAGAAGCAGAACAACATCGGCTTCATCCAGGAAGAGGGGAACAGCGCGGCCGCTTACCTCGTTCGCCTGAACCAGCAATACGCGCAGCTGAAAACCGAGCATCAGCTGCTTGAGACGCTGGACCTCGATCAGAATCTCGACCGCGGCCAGGCTGGCAAACCTGAGCCGAATGCATCGCCCGGTGCTGATGGCGCTACTGGCGAGCAGCAAGGCATGCCTTTCGCCGATGTGGGCCCTGAAGGTGACTACCTGAAGGCGAAACAGAGCCTCCAGCTGTTCCGCGCCGAGCGCGACACGCTCTCGAAGGACCTTCGTCCTCGGCACCCAAAGATCATCAAGCTCAACGACGAGATCTCGAAGCAGGAAAACCTCATCACCCTCTTCCGCTCTGACGCGGTGGAGAAACTCGAGACGCGTCGCAAATCCATCGGCAAACAGATGGAGAACCTGCAGACGAACATCAAGGAATGGGAGACCAAGGCGCTCGACCTCAGCCAGCGTCTCGCCCACTTCAACCGCATCAAAGGCAAGGCCGAACGCCTGAAGGCGCTCTACGACCGGCTCACCAACAACCTGAAGGACGTCGGCGTCTCGCAGGCTGTCGAAGGCGGCGACCAGGTCTCCATCATGGAAATGGCCACAATGCCGATCTCGGTCCGGCCGGGATTGATCAAGAGCCTCCTCATCGGCCTCGGCTGCGGCGGTCTCGCGGGTATCGCAATCCTGCTGCTGCTCGACCGGATCGACGACCGCATGGCCTCGTTCAGCGAGTTCCAGCATCATTTCGGCGAGAACGTGCTCGGCCAGATTCCGAAAGAGAAGACGAAGGGCAAGGTCACGCTCCTCCAGCCGGACGACGCGCGTCACATCTTCGCCGAGTCGTATCGAAACATACGATCTTCCATCTTCTTCATGCCTTACGAAGGGCCGCGTCCCAAAACGCTGCTCATCACCAGTGCCGTGCCTAACGAAGGCAAGTCCACCATCTCGGCGAACCTCGCGATCACCTTCGCGCTCTCCGGAGCTCGCACGCTGCTGATCGACGGTGACCTTCGCCGCGGCGCAATCCGAGAAGCGTTCGGCATCTCATCCAAGATCGGCTTCTCGGAAGTCCTGAAGGGCGAAGTGAACTGGAATGAAGTGGTCGTCCCGACCGCTTACCCGAGCCTCTTCGTTCTGCCACGCGGCAAGAACCTCTCCCAGCCGAGCGAGCATCTGCTCCGCGAGTCGACCGAGGCGCTCATCCGCGAGATGTACGACCAGTACGACTACATCATCATCGACAGCTCGCCGGTTCTTGCCGCCGACGACACCACAAGCCTCGCGCCGAAGATCGACGCTACGTTGTTCGTGGTCCGGTTGTCCTACACCTCCGCGCGCTTGACCAAGAAGTCGCTCGAGCTGCTTTACAACCGCCAGGTCAACGTGCCGGGCGTCATTCTCAACTACGTCGACACCTCGCTGCCGGAATACTACTACTACCAGTATTCCGAGTACTACAATACGCCGCAGCCGGGCGACGAACGCGAGACCCCGACCCCTGCCTTGCAGAACGGGAAGCACGCGCAGCGCTCGTAGCGCGTCCTGGCTGCAGCGGCGTTCTGTCCGCCGAAAACCACGGCGTTCAGGGCAGGCATTCGGCAGTCATAGCTTCTGCGACACATCACTTCCGGCTAAGCAACACAGTCATTCCGAGCAAAGTCGAGGAATCCCGTGGTGTGACGAGCAGGTGGCGCTGCGGGATTCCTCCACTGCGCGGAGTTTACCCTGAGCGAGCGCAGCGAGTCGAATGGGCTTCAGTCGGAATGACAGCGATTGCCCGGGAGAGCCCCTTTAGCGCAGACGCTATAGATCGCCGCTACAGATGAGTTTTTTCGGCCCGACCTCCTCGCCGCTGCTCGACGAGAGCTCCGCGCCGATGATCCGACGGGCGCTGCACCGCGCGCGCATTGTCAGTGGTTTCGCCTTCGCGCAGGGCGCGGTGCAGTTGATCGGTTTCCTCAGCGGCATCCTGCTCGTCCGCACGCTTGATCAGCGCGAGTACGCCTACTTCACCATCGCGAACACGATGCAGGGCACGATCAATGTGCTCGCCGATATCGGCATCAGCATTGGGCTCGTTTCTATCGGCGGCCGTGTCTGGCAGGACCGGGAGCGTTTCGGGCAGTTGATCAACACCGGCCTGCGCCTTCGCCGAACCCTCGGCGGGATCGCCATCGCGGTCGTGACGCCAGTCCTCTACTTCATGCTCGTGAAGAACGGCGCGTCAGTGCCGTACGCCGTCATGCTAATCGTGGTCGTCCTCGCGGGGCTGTGGATTCAACTCTCGATCGGCGTCCTCAGCGTGGTGCCGCGGCTGCATTCGAACATCAAGCGCATCCAGACGATCGACGTCACCGGATCGATCGCCCGATTGGTCGTGCTGGTCGCCCTCGTCTTCGTGTTCCTGAACGCCAGCGTGGCCATGGTAGTCGGAGCCGCCGCGCTCGTGCTGCAATGGTTTTTGCTCCGCAGATACGTGGTCACCGTCGTCGATCTCGGCGCCTCGGAGAACGCGGAAGACCGCAGCGCCATGCTCGGTTTCATTCGCAACCAGGCCGCCAACGCGATCTTCTTCTGCCTCCAGGGACAGATCACGATTTTCCTCATCAGCTTCTTCGGCACGCGCGCGAACTCGGTGGCAGAAGTCGGCGCGCTTGGTCGGCTCGCCATGATCTTCGCGGTTGTCAGCAACCTGCTCGCCAACGTGTTTGCTCCCGCGTTTGCGCGCTGCCAGAGCCCACGCCGTCTGCGCTGGCAGTTCGCCGGCATTGTTGGCGCCGTCAGCGCGTTCAGTGCGTTGCTCGTTGTGGCGGCGATCTTGTTTCCGCGAGCCTTCCTGTTTGTGCTCGGCGGGAAGTATATGCATCTCGAGCACGAGCTCGTGCTGATGGTGGCAGGGGCCGTTGCCAGCGCGCTGACCGGCACGTTCTGGGCGCTGAATGCATCCAAGGCGTGGATCGCCGGCTCGTGGCTTTACGTGCCGCTCACGCTCGTCACCCAGGCCGCCACCATCCCGTTCGTGGACTTCTCGAGCGTGCACGGCGTTCTCGTCTTCAACCTTGTCTCCGCGGCGCCGAACCTCCTCCTGAACCTGGTGCTGAGCTATCGCGGTTTGCGCAGTGTCGAGGCGGCAGCCGCGTGATCGCATGGTGAACTTTGGCTATCACCTCGCGCGCGCGCGCGGGCGCGCCGTGCGCCGCCTCTATGCGCGGAATCTTCGAGGGGTCGTCGGTCGCAAAGTCGTGCCTCGAACGGAGATCCCATTTGAGGTCTACTCCTATTCCGGCGAGGCGGCACTGCCGGAGCAAGTCGCCTCGATCCGCTCATTTCTTCGGCACGCTGGCAGACCGATCAGGTTCACCGTCGTGTCGGACGGCACCTACACCACGAGCAGTCTTGATCTGTTAAAAGCCATCGATCCGTGCGTCGCTCTCTCCGCCGCGAGTGATTGGACTCCTTCCGACGCGAGCGGCAAACTGCGGACCTACCTGACGACACATCCGACCGGCAAACAGCTCGCCTTGATCATGTCGCTTCCCGCTGGCGCTCCGACGCTCTACGTCGATTCAGATGTTCTCTTCTTCCAAGGTGCCGCCGTTCTTACGGCGCTCACCAATAACACTACCGCACCAGCACATTACCTGGCGGACTGCCAGGTGTCAGCGGACGAGCGACTCTTCCACGGTCCGGCTGAGCGAGAGAATCCGGTGAATACTGGCGTGCTGTTCCTCTCGCAAAAGCTCGACTGGCAAGCGGGGATCAGTCGCTTTCTGGAGTTGGAGGAGGAGCCGAACTTCTTCACCAATCAAACGATTACCCACCTGGCGATGCACGCGAATGGCGCACGCCCGCTCGATCCGCAGAAGTTCGTTCTGCAGCTCGACGATCAATTCGTCTACCCAGACCGTTACGCTGGTCCCGCGATTGCTCTGCGTCATTACGTGAACCCGGTGCGCCACAAATTCTGGACCTCGCTCACGCGCTAACTCCGATGCCCACCGCCGACAAGCCGCTGCGCATCCTGATGATCGTGAATCTCCCGTGGGATTCGCGGCTCGGCGCTACGCGCGTCTGGATGGAACTCGCCGAGCAGTGGCGCGCTGCCGGCCACACCGTCGACAAGTTCAGCCTCTCGGATGCGTTTCCCGGCGTTCGCGCGGCGCGTGTCACCTTTGCGCTCCGGCAGCTCGCGTTCATGCGCAAGGCTGCCGCTTTTGTGAAAGAGCATGGCCATCGCTTCGATGTCATCGATGCGCTCATTGGCACGCTGCCGTACTCGAAGGCGCAGCTCGGCTTCAGCGGCATCATCGTCGCGCGCTCGGTCGGCTTGTATCTGCTCTACGACCAGTTCGAGCAAAGCGTGCCGCAGCGCTGGCCGCGCCCGCGGCAGGGCAAGCTAGTCGGGCGGCTCCTCTACGGCTTCACGCGGCGCAGGCATTTGCAGGCTTCTGAACGAGCGGTCCGCAACGCCGACTTGATCAACGTGCCTAACGAGGAGGAGGCAACCTGTTTGCGGAAGGAATTCGGAGCCACGCGACGCATCGTCGTCATCCCGTACGGCCTGACGAATACCGCCGCCCTTGCCAACGCCCAGCGCGAGCCCGCCGCGCGGCTGCGGGAGAAGCGGATCTGTTTCATCGGGATGTGGGGCGCACGCAAAGGCGCCTACGATTGGCGGCGCATCATCGAGCGCGTCCGTGCCGAAGTGCCGGACGCGCAGTTCCGTTTTCTCGGCACCATGATCGCCGCTGAAGCGGTCCGGAACGATCTCGGCCCTGCGGCCGAAGGCGTGGAGCTTGTTTCCGACTACCAGCCTGACGAGCTGCCGGCTCTGCTGGCTGGCTGCACGGCCGGCGCGTTCCCAAGTTACGTGGAAGGCTTTGGGCTCGCTGTGATCGAGCAGCTCGCCGCCGGGATCCCGGTGGTCGCGTACGACACGGCTGGCCCTCGCGACATCTTGAAGGAGCGCTTCCCGGAACTGCTGGTGCCGATCTCGGATACGGACGGCTTTGCTGCCGCTCTTTGCCGGCTCTTGCGTTCGACACCGGACGAATACGCCGCCTTATCAGGCGAGAGCAATGCAGCCGTAGCCAAGTATGCGTGGGCACCGATCGCTCACGAGACGCTCGGGCACTACCGGCGCGTGTTGCACGAAACGGCACGCCCCGTCGTGTTCGTGCAGCCGTTCAGCGTCGGCTCAGCGGGCGGCGGCGCGCGTATTTTGCGTGCGCTGCTCGAGGAAGCCACTGTCGCGGCGCGCAGCGTCTGTTGTTCGCCAGAGAAGCCGAAGCCGTGGCGGAACGAGATTCACCTCCGCACGCGACCTTCGTGGGGCCGGATCGAACACAGTCGATTTGCTTCTCTGCCGAAAAGCTCTGCGGGCTTGTTTGCGCCGTCGTTTCGGCGTCGGCTGCGTCGGCTCTGCCGGCAGCTCGGCGCCAGTGCGGTTCACGCTGTGCCGCATGGCGGCCTGGATTTTGCAGACGCGCAGGCGGTCGCGCGGGAGTTGTCGCTGCCCTACTTCATCAGTCTGCACGACGATCTCGCTTACACCGCGGTCGATTCAGTTGACCCCGCAAAGCGGGAAGCCGCTATGCTTTCAGCCTGGCAGAACGCCGCCGGCCGCTTCGTGATCTCCGATCTACTCGGCCGCGCATATTGCGAACGCTACGGCGAGCGCGACTTTCACGTGGTGACTGATGGGCTCAGCACGCTCGCGACGCCGCGCGCGAGCGGCGATGCGAAGATGCTCCGCATCTACTTCATGGGACTGTTCCACATGGCGTACGAGCGCAATCTGCGCGCGTTGCTCGACGCCGTCGCCATCCTTGAGCGCGAGCAACCTGCGAGGTCGATCAGCGTCACAATGCGCTGCGAGCATGTGCGTCCACAGGTGATCGCCGGTGCGCGACAAGTCACGGTTCTACCATTCGCCGATGAAGCGCAGGTGCAGCGCGATATGGAAGCGGCGGACCTCCTCTACATGCCGATCCCATTCGGCGAGGAGCACGAGAACTTCGCGCGTTACAGTCTCTCGACCAAGATGGTGACCTACGTCGGCAGCGGCATTCCGCTCCTCTACCACGGGCCGACCACGTCCGCGGCCTACCGTCTCCTCAGCGCAAATCACGCGGCGATTACATTGCCGACCCTGGAGCCTGCAGAAATCGCCGCCACTCTCGCTGAGCAGAACGCCGAGGCGCGCCGCCAGATCGCGGGCAATGCTTTGGAATTGGCTCGACGCGAATTCATGCTCGCGGACCAGACGCGGAAGTTCTGGGGCACGATCACCCAGTCTCTCACCACGGCATGACATCGAAGCCGCTGGTCATGATCTCGACTCGGCTCGCGCCCGGCGCGTGCGGCATCGGCACCTACAGCCTCCTGCTGCGCAAGCACTGGCCGGCTGCTGCATCCGAGCAGTTCGAGTTCGTGGTTAATGAAGGCGGGCAGCAAGCCGACGGACTTCCGGCTGGCGACCGCGTCTCTGAATTCTCGAATAACGCTGCGAGACTGACGCGTGAGTTGGAGCGTGTCGGCGTTGCCGATGTGCTGCTTCAGTATGCGGGCCGCGCGTATCACCGCTTTGGCGCACCACTCTGGCTGCCCGGTGTGCTGCGGCGCTGGAAACAGAAGCATCCCGGCGCGCGGCTGATGATCTTCTTTCACGAGCTGCCGGGGAAGTTGCCAATGATGTCGCGTCATTACTGGCTCGGTGAGTTAAACGCGTGGGTCGTGCGGCAACTCTCTGCGGCAGCCGACGTTCTCGCCACGAACACTGAGCATCACGCCGCGACGCTGCGGAAGCTCTCGGCGCGCGCGGACGTTCATGTGGTGCCGATCGGCTCGAACATCGAGCCCATCACCGATCAACCCGACACGGCGCGGCTCGCGACCGAGTTCCTGCTCTTCGGTCTGTCGTTCGGCCGTTTGCAAACGCTGCAAAGTTTTGCGTCCGATGTGCCGCGGTGGCATTCCGCTGGCAAGCTGGCGACGCTTCACGTGGTTGGGCCGCAGGACGACAGCTTCAGCACCGAAGCCGACGCATTGATGAACAGTTGGCCTGCGTCGATCGAGATCATCCGCCACGGCATGCTGCCGTCGCCTGACGTCTCGCAAATCCTGCAGCGGGCTTCGTTCGCCCTCACGAATGTAAGCGAAGAAACGTGGAGCAAGTCAGGCGCGTTTATGGCCTGCGCCACTCATGGATGCGCGGTGATCATCAGCGGAACGCGCCCGCCTTCACCTCCGCTCTCGTACGCCATCGCCGCGTCCGAAGTCGATGACATCTCAGCGGATGAAGTCGCAGCCAGGACGGCTGCGCTCTCGTCGTGGGCGGCGCAAAATGCCAGCTGGCCGGTCATCGCCTCGCGCGTCGCGTCGTTGCTGCGCAACGGAGCCGCTTCTCATGTCGGCTGAACTCGTTGTCATCTGTCCGGAGCTCGGCGGCGGTGGAGTCGGCGATTACACGCTGCGTGTCGCTGAGCAATGGGGAGCGGTCCGGCCGCGGTTCGCCGTCGCCAATCCTCCAGGTAAGCGCCTGGATTACCAGGTGGAGCAACTCGGCACGACGCTCCCGCGCGCCGAGCGGATCCTTCTCCAATACAGCGCCTACGGCTTTCATCGATACGGCTACCCGCGCACGCTCCTTCGCGCGCTGGTCGATTGGAAGCGCGAGACGCGAGGCGTGCTGGTGGTCATGTTTCACGAGATTTGGACGTTTTGGCCGCTGTTAAACAAGAACCGCCCGCTCCAGGCTCTGCATCGACGGGACATCGCAGCACTGACACGTGCTGCTGATGCGGTCTTTACGAGCACGCGGAGCCAAAGCGAGCATCTCCGCGTCGCCTCCAGCCGCGCGGATATCGACGTGCTGCCGGTCGGATCAAATATCGAACCAACAGCTGGCATCGACGGCAGCAAGCAGCTGGGACGAGCCGTTCTCTTTGGTTTGCAGCCGTCGCGACTGTTGACGCTGCGGAAGATGCGCGAGCATTTAGCAGCGGTCGCCGCTTCAGGTGCGATTACAAAGTTGGTGACGGTGGGCGGTGGCAATAGTGCCATAGGCGACGCGGAGGAACGGGAGTTCGCCGGAGCCTTGCAGCTGCGCGACGGCGCAGAATTCCGCGGCGCATTGCCGGAGCAAGCTGTGTCGGATTTGCTGGCGAGTGCGAGCTTTGCGGTCTCGGCTCAGGACGAGCTCAGCGTGACGAAGTCCGGCACGTTCATCGCGTATGCCGCGCATGGTCTGAACATCATCTCGCCGTATGCCGGCGCGTCGGCAGCCGAGCCACTCTGCTGGGCGACGCATCCAGCGGAGTTGCAGGCTGGGATCGCAGATGGCGAGTTGCGAGCGCGCGCGGAAAGTCTGCGCGCCTGGCACGATCGCACGTGCTCATGGCCGCGGATTGCGGAACAGTTTGCGCGAGCGTTACGTCTCGATGTTCCTCAGCCGATCACTGCTCCAACACCTGCCCTGTGAACAAGACCAAGGTTGTCATCGTTAGTCCATGTCAGGGCTCCTATGGAGGGATCGAGGCGTTCGTGCTCGCCGTCGCGACGGCCGCGCAGCGGGAGCCCGACATCGAGCTGCGCATCTGCCTCAAGCGGGTGCGGGACTTTGCTCTTCAGCCGGATCTGAAGGCCATGCTGCATGGGCAGGACGTAATCTACGCGGATCGCGGCTTCGATCGCGATCTGATGGACGTGATCAAGTGGGCCGACGTGGTGCATCTGCAAAACGCGCCGCCGGATGTGACGCTCTTCGCCAAGCTTTTCCGCAAGCCGCTCGTGATGACGATTCACAACTACATGAGCGGGCGGAAGACGCTGCATAGTCTCTTGTGGCGCATCAGCGGAATGCTGGCCACGGAACGCTGGTACAACTCGCAATTCGTCTGGAACACGTGGGAGCCCGGGAGCAAACGCGCGCGCAGCAGAAAGGTGCCGACGGTCTCCCGCCTGCCCGAAGGATGGACACCTCCGGAGCAGCGCCGCGGCTTCGTCTTCATCGGACGCTGGATCGCGAACAAAGGCATCGACACGCTGGTCGACGCCTACGCGATGGCGAACCTCGACCGTGAGAAATGGCCGCTCACGCTGATGGGCGACGGACCGCTGCGGAAGATCATCGAGTATGCGATCGAGAAGCGCGCCATCGGCGGCGTTCGCGTGCTGGGCTTCGTGGATGAGGCGACGAAGACCGCGGAGATCCAGAACGCGCGGTGGATCGTGGTGCCGCCGAATACGCGGGAGGACTTTGGGCTCACGCCAATCGAGGCGCGGAATATGGGCGTGCCTTCCATCATCACGCGCGACGGAGGCCTGCCGGAAGCGGGCGGCCGGCAGGCGCTGATCTGCGATCCGGACAATCCGGCGGAGCTGGCCAAGCTGCTCGAGCAAGCGGCGGCGATGAGCGAGGCGGAATATGTCGAGCGCGCGACCCGCACGCGCGAAGAGCTCGCGACAGAGCTCGAGCCGATTGAGTTTTACGCGCAGTCGTATCGACGGCTCGCCGGCCGCGCGTCGGCATGATCGTCGTCGCGCATCCGTTTGGGAACGCGAACGTCCGCGCGCTGCTGGCGACGCTGCTCGAGGAAGGATTGCTGGCGAAGTATGTCACGACGCTCGGCTGGTCCAGCCAGGCGCGTTGGCTGGAGCGCGCGCCGGCGCGTTGGCGATCTCAGCTGGCGCGGCGCGGTTACGAGATGCCGCCGGATAAATTGGAAGCGCATCCGGTGCGCGAGATCGTGCGACACGCGGCCGGAGCGATACGAGCGAAGCCGCTGATCCAACACGAGCGCGGCTGGGCGAGCATCGATCGCGTCTGGCAGGAGCTGGACGCGCGCGCCGCCGATTACCTGCTGCACTGTCAGCATCCCGCTCATGTTCGCGCGGTCTA
>CADCTA010000008.1 GCA_902805675.1 uncultured Chthoniobacterales bacterium | reverse complement strand
GCGCACGCAGGCGCTGCGCAAGGAGTTCGGCGGCGCGTTTGACGATGCGGATCGCGTGTTCGTGAGCGACGTTTACCCGGCAAGCGAAGCGCCGATTCCGGGGATCAGCGGACAGACGATTGTCGATGAGATTAAAGCCCACGGACATCGCGCGGCGGTTTATCAGCCGCGCGTTGATCACCTCCATCGCGAGGTGGGAAACGCGATCGCTCCCGGCGATCTCATCCTGAGTCTCGGCGCCGGAAACATCCACGAACAGCTGGCGCTCCTCGCGGCCGATCTCGTCATCGCGGAGAAGCTGAAGGAAATCGTCGGCGAAGAAGGCGACGTGCGGCTCTACGAGCCGATGGCGAAGCACACCACCCTCAAAGTCGGCGGCCCTGCGCAGTTCTGGGTCGAGCCGCGCACGGAGCAAGCATTCGCGGAGCTGATCCGCATGTGCCGCCATGATAACCTGCCGATCTTCGTCATCGGCCGCGGATCGAACCTGCTCGTGCGTGACGGCGGCATCCGCGGCGTCGTGATTCATCCGAGCGGCGGCGAGTTCGATCGCGTCGAGATCAACGGTACTACGATCACTGCGGGCGTGGGCGCGAAGCTGAAGCAGGTGGCATTTGCGGGGAAGAGCGCCGGGATCGGCGACCTCGAGTGGATGGAAGGGATCCCGGGCGAAGTCGGCGGCGCGCTACGGATGAATGCCGGCGCGATGGGTTACCAGACGTTCGATAACGTGGTCAGCGTTCGATATCTCGACTCACAAGGCATGGCGCACGTGAAGGCGCCTAACGAGCTCGAGGTTCATTACCGGCACGTGCCTTCGCTGGAGCGCAATTATGCAGTCTCGGCGATCTTCACTGGCAGGCCGAGCCCGCGCGAAGAGATCGAGCGCAAGCTTGAGGAATCGCAGGAGAAGAGGAAGACGACGCAGCCGATCGCGAAGAGCGCAGGCTGCATCTTCAAGAACCCCGGTTCGTGTCCGGCCGGCAAGCTCGTCGATGAGCTCGGACTGAAGAATGCGAGCGTGGGCCCCGCGCGTGTATCTGAAATCCACGGCAATTTTCTTGTGAACGATGGCGGCGCGACAGCCGTCGAGGTGCTGGCCCTGATCGAGAAAATCAAAGCAACCGCGCTGGAAAAGCGCGGTATTAAGCTGGAGACGGAAGTGCAAGTCATCGGGGAGCCGGCATGAACCTCTCTTTCTGTCATTCCGACCGCAGTCGAGGACCGGACTTTCGGGTCGTGGGGCAGAGGGCTACAATCCCGTGGCCGAACCGAGCGGTGATGCCACGGGATCCTTCGACTCCGCTGCGCTTCGCTCAGGATGACAGCGGGGACGGAGGCGCGGAGTAGGCTATGGATCTCACTGGCAAACACATCGCGGTGCTGAAGGGTGGGCCCGGCTCGGAACGGCCGGTATCACTCGCGACGGCCGCTGGTGTGTCGAAAGCGCTGAAGTCGTTAGGCGCGAAGGTAACCGAGGTGGACGTGCACGGTCCGGACTTCGAAGTGCCGGCTGACGTGGAGATCGCGTTCCTGACGATCCACGGCACGTTCGGCGAAGACGGGCAGATCCAGCAGATCCTGGAGGATCGCGGCATTCCTTACACGGGCGATGACGTGGAACGGAGCCGCATCAGCTTCGACAAGATCTTGTCGAAGGAGCACTTCGATGCCGCGCGCGTGGCGACTCCAAAGTGGGAGACCATCGCGGTCGGTGAGCGGCCGAAGATGCGGGTCCCGATGGTGATCAAGGCACCGCGTGAAGGCTCCACCGTCGGCGTGTACATCGTGAAGACGGAAGCCGAGCTGGAGCACGCGCTGAAAGACGGCGCGCAATACGCTGAGCGTCTGCTTGTCGAAGAATTTGTGCCCGCGCGCGAGCTCACCGTCGGCGTGCTGGGCGATCAGGCGCTGCCGATCATCGAGATCGTCGCGAAGGAAGGCTTCTACGATTTTGCCGAGAAGTATCCTTTTCTGAAACCGGGGAGCGGCGGCGGCGCGCGGCACTTCTGTCCCGCGCCCATTTCGGAAGAGCAGACACGTGCGATTCAGGAGTTCGCGTTGCGCGCTTTTCGCGGCCTCGGCCTTCAGGTCTACGGGCGCGTGGATGTGATGTTGCCGGAGAGCGGCGATTTCACGGTGCTGGAGATCAACACAATCCCCGGAATGACCGAGACGAGCCTGCTGCCGGAAGCGGCGGCGGCGGCTGGGATCAGCTATCCGGAACTTTGCGCGCGCATCATCGAGCTCTCATTTGCGCGGAGGGCTAAGGCAACGTGAAGCGCGTCGCGAACGAACGGCCGCGCGTCCGGAATGAGCGTGTCTCGAATACGAAGCAGCGCCGCCAGCAGCATCTGCTCGATGTAAAGGTTCGCTCTCACAAAGCGTCGCAGCACCGCAACCAGCGCGTCCTTGTCATCGCGTCGAAAGCGCTGCTCGTGATCGCGCTCTGTGCGGGGCTTTACTACGGGATTCAATACGGCTCGAAGCAGCTCTTCTTCGAGAATCCTGATTACCGCCTCACGAACATTAGCGTGCAGACTGACGGCACGTTGCATCGGGACACAGTGCTGAAAGCAGCCGACCTGCGCGAAGGCGTCAACATCTTCAGCGTCAAGTTGGGCAACGTGCAGGAGCAACTACAGACGCTGCCGCAGGTCGACCAGGTGCAGATCGTCCGCACGATGCCGTCCTCGATCGAGATCAAGATTACCGAGCGCAAGCCAGTCGCCTGGATCACGTCGGGCAAGGAGCTCGGCAATCCTTTTGGCAGCGATGGCGCCTTTCTGGTCGACGCGCGCGGCGTTCTCATGAGAGAGAAGAAGCTGTTGCCCGAATACCTCGGTCTACCCGTGATCGTGGGGTGCTCGACCGAGTCGCTCGAGCAAGGCAAAGTCGTCGAGACGTTCGAAGCGAAGGCGGCGCTAGAGTTGTTGCGTCTCAGCACCGGGAGCTTCATGCAGACGCGTTTCCAGGTGCGCGAGATCGATGTGTCAAAGGGCTACTGTCTGATCGTGACGGATAAGAATCACACCCGCGTGACGTTTGGCTTCGATGATCTGGAGCAGCAGCTGCGTCGGCTCGAGCAGTTCCTCGTCTACACGGACGATTCGAATCGCGAGCTCGAGACCGTGAATCTGCTCGTGCATCGCAACGTGCCGGTGACCTTTGCCAAAACCGCAGCCGAAATCATCAACGAGACCGTCGACGCGGGAGGCGCGGAGCAGCGAATTCTGAAGGCGTTGCCAGCGGCGGCGGGCGCGAAGCCCGAGGCGCAGCCGGCGATCGCAAAATCAAAAACAACCGCAGCGACGTCCGAGGTTCGTAAAGCGACGCCGGTGCAAAAGGGAAAGAAGAGCAAACGAGATGGCGAGTAGCGACTTGATGGTGGGGCTGGAGATTGGGACTTCGAAGATCTGCGTCGTGGTAGGCGAGGGGCGGCCCGACGGGACGATCAAGATTCTCGGCGTGGGGCAAGCGCCATCACGCGGCGTGCGCAAAGGCGAGATCGTCGATTTCGAGACCGCGATGAAGTGCGTCCACGAAGCGGTCGTCGACGCGGAGACGAAGAGCGATGTGATGATTCGCAGCGTCTACGTCGCCATCTCGGGATCGCACATCCAGAGCTTCAATAATCGCGGCGCTGTCACGTTGCCGGAAGATCGCGACGAGATCGACGAGCAGGATATCGAGGACGTGAAGATCAACGCGCGCGAAGTCAGCATTCCCGCGCAGAACGCTTTCCTGCATTCCATCATTCAGCACTACCACGTTGACGGGCAGGACGGCGTGCTCAACCCGGTCGGGATGCTCGCCGAGAAGCTCGAGGCGGACTTTCACATCATTCACGGCGTGCGGACGCGGATTCAAAACACGATCCGCTGCGTGAAGGAGTTGCCGCTCGAAGTCGAGGACGTGGTCTTTAGTGCGCTCGCTTCCGCGCAGGTGGTGCTGACGCCCAACCAGAAGGGCCTCGGCGCACTCGTGATCGATATCGGCGGTGGAACGACTGATTACATCCTGTACGTGGACGGTGCGGTGAAACAGAGCGGCTGTCTTGGCGTCGGCGGGGATCACATTACGAACGACATCTCCATGGGTCTGCGCATTCCGATGACGCGCGCCGAGAAGCTGAAGATCGACGAGGGCAGCGCGGTGCTGGGCAATTGCCTGCCCGGCGAAACGGTCCAGCTGCGTGACGACTCCGGTTTTGCCGGCAAAGAGATCGAACGTGAGACGCTGAACACGATCATCAATCTCCGACTGCGCGAGACATTCGAGCTGCTGAAGAAGAAGCTCGAGGAGGAGCCGTTCATCAATTACGTGGGCGAGGGGATTTTCATCACGGGCGGGTGCAGCCATCTCAAAGGCATCGCTCATCTCGCGGAGGAGGTTTTCGAATTGCCGGCGCGTGTCGCGCACGCGCAGACGATGTCCGGCCTAACGAGCGCGTTTGAGAATCCGCAGTTCTCCGCCGCGATTGGTTTGATCAAGTACGCGCAGGCGGTGCAAACCGACCGGCCGCGGCCGCGACGCTTCGGCCGCATCTTCGGCAAGCTCTTTAACGGAATGCGCCTCAGTTGATGACCGGCCCCCTTCCAACCTGCTGTCATTCCGACCGAAGTGGAGGAATCCCGTGGCGATACCTTTCCGCTCTGCATCGGGATTCCTCCGCTCCACTTCGTTCCGGTCGGAATGACAGCACGGATCTCACCTTCGTGACCAAACGCCCCAACCTATGATCCAACTCAGCCGCAACTACACCCTGCCGGAACGCGAGGACGAAATCATCCCAATCAGAGTGATCGGCGTCGGTGGCGCCGGAGCAAACGCACTCGATCGCATGGTGCTCGATGGCTTGGATAAAGCCGACCTGGTGGTCGCGAATACCGATGTGCAATCGCTCGCCAGTTCCGTAGCCGCCGCCAAGGTGCAGCTCGGCCGGACGGTGACGCGCGGCCTTGGGACGGGTGGCGATCCGGAGCTCGGCTATGATGCCGCGAACGAAAGCGCAGACGAGATTCGCCAGGCGCTCGCGGATGCGCGGCTGATCTTCATCTGTGCGGGCTTGGGCGGCGGCACAGGATCCGGCGCCGCACCGGTGATCGCCGAACTCGCGCGCGAATCAGGCGCGCTCGTCATCAGCTTTGCCACGATGCCGTTTGGGTTCGAAGGCAAACGGCGCATGGCGCAGGCGAACGAAGCACTCGTGCGGCTGCAGGAGTCCTCGAGCGCGGTCATCTGTTTCGACAACGACAAGATGGGCGACATCGTTGCGCCCAAGGCAGGCATTCACCAGGCGTTCGCCGCTGCGGATGTAACTGTGAGCCAGAGCGTGCGCTCGATCGTGAATTTAATTCAGCGCCCAGGGCTGATCCGGATCGGATTCGATGACCTGCTTTCTGCGCTGCGCAGTCCGAACGCGCGCTGCTTGTTCGGCTTCGGCGAATCCGATTCCGACAACCGGGCGTACGATGCACTCACGCAAGCGTTGAAGAATCCGCTGATGGATCGCGGCCGCCTGCTGGCAGACGCGGCCAACGTGCTGGTGCAGGTCGCCGGCGGACCGGGCATGACGTTGTCGGAAGTCGAAAGCCTGATGCAGGAACTGAACCGGCATGTCGGCGACGAGACGCAGATCCTGTTCGGCACTGCGGTTGACGGTCGCATGGGCAACCGGATGGCAGTCACGTTGATCAGCTCCCTCGCAGCCGACGGTGCGGTGGTGGAGCGGCCGGTGTTTACCGCGCCCGCGGCTGCACCAAAGCCGACGTACATTCCGCCGGTGGAGCCAAAGGCGGTGCCGCCTGCGCCGGTACCAGCGGTCTCGCTGGATGAGGACATCGGAGAAATGATGTTTACGCCAGAGCCTCCGGCTCAGCCGGAGCGTCCGTTGAAGACGATCGAAGCGAAGATGTCAGCGCCGGAACCGGAGCTCGAGATTGCAGAGCCTGAGGAATTCGAGCCGGAGTTCGTCGAGCCATCACCGGCGCCTGTCCTCCAAGCCGCGCCGCCTCCTGCGCTCATTGAGCCGGAACCCGAGCAGCCTCGCGTGATTCTTCCCGCGAAAAAGAAGGCGCTACCGGCGGTCGTGGAGGCGAAGCCCGCAGTCGAGAAGATCGTGCAGGCGAAACAGGAAGTGCTGCAATTTGAATCCGTGACGCGCGGCCGGTTTGAGAAGAGCGAGCCGACGATTGTCGAAGGCCAGGACCTCGACGTGCCAACGTTCCTGCGCAAGAACGTGCGAGTGAAGTAGCCCTGGCTAGCGCGTCAGCGAGTGGCCGATCGGCGCTGCGGGCAACTGGCACGGTTCGTGGTGCATGAGGGTGCTGATGCGCCGCGAATCCGGCTTCACTCTGGTAGAGATCATGATCGTGGTCGCAGTCATCGCGCTGCTTGCCGCGATCGCTGTGCCGTCGTTTGTCCGCGCACGGAAGCGGGCGCAGAACGCGAAGTTCATCAATGCGCTCCGCATCGGCAGTGATGCGGCGGATCTCTACGCAATCGAGAACCACGGCAAGTATCCTCCAGACGTGAACCGCGGCGTCGTGCCGCCCGAACTCGCGACCTATCTCGACCCAACCTTCGACTGGACGGCGGTGACTCCGATCGGTGGGCGCTGGGATTGGGAGTTCGGTGTCCACAGCGTGACGGCGGCGATCTCGGTCGTCGACGCGCCGAACGATGCCGAGCGGATGACCGAGATCGATCGGCAATATGACGATGGCGACCTTGCCACCGGTCGCTTTCGTGAACTCGGCGACGGTCGCTACGCGGTCATCGTCCAGCCGTGACGCTCGCGCGCGGCGGCGTTACTTCTTCATCAAGTCCAGCACGGCTGCAGTCATGCCGATAACACCCGTGCTGATCGTCGGCTCCGGCACCGGGGCAAACTTGCTCGAGTGCAGGCTGGGCAACGGCGCGCCGCCTGGCTTCTTGCTTTCGGCAATCTTCGCGGGATCAACCGCGCCAACCCAGAAGATGCACGCGGGAATGGATTGATCGGGCAAACTGAAGACGCTGAAGTCTTCGCCGCCCATAACCGGCTCGACGACTTCCACCTTGTCGTTTCCGAGCGTTTTCTTCCAGACGCCCACGAGGCGCTTCGTCAGCTCGGGATTGTTGTAGGTCGAAGGCGTGAATTGGTCCTTCTCCAGTTCGTAGATCGGCGCGCGGTCCGGTGGCACACCAGCCGAAGCGGCGATGCCTTTGGAGATGCGCTCGATCGCGGAGAGCACTTGTTCGCGCACCTCCGGTTTGTACGTGCGCACGGTGAGCTGCATCTTCACTTCGTCCGAGATGATGTTGTGCTTCGTGCCGCCGTGGATGGAGCCGACGGTCACCACGACCGGCTCGAGCGGGTTCACTTCGCGGCTGTCGATGTTTTGTAATCCCATCACGATCTGTGACGCGATCACAACCGGATCTTTAGTGGTGTGCGGGTAGGCGCCGTGGCCGCCCACGCCCCTGACGGTGAGATTCACGCTGTCGACGTTGGCGAGTGCGTAGCCGTCGCTGACGAGAATCTTGCCAGCTTCGCCCGTCGCACTGTCATGCAGCGCGAGGACGAAATCGGGCTTTGGCCACCGCGTGTAGAGGCCGTCGTTCATCATGGCCTTCGCGCCGGAGCCGATCTCCTCCGCCGGCTGCGCGATGAACACCAGCGTGCCTTTCCATTGCTCCTTCACTTTCGCGAGAGCACGGGCCGCTCCGACGAATGCCGCCATGTGGATGTCGTGGCCGCAGGCGTGCATCACGCCGACTTCCTTGCCGTCGGGTGTCGTTCCTTTCGTCCTGCTCGCGTACGGCAGCCCCGTTTCTTCCACCACCGGCAGACCATCCATGTCGGCGCGCACGTAAACGGTCGGTCCGGCACCATTCTTCATCACACCGACGACGCCATAGCCGACCATCCCTTGTCGCTCATACTTGCCGACCTTCTCGGTCACTTCGCACCCAACAGCGCGCAGCTCTTTTGCGAGGAACGCTGCTGTCTTCTCCTCTTTGCCCGAGAGTTCCGGGTTCGCATGCAGATCCTTGTAAATCGCCACGAGCGACGGCAGTTCGGCCTGGGCAAGCTGCTGCGGCGTTTGCTGCGCGAAGGCTGAGAGGGAGGAGGCGAGAAGCAGCGCGAGAGGGAACCGAGCGTTCATAGCTTTACTTCTACCGGGCTGCGCGGCGAAGTCGAAGCATCTCTCGTCGGCGCCGCAACGCGGTTGTGCCGGTTGCGGCGAGTCGTAGGCTGTTCTTGTGCCGAAGGGATACTGGATCGCTACCTTCCGGTTGGTGAAGGATCGCGACCGGTTCGCGAACTACGTCCAGCGAGCGGTCCCAATCGTAGAGGCGGCGGGCGCGAGGTTCATCGTTAAGAACATGCCGGAGAAGGTCTACGAAGGCGGGGTCAATGAGCTCACTGTCGTGCTCGAGTTTGAAAGCACGGCCGCCGCAATCGCTACCTACGAGGGCGCTGCATACCAGGATGCGCTCAAGATCCTGGGCGACGCCGTCGAGCGTGAAGTCCGCATCGTCGAGGAGTTCGTGTAGTTCCGTCGCGACGCGGGGCGTAGATCGATCCGAAGATGGGTGAATCAGGAAAGCAAGAAAGCAGGAAAAGGAATCGCGCGGAGTAAGAGGGGCAGTCATCAATTCGTTTCCAGAATCTGCTTCTGGTTTTCTGTTCGGAAATTCATTCCTGCTTTCCTCCTTTCCTGATTCATAATTCAGGCTCTTTTCCTCCATGCGTTTCGAGGAAAACACGATGCTCTTCGGCTCCGATCCGACCGCGCGCATCGTCGCGATCGAGATGGGCGACACCGGCACCGTGAAGGTCTACCGGCGCGAGCAAGACGGCTCGACGGTTTGCGACATCGAGCCGTTCCACCCGTTCGTCTGGGCTGACGGCGACGTCGCGGATCTCGGGATGGAGAACGCGGAGAAGCTCGCCGGCGACCTGAAGTTCAACTGGCTCATCACCGTCAACAGCTGGAAGGAGCTGATCGCGCTTCGCAACGGCCTCAAGAACGCCGGCCGCAATTTCTTCGCGCTCACCGATCCGGTGCAGCATTACCTCC
>CADCTA010000007.1 GCA_902805675.1 uncultured Chthoniobacterales bacterium | reverse complement strand
ACAGGCCGGCGGCAAAAATCAGCATCAACGAAAGCGCGATCTGCATCATGACGAGCAGGTGCCGCGGAGCGAAGAACCGATTGAACCGTCCGGCGATCGCCGGATCGCCGACCTGCTGCTTCAGGTCGTTCACGAGATCAGCGCGCGTCGATTTCAGCGCCGGCCCGAGGCTGAAGAGCAGCGTCGCGAAGAGGCAGAACAGGAACGTCACGGTCAACACCGTGAGGTCCGGCCGGACCGGCACCACGATCGTAAAACTCATCGAGCCGATGAGCGAAGCGAGCGACCGGAGCAGCAGGCCGTTGCTCCACATGCTGAGAAGCAGACCGAAGGCGCCGCCTAGGACCGCCAGCACGAGACCTTCGCAAAGCAGCTGTCGCACGATGCGCCAGCGCGACGAGCCGAGCGCGAGGCGGATCGCCATCTCTTTCGCGCGCGCCGTGCCGCGGGCGAGCAGCATGTTCGCCAGGTTCAGGCTCGCGATGAGCAGAACGGCCGCCGCCATGGCCATCATCAGCAGTCCCATCATGCTCATGCGTCCTTCGTCCTCGGAGGGCGACGTGCTGAGGCTAAATCGCGACGGCGTCTGGATCTGCAAATCGCGCGCGCTGCCCGCATCCACGGGCTGCATTGCGGTGAGGCGCTGCGCGAGCACCGGCAAGCGCGATTCAGCCTGCTTGATCGTGAGACCGGGCGCCATCCGCGCAGTGATGTTGAGCGTGTAATTCTTTGGGTTCTGCAGGTCCTTCATGTTCGCGTTGTCGCCCCACGTGTTGCCAAACTGCGAATACATCCCGAGCGGCAAATACACGTCCGGCGCGAGCAATGCGCTGAGCCCACTGAAGCCTTCCGGAGTGATGCCGATCACTGTGTAAGCCTGGCCGTTCACATAGAGGCTGCTGCCGACAAATTCAGGCCGCCCACCCTGCCGTTTCCAGAATCCGTGGCTCACTACCACTACCGGAACGTTCGCGTTCGGCCGCGCCTCGTCCGCATTATAGAACCGCCCGAGCAGCGGCTTCACGCCCATCATGGTGAAGAAGTTTTCCGACGTGAGAACCGAAGTGCTGCGCTGCACCCCCTCGTCCCGCCCGATGCCGGCGAGTCCGAACTGCACCGCCACCACATCGGAAAAGACCTCCTTGTTCTCCCGCAGCGTCTGGAACTCCGCATACGTGAACTGCCGGTAATCGCGGTTCGCATTTTGTTTCGCGGTGAAAACATTCACCACCTCGTCAGGCCGCACCGGCACCACCGGCTTGAAGATGACCGCGTTGACGAGCGCGAACATGGCGGAGTTGACCCCGATGGCGAGCGCGAGGGTGAAGACAGCGATGGCAGTGAAGCCCGGCGATTTGATGAGCTGGCGGAGGGCGAAGCGGAAGTCCTGGATCATGGGGTTCCGATGAGATGCACGGTGGCGCGTGTTTGGATTCAGGAATGTTGAACGCGCGACGCATGCGAAAGCGGCGGAATACCGCCGCACTCCAAAACGCAAGCGACCTCGGACGCGTGGCAGCCGCGATAGCGTCTTGGAGTGCGCCAGTATTCTGGCGCTTTCACACTCAGCGCGGGATCCACTCCGTGCGCAGCGCCGTCAGCGCGCCGAACGCCTGCGCGATCCTGTCGGTGTTGGACGTCGACTGCGCCGGCAAGCTCCGCGGTGGCCGTCGAGCCGAACTACTACGAAGCCGGCGCGGTGATCGTCTATTGGTTCGAAGGCGGCAAGCCGAAGGACGTGCTCACCGTCGGTTGCGGTGCGTAGGACGAAGAACCGGGGGTTGCAACGTAAGCTGCGCAATGCGCTGATATGCGATGCCGCGCCAGCAACGCATCCGCATCATCGCCGCGTTTACGACGCTGTGCGTGGTTTGGAGCTCGACCTGGGTAGCGATCAAGATCGGCCTCGCCGATCTGCCGCCGATCTCGTTCGCCGGGCTGCGTTTCCTGATCGCGTTTTTGCTCCTGATCGCAGTCTCGATCGGACGCGTGCCGCTGCTGCCGAAGAGCCGTGAAGACTGGACGCTGCTGGGGTTCACCGGCGTGCTGATGTTCTGCGTGAACTACGGCCTGCTCTTCTGGGGCGAGTTGCACGTTTCCTCCGGCCTTGCAGCCGTCTTGCAGGCCGCAATCGTGATCTTCGGCCTCGGCTTTGCGCACTTCATGTTGCCGGGCGAGCCGCTGCGCTGGCAACAGGTAGCCGGCGCGGCGCTTTCCGTCGTCGGCGTCGCTTTGATCTGCGGCAAGCTTCTCGGACACGGCGGGATGCTGGCCTTCTGGGGTGGGCTCGGGATTGTGGTCGGCGGCGCAGGCGCGGCGTTTTCGAACGTGTTGCTCAAGCGCCGTGCGCTTCAGCTTGCGCCCGCCATGATCGCTGCCTGGCAGATGATCTTCGGCACGGTGCCGCTCTTGTCGTTAGGCCTGATCCTGGAAGGCAATCCGCTGAACTTCCGCTGGACCGGCATGGCCATCTTTTGCCTGCTCTACCTCGCGGTCATCGGCTCCGCGCTCACCTTCCTGCTGCTCTACTGGCTGCTCCCGCGCATGCCGGTCAATAATCTGCAGACCATCTCGCTCATCACTCCGCCGGGCGCGGTCGCCTTCGGCTGGCTACTCGGCGGCGAGACATTTTCGCTCTGGTCGCTCCTCGGCGGCGCGCTCGTGCTGGCAGGCGTGTGGATGATCTTCCGCAAGGGCGCACCGGCCCGCGCGCCTGCCGATGCTGAGCTGGCAGTGCCGCAGCCGATGCCGCGCACGTAGCACCTGCCAGGAACTCTTTGCGGAAGGCGCTTCTTCGGTGGGGCGAGACTCCGTCGAGCCTGGGAAAGCGCGCCGCCAGGCTCGACAGAGTCTCGCCCCACCAAGCACCGTCCAGAGAACGCGCTTCACAGCGCGCGACGTGCCCGCTAATGGTGAACGCCGATGGACGCACCTCCGACACAGACCTCGCCGTATCCTCCAGTCCGCAGTGCCGCCACCGGCACCGGTTGCTGCTGCGGGATGGGATGCCTCACGATCTTCGCCGTCATCGCTGTCGCGGTCGCGCTCGTCTTCGGCGGCCTTTGGTGGATGTACGCGAAATCAGTCGACGCTCTGACTTCCGACGCGCCGATCGCCGTCACGATGGAAGCGCCGAGCGACGAGCAGGTCGCGGCCGCGACCCAGAAGGTCGAACAACTTCGCACTGCCGCGCTGACGCAACAGGTGATGACGATGGAGTTCACCGCGCCCGAGTTGAACGCGCTGATCGCACGGCATCCGTCGTTCTCCGAATTCCGCGGCAAGGCACGGGTCGCGATTGCGAACTCCGAGCTCACGCTCGATCTCAGCGTGCCGTTGCGAGACATCCCGCTGCCGCGCGTCCGGAGCCGCTGGTTCAATGGCAGCGTGCGCCTCGCGCTGGCTTACGATGAAAATGATTTCGCCCTGGGTATCCGGTCGCTCTCAGCCAACGGCCAGGACCTCGACATGAGCTTCTTCCAGACGATGGCCGACGAGATCAACACCCGCTTCAACGAGGGTTTCGACAACCGTCAGCGCGAGAACGTGCAGACGAATGAGTTCTGGGAAAACGTCCGCTCGATGGAAGTGCGCGGCGACAAGCTGATCATCACGACAAAGGGCGCTGAGCCGGCCGCACCGCCGGCTACGGCCTCGCCGTAGGGGCAGCCGCGCCGCGGCGTCTGGGCGGCGTTGCTCGCAGAGGACGTTCGGTTACGGCAGACTTTGCAACGCGCACCGGACATTGCAGCGCGATGTCCCTACTTGGCGCCACTGCCGATCTTGCGGCCGACGGTTCGCCCGCCGCCCGGCCGAAGCATCGGATCACCACCCGGCGCACGTATCAGACGTGACATGGACAACGGAAGAGCTGGAGAAGACGACACAGAACAGGCGGCACAGCAGCACGAAGCACGAGCACGCGAACTGCGGGTTGCGCGCACGCCGGACCTTCGCGGTCAGCTCCCTGCACGCGACTACGCCGTGCTCGTCGCCCTGTTCAACGGCGCCATGGCCGCCGCCCTCCTCGCCCGCAAACGCTCGGGCGGTCCGCTGCTCGAGCGGGTCGAGGTAAAGGACCTGTTGCTCTTCGCGATCGCGACGCAAAAGCTCAGCCGTGTGATGACGAAGGGAAAAGTCACCACCGCGTTGCGCGCGCCGTTCACGGCCGTGGAGGGCAAAGGCGGCGCCGGCGAGCTCGAGGAACGCCCACGCGGCCGCGGCTTGCGACGCGCGGTCGGCGAGTTGCTCACGTGTCCGTTCTGCCTCGGCACCTGGATCGCCTCCGGCTTCATCTATGGCTCGATCTTCAGTCCGGCCGTCACCCGCACCGTCGGCAGTATCTTTGCGGTCAGCGGCGTAGCCGACTTCCTGAACCAGGCCTACGTCAAGGCGCAGGAAATGAACGATCAAATCTGACCCGCGGCGCTCGTGGTGGGGGACGCCGCGCTGCCGCGTCCGAGGCGCACGGCGAGCTCTCAGGTATTCGGATGTTCTCTGCGCCGGCAACGTCGCCACGCCTAACAACACCAGCGCCACGCCGCCGACCGCGATCGCCAACCCGACCACCGAGCCGGTCAACGCGAACATCATGCCCTGACGCAGGCTCAGGCGCCGCACATCACCGACCTGGCGGTGCTTTCGCCGCGCGATCGTCGACATCGTTTGCAGCAACTCAATGTCTCAGGCCGGGCAGGCCGGAAGAGGGAACCTTCACGGCCAACTCCGCCAACTCGACGGTTTCACGCCGGTGCCGGAACGAAGCCGCACTATTTCTGGTCTTTCACATAAAAACACTTGCCGCACCCGAAGCGATGCGCGAAAGGCAGCATCTCTCTGCGCTCGCTGGTTTGATTCGCACTAACGCCACTGAGCGGCATGCTGTGAGAATCTTATCCGCTCGCTGCGGGTCCTGACTCTCCGTCTCCGCGAGTAACCGATCTCACCCCATCATGAGCACCAAACTGTTTCGCCTCACCTTTCTGCTTCTCGCGCTGCTGGTCGTCGCTTTCGTCGGCCGAACCGCATTTGCGCAGGTGACCAGCGGGCTGCCCCTGACAGCGCAAAGCCAGATCGCGGCGCTCGCAGATGAAAAGGCGTCCCGCACACCGGTCCAGCAGAAGATAGACTCGCAGCTGATCTACGCGATCAAGCAGAGCTCGCCGGATTGGGCAGCGAAAGGTTTGCCTACCCTGGAGGTCGCTTTGCAGGGCGGCCAGGACGGCCGCATTCTCGTCGATATCAAAGCAACCGTCGATAACGCGTTGCTGAACCTGATCGTGGCGAACAGCGGCAGCATCGTCGTGCAGGTGCCGCAGTTCCAAGCGATCCGTGCATGGGTTCCCCTGGCGGCGGTGGAAACGATCGCAGCGTCGCCGAATGTAAAATTCATCGCTCCTGCGGCCGAGGCGGAGTTGGTCCGATCGCCGCAGAACAAGGAGTTGTCTCAGGCGCTGCGCGAGCAGCTCCAGGCGTTCGTCGAGAACGGCGGTCCACAACCGAACCGTAGTGGAGCGGTGGCGAGTGAAGGCGATCGGACGCACAACGCCGATCTCGCCCGCGGCTCGCTTGTCTTCTCCGGCATCAAGATCGGCGTGCTCTCGGACAGTATCGAGGATGCGAATGGGTCGTATGAGAAATCGAAGACGACCGGCGACGTTCCCGAAGTCACGATTCTTCCCGGCCAATCCGGCGGCATCTTGTCGGGGGAAGGCCTGGCGATGCTCGAGATCGTCTATGACCTGGTGCCCGGTGCTCAGCTCTATTTCGCGACGGCGTTCAATGGAACAGCGAGCTTTGCCAAGAACATCCTCGACCTCCGCGCGGCCGGTTGCGACGTGATCATCGACGATGTCAGCTACTTCAACGAGTCGCCGTTCTTCGACGACGTCATCTCGCAGGCGGTGAATGCGGTCTCCGCGGACGGCGCTCTGTATTTCTCGTCGGCGGCGAACTCTGGATCGAAGAAAAAGAATAGCTCCGGCACCTGGGTCGGCGACTTCAAGGATGGCGGTGTTGTGGGAGCGCCGCTCACCAGCCCGGAGACGAGCCGCGTTCACCGGTTCACTGACTCGGTTTCACTCGCGGAGCAGAATTTCACGGCGTTTCCGTCGAGCGGCTCGACTGGCAGCAGCCGCAGGGGCGACCTGTTTTGGTCCGATCCGCAAGGCGCCTCGACGAACGACTACGACCTCTTCTATCTCGCAGCCAACGGCAGCACCGTGATCCGCGCATCCACCAACGTGCAAAACGGGATGATCGACCCGTATGAACGATTTGGGACGGGAACAGATACTGCCTTCGCCGGCCGCCGCTTTGTCATCGTCAAGGCCGCAGCCGCCGAGCCGCGCCATCTCTACCTGGGCAGCGGCCGCGGTATTCTCACGATTTCGACCAATGGGCAGACCAAGGGCCATTCCACCGCGATCGGAGGATTCGGAATCGCGGCGACCCCGGCGTCGGCTCCAGCCACGGGCGGTAACCCGGCGTTCACACCGATGCCGGGGCCGTTTCCTGGGCCGTTCAACAATTTAAACAGAACGGAGATCTTCAGCTCCGATGGCCCGCGGAAGTTTTTCTTCAATCCGGACGGAACGCCGGTCACGCCGGGCAACTTCCTGGCCACGGGCGGCGGCGTTCGCCTTAAGCCCGACGTCACGGCAGCCGACGGCGTCAGCACCACGCTCCCGCCCACCTCGGGACTCAATCCTTTCTTCGGCACATCGGCCGCCGCTCCGCACGCCGGCGCGATAGCGGCGATCCTGAAAGCGAAGAACCCAAATCTCACCGTTGCCGAAGTTCGATCAATATTTCAGACGACAGCCATCGACATCGAAGCCGCGGGCTACGATGAGCTTGCCGGCTACGGCATCCTCGACGCCCAGACGGCCGCGAACGCGGTAACGCCGGGTGTCGGTCTCTCGACCACGCCGGCCGCGGTTAAAGTGTTCTCGCCGAGCGGTAACGGCAGAGTCGACCGCAACGCGACGAGCAAGCTCTTTGTCACCGTCACGAACGCGAGCGGCGGCACTCCGGCCACGAACGTCCAGGCATTCATCAGCTCGTCCACGCCGGGTGTTACCGTCTCCACCTCGCCGCGCTCATACGGAACCATCGCGCCGGGAGCTTCCGCTGAGAACCAGACGCCGTTCTTCATCAAAACGTCCAGCGAATTGGCCCTCGCGCAGCCGATCACGGTCACGGTCAACACGTTGATCAACGGAACGCCGTCCGCTACCTACGAGCTGACCCTTGGCACCAGCTTTAACCTGAACCCGGTCGCGTTGCGGTCCGACTACAACGGACCGCCGGTGGTGATTCCCGACAACACCGTATCGGGAGTCAACTTTAACTTCCCGGTCTCGGGAGTGGCAGCTCCGGTTGGCAAGGTCACGGTTTCGGTCTTTGCCAATGAGAGCACGTTCATCGGTGACCTGGTGATTACGCTTCGCTCGCCTGACAACCAGGTCGTTACCCTCGTGGCCAACGTTGGCGACACCAAAACGATGATGGGCGCCGGCCCGGCTGATGATCAGCGGGTGACCTTTGATGACGACGCCACCCAGGAGCTGACCGACGCGAACGTCGACACCGGCGGGCGCTTCAAGCCGAAGGAACCACTCGGGACGTTCTCCGGGATTGTTCCGGCCACCGCGAATGGCACCTGGATTCTGAACGTTTCGGATCAGGGGCCCGCCGACCAAAGTACGTTCCAGGTTGGGTCTTTGTTCATTCAGGAAGCCCGTCCGTAGCATTGAGCACCCAAGTTATGAACAAACGTTCCTCGATCCCTTCCGTGCAAAAATTCGGACTGCGACGGCTCACGCTGGCCGTCTCCATGCTCGCGCTCACGACGGCGGTTTTCCTCGGCCAGGAGGCGCGAGGTGAACAGGTGTATGGCGTGACCACCAACTTCAACCTCTTCAGCTTCGATAGCGCCAGCCCGAATACCACCACTTCGGTCGCGCCCATCACCGGCATCGCGACCGATCTGAAGCTCACCGCGATCGATTTCCGGCCGGCTGACGGCCAGCTCTACGGGTTCGCGTCGAACGTCAATGGCACGTCCGGCCAGCTCTACACGATCAACCGCGCGACGGGCGCAGCGACAGCTGTCGGTGGCGCGATCGCGCTGGGAAGTAATGCGCCTGCGGCTTTCTTCGCTACCGATTTCAATCCCGTTGTCGATCGCGAACGGGCGATCGGGATCAGCGGGGCGAATTACCGGATCAACCCGAACGACGGGAGCCTGGCCGGAACCGACACGCCCATTGCCTTCAAGGCCGGGGACCGGAACGCGGACGCTACATTCCCGCCGCAGATCGTGTCATTAGCCTACACGAACAACACGCCGACGGCGGCGAACACGACCCTCTACGGGTATGATTTTACGAACGACGTTTTTGTCACCGTCGGCGGCGTGAACGGGAACCCTAGCCCGAACGGCGGCGAGCTCACCACGATCGGCAGTCCCGGCCTGAACGCAGCGAGCGCCAGCATCGGCTTCGATGTCGGATCGACAGGCGCGGTGTACTTCAGTGCGGACATTGATTCCACAGGCAAAGACAACTTCTACACCGTGAACTTGACCACCGGCAGTCTTACGCTCGTCGGGCCGATCGGCGGGCTCAAGGTGCTGGACATCGCAGTGGTCGTGCCCCCGTCTTCGAATCCGAGCCCATCGCCGAGCGCGAGCCCATCGCCGAGCGCGAGCCCATCGCCGAGCGTGAGCCCATCGCCGAGCGTGAGCCCATCGCCGAGCGTGAGCCCATCGCCGAGCGTGAGCCCATCGCCGAGCGTGAGCCCATCGCCGAGCGTGAGCCCATCGCCGAGCGCGAGCCCATCGCCGAGCGCGAGCCCATCGCCGAGCGCGAGCCCATCGCCGAGCGCGAGCCCATCGCCGAGCGCGAGCCCTTCGGCAGCGCGCGCCCAAAATTTGTCCACCCGTGTTCTTGTGCAGAGAGGCGACGGGCAGGGTATCGGCGGTCTCATCATCACCGGGAACGAGCCCAAGCGCGTTATTATTCGGGCACTCGGACCTTCCCTCGCGCAGCAGCGAGTCAACGGAGCCCTCGCCGATCCGATTCTGCGAGTGCACGGTCCCAACGGCGAATTCCTGGTCGCGAACGATAACTGGCGCGATACGCAGGAACGCGAGA
>CADCTA010000006.1 GCA_902805675.1 uncultured Chthoniobacterales bacterium | reverse complement strand
GGTAGCGCGCATCTGCGGCCCGGTGAATGCCTCCAGGAGCGGCGTGACACGCGCGGAAGTCAGGTCGCCATTCGTCTTCGGGTATTCCTTCGACAGACGGCGCGCGATCTCCACCGCCTCCAGGTTAGCCTGGTCGAGGCTCGCACCGGGCTTCAGGCGCGCGAGGACTTGAAAGCCTCTCGCGTCCGGTGTGCCGCGGGGCTTGACCGGAAATTCATTATACAGCGGCACCCAGAGCTGCTCGTTCTGCGGGAACTTGAACTTCGGCGGCATCACGCCGATCACCGTCGCCGGCTTGCCGTTGATGCGAATCGCCTGCCCCACCACGTTTGCATCGCGGCCGAAATCGCGCTGCCAGACTTCGTCGCTCAGCAGCGTCACCTTCTCGGCACCGGGGCGATTGTCGTCGGCGGTGAACTCGCGGCCCAGCGCTGGCGAGACGCCGATGATGCGGAAGAAATCCTCCGTCACGTACGCGCCGGTGTAACGCTGCGGCGCCCCTTTGTAGGTGACGTTGATCGTCGAGCCACTCAGATAGCCCGCAAGCATCGTGTAGGACTGTTGCCCCGCGCGGATGTCCTCGTAATCCTGCGCCGACGGGATAAAGCCGCCGCCGCCGTTGTTCTGATTCGCGTCCTCCTGCGGATCCAGCAGGCCGATGCCGACCAGCTGCTCCGGGTTTGGGAACGAGAAGCCGCGCAGCACGGCGCCATTGACGATCGCGAACTGCGTCGTCACGCCGCAGATACCGAGGGCGAGAACAGTGACGGCGAGAATGCAGAACGTCTTCTCCTTGAGCAAAACACGGAGACCGACGCGGATATCCTGGAGAAAGGATTGGAAAAACATAGAGGTGGTGAGCTGCTGGTGTAGTTGAAAGTGTGCGCCGCTGTCCCCTTAACCCGGCGTCGCGCCATTCGCGCCGCCGGTCCGGCTGTTCTGTTAGTTGCTGACTCGGACTAGACGCCCTGGTGCTGCCCGGAGATCGACTGCGCGATCGTCGCGCGCTGTGTCGCTGCATCGACGGGCAGCGTGATCGGCTGGCGAGCGACCATCCAGATCGAGAACACCGCGCTCAGAATGAAGAGGAGGTAAACAGCGCTTTCTGCCACGCTGCGTTCGTCCTGCTCTGAGCGCACGAGCACCGCATAGGTCGAGCTCGCACTGTGTTGGTTGACTGTGAGGTTTGTGCTTTTCATTGGGTGCTTGCGGTTCACGGGTGTTGCTATTGCAAAGCGCATGCCACTGGTGCACGACAGGCGTAACTTGCTGATCGGAAGGCCGTTGCGGGTTGTTACGTGCGCCTCGGAACCACGTTCTTGTTTCGCTGTCGGGACGCAGTGTTCCGAAAATGGGAAGGGGGAACTCGCGCCCTACCAAAAGGAGCATTCTAGCGACCACCATCGTCTCTTCGCGTGTTCTCACCTTTTCACTGAGATGCACCGCCGGGCCCGTTGGATTCACAATTCGCAAACTTCGACAGACAAGACGTTGGTCGGTGCCGCTTTTGTCTACGCCAGCGGCGCAACAACCGCAGCCGCGTTGCCTAACAACTGAACGACAGCTCCCGCGCGGTGCGCTACGACCGCCGTCGTGTCGACTTCCGAAGTTGCTGTGTAATCGCTCGATCGCTGCAGCAATCACGCTGTCAGCGATTTATAAATAACGAGCCGCCGTTAAACCCCCGAAATAAACACAATCTTATGGGAATCCTCTGGATGTTAATTATCGGCCTCATCGTTGGGGCCATCGCGAAGTTGATCATGCCGGGCAAAGACCCGGGCGGGTTCATCATCACCATTATCCTTGGTATCGCCGGCGCATTTCTCGCCGGGTTCCTCGGGCGCGCAATGGGCTGGTACGGAGAAGGCGACGCGGCTGGCTTCATCGCGTCCGTCATCGGCGCGATCATTCTGCTGATCATCTATCGGATGATCGCAGGCCGCAGCAGGACCTAGATTCGAATCGGTCACGGGTGCGCTGACGGGTTGCGTCAGCGCATTCGGGCCGCTTTGCCCTACGTGTTCCCGAGCTCGTGCAGAGCTCTTCATTAGCCGCCGGTTCAGGCGGATCTGCCACCTGGTTCGTGGTCCTCGGGCGAGCAGGACTCGCAGCCCGGGGCGCTGTTTATCTCGTCGTCGGCGGATTGGCCGCCATGGCGGGGCTCGGAATCGGCGGCGGCAAAGTCGTCGATCAACAACAAGCCGTCCGCGCGATCGGCAACTCCCCGTTCGGTGAAGGCGCGCTCTGGCTCGTCGGCGGCGGCCTCGCCGCTTACGCATTGTGGCGTTTCGCGCAGGTCCTGATGCTCGGCGGCAGCACCGACGAACGCTCCCGTAAGATCGGTAAACGCGCCATCGCGCTCATCAGCGGCATCGCGTATGCGGGATTAGCCAGCACGGCTCTCGCGCAAGCAGCTGGACGAGGCTCCGGCCGTTCCGGAAGTTCGGGGCAGGAAAGCGGAGCGGCGCTGCTCTTGAACCAGCCGTTCGGCCGCTGGCTCGTCGCAGCCGTCGGCCTCGCCGTGATCGGCGCCGCGTTGTTCCAGTTCGGCCGCGCCTGGACGGCGAGTTTCTCGAAGAACCTGCGCGGGCACGAACTCTCGAGCGACCAGGCAATCTGGAGTCGACGCGCGGGCCGGATGGGCTATGCCGCGCGCGGTGTCGCCTTTGCGTTGATGGGCTGGTTCTTCCTCCAGGCCGCGCTGCAAAGCGACGCTAGCGAAGCGGGCGGGCTCGCCGAAGCACTCCGCAAAGTCGCCTCCCAACCGCACGGTCAGGTGCTGCTCGCGATCGTCGGTGCCGGGCTCGCGCTCTTCGGAGTTTACTCGCTGATCGAGGCGCGGTATCGCCGCATCAGCTAACGCTTACGAGCGGCCCCAGATCATGGCGACGGATGTCGTGAGACTTCCGCCCATGTTGAAGGTGAGGAAGCGTTTGCAGCCTTCGATTTGCCGCTCATTCGCCTGCTCGGTGAGCTGCTGATATGCGTCGAAGACCTGCCGCACGCCCGTGGCGCCGACTGGGTGACCGTCGCCAATTAGGCCGCCGCCGGTGTTCACCGGAATCTCCCATGGGATGCTGCCGCCGACCTTCTCGTTCCGCACCTGTGGCAACGCCGTCGCGCCGCTGATCGCCAGTTCCGCGCCCTTGCCGCGCTCGGCAAGGCCGAGGATTTCGTAGGCGCAGATCTCAGTGATCGAGAAGCAATCGTGAACCTCAACGCCGTGCATGTCCTTTGGCGTCAGTCCGCTGGTCATCGCGAACGCCTTCTCCGCGGCTTTCGAGGCCGTGGTAAAGATCGGCGCGTCCTTCTTCTCGAGCGCTAGATAGTCGGTCGTGCTTCCGAAGCCGAGCATCGTCGGGTACTTGGAACGATCGAGGCCCATGCGATCCATGTATTTGCCTGACACGAGCACGACGGCAGCGCCGCCATCGGTGATCTGCGAGCAATCCGACACCTTCAGCGGCGGAGCGACACTTGGGTTTTTCTCGGACACCTGAGAGGCGCAGTCGAACGTCAGGTCCGCGTCGCGCATTTGCGCCATCGGATTCAGACGCGCGTGGGCGTAGTTCTTGTAAGCGACCCAGGCGAGCTCCTGCTCGGAGGCGCCATACTTCTCGATGTAGATCTGCGCGATGCGCCCGAAGAGTTTCGGAAACATGAAGTCGCCATACTCAGGTCGCTCGATGTCGAAATCGGCTGCCGCACCGAGTACATCCGAGCCGTCGCGTGAGGACATCGTCTTCTGTTGCTCCGCCCCGACGACGAGCACCGCGTCATGAAAACCACCCATCACCCACTGCGCTCCGAGAAGCACTGAGAGCGAACCTGAGGCGCAAGCTGCCTCGGTGTGCATCGTCGGGATTCCGTGCAGCGCCGGATCGATCTCCGGGATGAACGCGCCGAGATGCAGCTGTTTCGTGAACTGGCCGCCGTTGAAGTTACCGACCGCCGCCGCCTGAATTTCCTTCGGGTCGATCTTCGCGTCTTTCAGCGCCGCCTGGCCTGCCTCAATAATCAAATGCCGGAGCGACTTGCCCTCCTTCTTGAGGTTACGCTTAAAGTCGGTTCGGCCTCCGCCGAGGATGTATACGGGTTCCATAATGTGTTAGTTCGTTGTGCTTCCTAGCATGTCATCCTGAGCCACGCAGACGGCGAAGGACCTCACGCCACGCACGACGTTTTTGCTGTAAATCAGCTCGCGCCCGCGTCCCAAACCATCGCTGGTCAGCGCACCCACCGCAAGTCGGCGACCTCGTAGCTTGCCGCAAGGAGTCGCTCAATGCCCTTGCTGTTTCCGCGGATCGGTCTCGGCGATGATGATGCTGACGGCGTGCTGATTGAAGCCCTTGAAGCCGCCTTTGCGTTGCAGGTTCTCGAGGTGGCTGCCGATCGCACCGTTCTTCACAAACTCGCCAAACTGCGCTTCATCGATCGAGCCGTTGGTGCGTAGACGCTCGGCACGCAGAGTACGCACGAGCCAACGCTCGCCTTCCGTGAACGCCTGCTTCAAGAACGGAAAATCGGAGAACGGCTTCATCGTATTCACGCCTTCAGCTGCGAGTTGCTCGCGCAGGAGCGCAAAATCGAAGCGGCACTCGAGGTGATGCATCCCAGCTTCGAGAAAGCTCTCGCCGTGCAATCCGCACCAGAGCCCGATCGTCCCGAGCTTCGGCTGCGCCGTCAGCGGCATGCGCGAGAAATCGACCTCCACCTCGTCGGGGTTCAGATCGACATCGTTGAAGATGATAATGCCTTCCACCGGCTGCTCGACAATCTGCGCGCCCCATCCAGCCTGTGCGCCGGCATAGTAACGCTCGCGACGATGGAAGCCGAGAAGCTCCCACGCTTTGATCAGGTCCACGAAGCACTCGCGCGAAGAGCGGAAGGTATGGTGATCGTGGTTCGTCCAGCCGAGGCCTAACGAATCCTGCCGCCGCTTTTGCTCCACAGCCGCTTTGTTCCGCTTCTGCCAGTAGCGTCGCTCCTCCTCGAAGACGAGGTGACAGGCCAGATCCTTGCCGACGAGGTCGACCATCTGGGTGATGCACTCGAGCCCGTTCTTCATGCCTTGCGCATCGTCATCCCACATCCGGCGGCGGGTCTGCCAAAGCTCACGTGCGGCGAGGTACGACTTCACGTCGGCATCAGCCGGCATGTAGCCGCGATACGCGCGGCGCTCAATCGCCTCAAAACGGGCGCCATTCTCCTCCGAAATCAGCATGCGCCGGAAACGCGACAGCGGTGCGCCTTCGATCTCATTCGTAATTCCGTGCACGCCAGCGAAGTCAGCCACGTGCTCTGGGCGAATGCCGAGCGCGAGTGGATACTTCGCGTTGGTCGGCGCGATCAGCACGCGCGGCAACATCGCCTCTGGATGCCAGAGCTGCTTCTGCGCGTCCGGCGCATCGGCCAGCGGATCTTCCGTGTAGCCGGTCGCGCGCAGCTCCGCCTCGTCCGATGATGGCAAAAGCAGGTAGTCGGTCCAATCGAGCAGCAGCGTCCCGGTCTCGTCGCGCATCCTCGTCGCCAGCGTGCGCGCAAAGCTGTTCTGCTGCGTAAACGCGTCGATTCGGCTGAGGATGAAGTTCTCTGCGTCGTAGCAGAGCGGCCATTCGAAACGCAATTCCGCTGCACTGACCTGACTGTTCTCCAGTGTTGCTGTGTCCATGTTCGTTATGCGGTTGCGCTCCCCTCGCCCGCGCCAAACGTGATGCCCTGGGCAAGTGGAAGCTCGGTTGAAAAGTTGATCGTGTTGGTCTGGCGACGCATGTAGCTCTTCCACGAGTCGCTACCGCTCTCGCGTCCGCCGCCGGTCGCCTTCTCGCCGCCGAAGGCGCCGCCGATTTCCGCGCCGCTGGTGCCGGCGTTGACGTTCGCGATGCCGCAATCGCTCCCGACCGTGCTGAGGAACTTCTCCGCCTCACGCATGTCGTTCGTGAAGATCGAAGAGCTGAGGCCTTGCGGCACGTCGTTGTGCATCGTGAGCGCCTCGTCGAAGTCGTTGTAGGTCATCAGGTAGAGCAACGGCCCAAACGTCTCGTGCTTCACGATCTCGAACTCGTGCCGCGCGGTCGCGAGAGCCGGGCGCATGTAGCAGCCACCTAGATACTCCCCGCCGTTCAGCTTTTCGCCGCCGTAGAGGATCTCGCCGCCTTCCTGTTTCACGCGCTCGATCGATTGCTGCACGTTGTCGACCGAAGGCGGATCAATCAGCGGCCCAACGAGTGTGTTGCGATCGAGCGGGTTGCCGATGCGCATCGATTTGTAAGCGCCGAGCAGTTGCTCGCGCAGATCCCCTGCCACGGATTCGTGAGCGATTACGCGTCGCGTCGACGTGCAGCGCTGACCAGCAGTGCCAACGGCACCGAAGAAGATCGAGCGCACCGCCATATCGAGATCCGCGGTTTTCGAGACGATCAACGCATTGTTGCCGCCGAGTTCGAGGATGCTCTTGCCGAGCCGGCCATGCACGGTCTTGGCGACTTCGTAGCCCATCCGCGTCGAGCCCGTGGCTGAGACGAGCGGCACACGACCGTCGGCGGCGAGCTTCTGTCCGACGGACGGTCCATCACCGACCAAGAGCGAAAAGATCGCTGGGTCGGCGCCGGTGTTACGGCAGACGCGCTCAGCAATCTTGATCACTGCGATCGCGGTGAGCGGCGTCTTTTCCGAAGGCTTCCAGATGGTCGAGTCACCGCAAACCGCAGCGAGGGCAGCGTTCCACGACCAGACGGCGACCGGGAAGTTGAAAGCCGAGATGATCCCGACGATCCCGAGCGGGTGCCACTGCTCCATCAGGCGATGGCTCGGACGTTCAGACTGAATCGTTAGGCCATAAAGCATCCGCGACTGCCCGACGGCGAAGTCGCAGATGTCGATCATCTCCTGCACCTCGCCCTCGCCTTCCGCGATGATCTTGCCCATCTCCATCGTGACGAGCTTGGCGAGATCCGACTTCGACTCGCGCAGCGCGTTGCCGAGCTGTCGCACGGTTTCGCCGCGCACCGGGCCGGGCGTCACGCGCCACTTTGCGAATGCTTCCTGCGCGCGCGTAACGGTGCGCTCGTAATCGTCATCCGACGCGGTGCGAACCCGCGCCAGCAAGCTGCCGTCGATCGGCGAATACTTCTCGATCACGGCCCCACCGCCGCGCCATTCACCGTCAAACGCGCCGGGAGTTTCGTCGCCGCCGATCCCGAGTTTCTCTAGAACGGAGCGCATCAGCGACAGAGTCGCCGGCATTCCTGGCGCAGGATCTCCATGGCTTCTTCCACGACCTCTGCCGTGATATCCAACGCCGGGCGGAACCGGATCGCGCGCTCGCCCGACTTCAAGACGAGCAGACCGCGATCGTAGAGTTCCTTCCAGACCTGATCGCGCATTTTGCCGTCCGGAAGATCGAAGGCGATGAACAACCCGCGGCCGCGCACCGCGCTGATCGTCGGGCATTCAGCCGCGAGCTCACGCAGACCGGCCACGATGCGCTCGCCCATGACACGCGCGTTCTCGACGAGATTCTCCTCCTCGATCACCTGCAGGTAATGCTTCGAGCGGACCATGTCGGTGAAATTGCCGCCCCAGGTTGAGTTCAACCGGCTCGGCAGCCGGAAGGCGTTGTCCTTCACCTCGTCGAGACGAGGACCCGCCATCACGCCGCACACCTGCACCTTCTTGCCGAATGCCATCAGGTCGGGTTTGACGTCGAAATGCTGCGAGCACCAGACCTTCCCAGTCGTGCAGAGGCCAGTCTGCACCTCGTCAAAGATGAGCAGCATCTCGTTCTCGTCGCAGATCTCGCGCAGCTTCTGCAGCCATTCGCGCCGGAAGTGATTGTCGCCGCCCTCGCCTTGAATCGGCTCGAGGATGATTGCCGCGATGTCCACACCGCGCTCCGCGATGAACGCGCGGATTTCCTGCTCGCTCTTCTGCTCGCGCTCGATCACGTCGCGCTCGCGCTGTGTCTCGTCTAACGAGAAGTCGATGAACGGCGTCGACACACGCGGCCAGTCGAATTTCGCGAACAGATCCGTCTTCGTCGGATCGGTGTTCGTGAGGCTCATGGTGTAGCCGCTGCGGCCGTGGAAAGCCTTCCGGAAGTGCAGGATCTGCGTGCCGCGCTCGCCACGTCCAGCCGCCATGTTCTTGCGCACCTTCCAATCCATCGCTGCTTTCAGGCAGTTCTCGATCGCGAGCGCGCCGCCCTCGATAAAGAGATAACGCTCGAGCGGCGCCAGACCGGCGACGCGCGTGAATGTCTCCACGAAGGCCGCGTACTGCTCGGAGTAGACGTCCGAGTTCGCGACCTTCGTCCGGGAAGCCGCGAGCAGTTCCTCCTGCACGGCAGGGTCGTCGAAGTGCGGATGATTAAACCCGACCGGCACCGAGCCGAAGAAGCCGTAGAAATCGATCAGCCGATTGCCGGTGCTCGCGTCGTGGATATAAGAGCCGCGGCTCTTCTCCAGATCGAAGACGATCCGGAAACCATCCATAAGGATGTGACGTTCAAGCTTTTCCAGCGCCTCGTTCGCGCGCTGTTGGAAAGTGTCGGTGGCTGATTTGCTCTGGGTTTGTTGGCTCCGCGAGGATGTGCGGGCCGACTCCGTGAGCACGGGCGGCATACTCATCCGCTGAGACTAGCCGGGAGCAGTTAGGCGGTCAAACCAGCGACCGAAATGCAGCGCGCAGGGCGCGAGAGACTAGTGCGAGAGCGATGCGAGGGTCGCGTTTTCGGCAGTCGCCTTTGCGAGAGCGGCGTTGTACGCGGTCGCGTCCCGGTCGTACGCGCGCGCTCCCTCGACGTCACTCTTGAGCAGATCACGGCGCCGAATACGCAACGCATCGCTCCATTCGGCGAGCCGCTTCATCTCGCGTTCGTGGGCGACGCGGCGCTCCTCTGTTGAAACCGTCTCCACCTGCTGCGGCTTCATCGTCGGCTCCGCGACTTTCCCGCCAAAACTGAAGACGTGACCACCGACCGACAATGCATGCTTCTCCTGGCCCGGAGGTCCGACGCGGACGAATTTAACGCGCGTATCGGGGATCAACTCTGGTGAAACTAGCACGTAGATGAAAACGAACGGGATGGCCGCGAGCTGGAACATTCGTGCTCGTTGCACGTCCTCCGGATACTGCCGGCGAAAAAAGTAGGGACCGAACGGCAGAAAGATCCCAAAACGCCAGCGCTTGCTGACGCACCACGCGGCCTTGATCAGCAGACAGCGGCTGACGAGACCGCAAAGAGCGGCGAGCAGCAGGAATACCACCGGAGGCATCCCGAGCCAAAAAGCAGCCGGAATGCCAACGACGTTGCGGGTCGCCTAACGAGGCGGTTCGAACTACACGATGCCGCTGCGCAGCTCCTCGTGCTTACCTTTGAGCAGGTCCTGCACGAGATCGTAGCCGCGGCGGTCGGCATTCCTCGATGTGCCGGCGAAGTGATGGTCGATCCGCGACTTCGCTGACTCACAGAAGTAATGCACCAACGAGAGGGTCTCTTCGGCGTTCTTGCCGCTGTTGATCATGTGCTGCGCGTAGGAGCAGGTCGCGTTCACCGCGAAGAGCTCGGTCGCGACGCCTACAAAGCGCGAGAGCAGGAGCTGCTCGCGGTCGAGCTTCGGTCCGAACCGCATCATCGAGTGGAATAAACCGCGCGCCAGCTTCTTGGCCGTCTTGGCGCTGTACTTCACGTGCGGCCGCAGCTGTTCGTGCAGCCTGCTCAGATCACCCGTTTTGGCGCGGGCGTATTGGCGCGGATACCAGCGGGAATAGAACGAGCCAGAGCCGAAGATGGAGCGGATGCGGGTGCGCATCGGCAACGTCGTGTTGAAAACTGCGCCGCCGACTTTCAGGTGCGGGTCGAGTGCTTCGCGCGCGATGAACAGGCGCATGATCTCACTAGAGCCTTCGAAGATGGTGTTGATGCGGCAATCGCGCAGGAAACGCTCCACTGCCGTTGGCTCGTCGCCGCGCTCGCGGAGCGACTGCTCCGTCTCGTAGCCACGGCCGCCGCGCACCTGCATCGCATCGTCGGCGATCTTCCAGGTCATCTCGGTCGACCACATTTTGCACATCGCCGTTTCGATGCGGAGATCGCCGGCTTTTTTGTCCACCAGCGCCGAGGTGAGGAACGTGATCGCCTCCATCGCGAAGGTGTTCCCCGCCATCTCGGCGATCTTGCCCGCGATCGCGTAGTGCTGCCCGATCGGCACGCCCCATTGCACGCGCTCAGCGGCCCATTTGCGTGAGACTTCCAGCAGGCGTTTGCACAAGCCGACGCATGCCGCCGGAATGGTGAGGCGACCGGTGTTCAACGTTGTCAGCGCCACCTTGAGACCTTTGCCTTCACCGGCGATGACGTTCTCCTTCGGCACGCGCACGTCCTTGAACGTGACGACGCCATTATAGAGAGCGCGCAGCCCCATGAATCGGCAGCGAAACGGCATCTCCAGCCCGGGCGTGTCCACATCCACGATGAACGCGGTGATT
>CADCTA010000005.1 GCA_902805675.1 uncultured Chthoniobacterales bacterium | reverse complement strand
CCGGTTCCGCCGATTGACTCAAGGCTCCCAGCTCTCGGGCTCCGCCCAAATTTCGCATTGTCTATGTCGCACCGCCTTCCGCTAGCCTCCATTCTCGGCGCCATCGTCAGCGTCCAGGCCGGCGCGGCCTTGGCCAAAGGCCTCTTTCCCGCGCTTGGGCCGGTCGGAACCGTGGGGCTGCGGGTCGTCCTCTCCGCAATCATGCTCATGGCGGCGTTCCGTCCCAGGCTGCGCGCACTGTCTTGGTCGCAGTGGCGGGCGGTGATTCCGTATGGCCTGATCCTGGCGACGATGAACATACTGTTTTACCTTTCGCTTTCACGGATCCCGCTCGGAGTCGCGGTCACGGTAGAGTTCATCGGCCCTCTGGCGGTGGCGGTGTTCGGATCGCGGCGGGCGGTGGATATCGCGTGGGTCGTTTTGGCTGCGGCCGGTATCGCGCTGATCACGCCGTGGTCGGGCGGCGGAACGGACGCTTTCGGCGTCGCTCTGGCACTCGCAGCCGGGGTGTGCTGGGCCGGCTACATTCTGCTGGGCGGCCGTGTATCCCGCATCATGCCCGGGGGCGCCTCGGTGGCGACGGGAATGCTGATCGCTTCCTTCATCGCGGTGCCTGGCGCGATTGCTACGGGCGGGTTCGAGCGGCTGACGCTGCCGCTTTTCGTGGCGGGAGCCGGAGTGGCGCTGCTCTCGAGCGCGGTGCCTTACACGCTGGAGATGATCGCCCTGAAGCGACTTCCGGCACGCACCTTCGGCATCCTCATGAGCCTGGAGCCGGCGGTGGCTGCGCTACTTGGCGTGGTCGTCCTGCACGAACTGCTTTCCTTCCGTCAATGGCTGGCAGTGGCGCTGATCATCGCCGCGAGCACGGGATCAACCCTGACTTCGCGCCGCCCGGCGCCCGTTGTCGCCGTCGAGTCCGCCGGACAAAGAGATTGAGCGGAGGACAGCGGCCGAACATCCTCGGCGGAATGAGTTCACGATGTTTCTTTCTCCTGTTGATGGTGCTCGGCTTAGTCGCAACAACCGGGATCGCGCGGGATAGCACCTGGCTGTTGTGCAGCAGCGACTCGCTGGTTCTCAGCGTGCATGAGCACCGTGCGGGGAGCGCCGGGCGTGAGACGTCTCTAACTCTGATTTATGGCGTGCACCAGTTGCACGGTACGTTGCAAGATACCGACTCGGGGCCGGTGAAGCTCAGCAGCGCAACACGCGCGGGCGAGACGAACTTCACCGGAAAAGCGAACGTCGATTACGACTCGGGTAAGGTCGTGCTGACTGGGACGCTGAAGATCGATGGCGAAGCAGCGAAGGTGAAGACGACGATGCAATGCAAGGAGATGTCGAGCGAGTTCTCGTTTGTAGATTGATCGCTGGCGCTGACTTCCGAACGGCGGTGAGATTGACGCGGCCGGATGTGCTGACGACACGCTGGAGATGATCGCCCTGAAGCGACTTGCGGCACGCACGTTCGGGATCATCATCACGAGCAGCCCGGTGCGATAGCTGCCGACGGTTGCCGCCAGGACAAAGGCGCTGACGCGGGCAGCGGCGGCAGGCGAAGGCAGACGGATGAAGGGAGAATTATGAAGTTTTGGCGCGTTTCACGATCGTGACGAAGATTGCGGTGAGCTCGTCGCACTCTCGTCGCAACGGTTCGAGCTTTTTCGCGTCGACGATCCCTGATTCGACGAGCAATTCGAGCCAGTAGGCGCTTTCCTCAATCTCGCGCAGCGAATCACCGCATTTCGCGATGAACTCCGCTTTGCTCCGCGCGCGAAATGCTTCGCGATAGTTCGCTCCAATCGAAGTTCCGGAGCGCAGCAACTGCTTCCCAAGCACCTGCGCCTCCGTTGTCTTCGGGAGCGAGCAAAACATTCGCACGACCCGCAGGGCGAAATCCTTGGTCCGATCCCGCAGGTCGTTTTCTTCCTTCTGCATTCCTCCTTGTCACTTCAGGTCGCGCGCTACTTTACCGCGATCAGGTCAACGACGAAGACGATCGAAGCGTCTGGCGGGACGCCGCCGTCCGGCGTTCCCTGCGCGCCGTAAGCCATCTCGGGAGGGATGATGATGATGCGGCGGCCTCCCACTTTCATGGGCGAGATGTCGCCGTTACCGCCGATCCCTTGAGTGAAGCCTTTGACCAGCCGCTTGAGGGGAAAGCTGGTCGGCCCGCCGCGTTCCCACGAGGAGTCGAACTGTTTGCCATCGGCATAACGAACGCCCACGTAATGGACTGATACCGTTGAATCCGGCGTCGCGGTTGCCCCTTTTCCGACAACCAAATCCTTCACCTTCAGCGTGGCCGACGGAAGATGTGCGTCGGCCGTGACTTTCGGCTTGCTGGACATGTTCGTCGCATCCGAGACGCTCACGCTGCTGAAGGTGATGCTACTGGACGCATCGTCGGCAGCACTCGAGGTGCGGGTCGGCGCGATGGCAGCAATTCCCGCGACCGTCAGGGAGAGAAGAAGCTTCTTCATAGATTTTTGCCGCCGAGCATCTAATCCGCTGGCGCGAATCTTTCAAACGGGGGGACTGGAGTTTTTCACCTCGACTGTGCTTGTCGATGAGGGCAGATTCGCCGTAAAGAGAGCGCCTAACGAACCATGATCAATTCCAGCAAGCTTCTCCATGCCGCGGCCCTGAGCTGCGCGCTCTCGTTCACCTTCCTGTCGCCAGCTCTGGGGCATGAGGATGGTTGGTTCAAAGGGAAATACGTGATCGGAGATGGTGACCGGAAGATTGTCGCGACACCAAAGGACGGGTCGCCGCTCGTCAAAGTGCAGTTTGAGAACGAGGCGAAGCCGAGAACCTACTCTGCCGACGGGACTGAGAAGGAGACGGAGTACGTCGAGTCAGATGCGAAGGGGAAGGTGAAGACGAAGTTCATCTTCGGGAACACGGCGTCGACGGGCAAGTTCATCGACGAGCAGGGAAAGACGGAGAAGGTCGCCCGCGGCAAATAGGAATTGCTCCGGCCGTTCTTCCGGGAGCGCGTCTCCGCAGCGATACCGCTGTAGCCGGATCGCGCCGGAGTTGCGCAACATCGGTGATGCTGCGCCAACCGCTGCAGCTCCTGCCGTTACTTCTAAGCACCGGTCTGTTGGTCAGCCGAGTGCAGGCTGTGCGCAGGCAGGGCCAGGATGCAGGCGAATGCTCCGGCGCTGACGGCGATCATCAGCAGCAGAGCGACGCGAAATCCGCCTGCGGTCGCGGCTAATACGAACGCGCTGATGCCCAGTGCCGCGCCGACCTGGCGGATAAACTGCTGGCTGGTTGTCGCGCTGCCCATGCGGGCCACGGGCACGCTGTTCTGCACCACCACGGTCAGCGCGGGCGAGAGCAATCCCATGCCGGCGCCGGACACGAGCGCCGCCACCGCGACCCACGCGACGCCTTGGGCAAATGCCACCATGAACAAGAGCAACCCGAGAATGTGCACCACGATTCCGATCATACAGGGAAGACGTTCTCCGATCCGATGCACCGATCGTCCCGTGCCGAAAGCGAACGCGCTCCATCCGATGGTGAACGCCCCCACCACGAGGCCCACGATCGCGCGGTTCTCATGGAATGCGGTGTTGGTGGCGAGCGGCAGATAAGAGCTCAGACCGAACCCGCTGAAGAAGGCGAGGAACGACGATGAAGTCGAGGCTGCGTAACCAGCATGCCGAAAGAAACTCAACGGCAGAATCGGGTGCGGAGTTCGCCCTTCGTGCCACACAAAGACCGCGAGCAGGATGATCCCGGCCGCAACGAGCGCAGCCTGGATCAGCCCGATTTTTCCTTCACCGAGATCCACAAACGCCCACATCAAAGCGCTTCCGCCCGCGCCGGCGAGAAGGGCGCCGGCGAGATCGAAACGCCCGACGCTCTGCCCGATGCTCTCGCGCATTCCGGCGATGACGAGGAAACCCGCCACGATCGCAATCGGGACATTGATCAGGAACGCCCAGCGCCATGAAACGTGCGTCACGATCAGTGTGCCAAGGAGTGGTCCTGCCACACTCGCGATCGCCCACGCGGTGCTGGCAGCGCCGAGCGCGCGGCCACGTTTCTCGGGCGGGTAAACCACTCCGAGCAGCACAAACGGAAGCGTCGCCACCGCGCCGGCTCCGATGCCCTGGACGGCACGCGCGGCGATGAACTCCACCATCGTGCGCGAGACGGCACAGAGCGCACTTCCGACCGTGAAAACGACAATGCCGACGAGAAAAGTGCGGCGACGTCCCCATCGATCCGAGCCCGGTCCCCAGATCGGCATCGATACCGCCGCGGCCAGCATATAGGCGGCGAACGTCCATGCGTAGAGGTGCCCGCCGCCGAGCTCCGGCAGCGCTACCGGGATGACGGTGCTGACGATGGTGTTATCGAGTCCGGCGAGAATGATGGTGAACAACACTCCGAGCAACACCAGCACGCCGCTCTGTCCGGACGAATCCCGCGATCGCATCGCTCATATTGCGCGCGGCGCAACGGAGCGCAAAAGCCGGATCTTCCTTGTTCATTTCCGTTCGGGTTCGATCGGACTTGTTGCTATACGTGACTACCGTATAGCACTCACCAAACGGGAACTGTATCTACTCGTGGAGTCGCAGTGTTCCTGCTCGGCGGAATTATTGTCGTGCACGCGCCCTGGCGAAGTCTCGCGCCATGCTCACGCTGACGTTCGGCTCTCCCCGTTTGTCATTCTCTTAGCCGCTCGCGAAGGGCAGGGCGGTGACTCGCGACGACTTTGATCCGCACAGCTTTGTCATACCAAGCTGCCCCTTCGCTATGTGTGAAGCACGTATGATGTCTCGGCGCGCCTGTTAGGTCGGTGGAACAGGCTTGTTGCTATACGTGATCCACGTATAGCATGCGCGAATGGCCTACGGAACCCGGCTGGCTCATCTCCAGCATCAGAAAGCGGCGAGCGACACGTTGCCGGCTCGGCTGCGAAACTGGCGCGAACGGGAAAATCTCTCGCAAAGCGAGGCGGCGCTTCAGTTGCAGATCTCGAAGCGAACCCTTCAGGAATGGGAGCAAGGTCGAGCTGCGCCGCACGGCATTGCACGGTCCGCGGTCGAGAACGCGATCGGTGCTTAGCACCGTTCAGAACTCCGCCCCATGCGAAGCGACAATGCTATACGTGATTCACGCATAACACCTCTCGATGCGCGTGGCTGCCTGGCTTTCGGCTAGCGTCAGGGACGGAGCTGCGTGATCTGCACCGGGCCGAGCAAGCCATCGATACTGACGGTGCTGTTGGCGGCGTCATCCTGGAAGGTGACCGTGGTGATGGTGCCTTTCGGCACGAACGAGTAGGTGTAGGTCACGTTTTTGTCGCCAGGCGGCGCGACCTTCACCGGCTCGAAATCGCTATCCGACACAATCACCTGCATCTTCTGCGGCTTGCCCGGTCCGCCGCCCGTCAGGTAGTCAAAAGTGAGCTGGTAGGTTTCTCCGGGTAACGTCGCGAATGTCTGTGCAATCGAAGCTCCTACCACTGAGTCGCCGCCGTTGAAACCAGCTCGAAAGCCTCCTTTGTAGCGTGTCTTGTTGACGCCGAGATTTGGGCCGGAATATGGGCCGCTCTTCGGAGTGAGCTTCGTCTCCCAGCCGGTGAAATCGCCTGTCGCGAAGTTGCCATTGACCAGCAGGTTGGCGTTCGCGGTGCTCGGACTCGCCGCCGAGGAATTGCTGCGCTTCGGCTGGCTAGAGGAAGCTTTGGGCTCAGGCGCTGCGGCGTGAGTCTCGGGGTTCAGCGCATCGACGAGCGAGGTGCCGTCATTGTAAGTGATGTTCGAGATCTTCCCTTTGTCGGCGCCCTCGGTTTGCACCTGATACATCACGTACATCGGTTTGCCTCCAGCGGTGAAGGTGACGTCGACAATTGCGAAGCCTTCGTAGGTGATGAAGTCCCCGGATCGATGATGCTTCCCGTAATTTGTCTCGCCGACTTTGAACTTCGTGATCTGCGGATCCTGTGAGCCGTAGAGCGGGTCGAAATCTAACGCACCGATTTCCCCATCCGCAGCGACAGCGTCCTTCCAGAGCTTATCGGCGATCTCCTTGGTGAAGAACCGGTCGAGCAGTTTGCGGTCTTTTGTCTGGTTGAATAGTGCGCTGCCGTTCTGGTGTGCGGCGTAAAGGTCCTTCACGATCGACCCGAGATCTGGGCCTTTCTTTTCTTCTTTCGCGAACAGGCCGGCCGCCCCGGCAAACAACATCACCGCGACGGCGATACGGTGGACTCGCGAGACGATGGGCGGGGCTGCGCGACGGATGTTCATGCGCGAGCCACTCTGGCCGCGAGCCCGAATAGCGCGAGACAATTCGCTGCCGCAAGCGGCTGCACGATTGTGTAGCGAAGGGCGTGAGCAGCTTGCCCTTAGTAGGGCGGGGGAACTTGCCAAGCCAGCGGTGCGCGCATAGCAATACCGCTCGATCCTGCATTCCTCCCTCGGAGGTCACGCGGCAACCTGCATCAACGGAGGCTTCCCACTTTCGGAACGGTTGATCCCGGTAGCGCAACTGCAGCTCATGTCGCGGAGCATGAGCGACAATCGTTAAACGCCCGAACGGAAGTCACTTAGCTTCCGGCTCCGACTGATGGCATGCGCCTTGCATAGGGAGTTGGTGAATATGAAAAACACCAGCAACAAATCCCGCACGGCAAAGTCTCTGTACGTCATGGTCGCGCGTGCCGAACGCGAAGAGCGCAGCGCGTACGAGGGCGCAGTCTACATGGTGCTCATCCTGAGCGGCGTGTTCGCGATCTTGCAGGCAGCGCAGCAGGCGCTGTAGCTGCCACTCGACGCCGACGTGCAAAGCGCCTCGCGCAGGCTCCGGCTTCTTCGCACCAGGCGCCTAGTGTCGTGCTGCGAAGCAACGCAACGATTTTAGCGTCGCAGCTGCCGCCGGAGCCCTGACGAGCTGCATGTCGTTTCACTCTTCACCTCTCGCGTAAGCAGATAGCTTTCTATGTTCTTCCAGTCCTTTCTTCAGGACCTCCGCATCGGGCTGCGTGTTCTTTTCAAAGAGAAGACGTTTTGTGTGCTCGCCGTCACGGTGCTCGCGCTCGGCATCTGCGGCGTGACAACGCAGTTCGCGATTGTGAATGGCGCTGTGCTGCGCGGCTTCGCGTTTCCGAATCCGCAGCAGCTGGTCAGCATCGGCCTCGTCGATCCGAAGCCTGACGCGAACCAGAACAACGGCGGTGCGGGCTCGGTGCCGTCCGCACAGGATTACGAGGACATTCGCGCAGCGCAGCAGTCCTACTCGATGCTCGCTGCCTACCTGAGTAACGGGAACGCGAACGTCACCTACAAAGGCGCGCCACAGCGTTACACCGGCGCTTATGTGACGGAGGATTTCTTCCGTATCATCGGCGTCTCGCCGGTGCTGGGCCGCGAGTTCACGGCCGACGATAACCGGCCGGGGGCTGAGAAGGTGGCGCTGCTGAGCGACGAGATCTGGCAGCGCGACTTCGGCGGCGATCTGAACGTGGTGGGGCAGGCGATCCGCATTAATGGCAAGCCGGCGACTGTGGTCGGCGTGATGCCGCCCAAGTTCAAGTTCCCGCAGAACGACCAGCTGTGGGTGCCGCTCTACAACGAATTTCCGGTGCAACCCCGCGGGACGCCGGACACGATGAGCCCGTTCCGTAGAATCATCGCGCGTCTGAAGCCTGGCGTGAGCTTCGACCAAGCCAACGTGGAGGCGGCCGAAATCGCGCGGCGGCTGGCAAAGGATCACCCGACGACGAACCGCGAGCTCGCTTCGGCGCGTGTCTTGCCGCTCCGGCAGGTGCCGATGGGGCCATTCACCGGCCCGCAGATGCGCGGCACGATCTACGCCATGTTCGGCGCAGTCGTGCTGGTGTTGCTGATCGCGTGCGTGAACGTGATGAACATGCAGTTCGGCCGCGCTGCGCTGCGGGCGAAGGAGCTGGCGATCCGCGGCGCGCTCGGGGCGACACGCGGTCGGCTCGTTAGGCAAATGCTGACGGAGAGCCTGTTGATCGCAGTCCTCGGGACGGGGATCGGCGTCCTGCTGGCCTACTGGTCGCTCGACATGATCACGAGCTACATGCGGTCGATGCCCATGCCGCCGCCATCCTGGCTCGTCTTCTCGATCGACGGCACTGTGCTGCTATTCACCATCGGCATCGCGTTGGTGGCGACAATCGCATCGGGTTTAATCCCGGCGCTGCTCAGCTCGCGCCAGAATCCTGCCGACGTGATGAAGGCCGGCGGTCGCGGCAACACCAGCCCGCTGGTTAATCGCCTAACCCGCACATTGGTAATTGCGCAGATCGCCTTGAGCGCAGCATTGCTCGTGGCCGCAACGTTCCAGGTAAAGTCGATCCGCAACCAGACGACGCTCGACTACGGCTACGACGAAGAGGCGGTCTACTCGGCGCGGCTCGGTCTGATGGAGGGTGATTACCCGAGCAGTGAAGCGCGGCAGCAGTTCTTCGTGAGGGCGCTGCGGGGACTTCGCTCGAACGCGGAGTTCAGCGGCGCCGCGTTGAGCTCCCGGCAACGCATGACGGCCGCCGCCTTCGGGCGCTATGAGGTTGATGGAAAAACGTATGTCACCGATCGCGACCGGCCGCAGGGAAACTCCGAGGCGGTGTCAGATGGCTACTTCGAGCTGCTCGGACTGAAGATCATCGAGGGCCGCGACTTCACGATCGAAGACAGCGATGCGCGCCAGCCGGTGGCGATTGTGAACAGCAGCTTCGCGCGCAAGTACTGGGGCAACGAGAGCCCGATCGGGCGTCGCATTCGCCAGCACAATCCGGCGCAGCCGCAGGAATGGCGCACCATCGTGGGAGTGGTGCCGGACACGCTGATGCAGGGACCGATGAACCAGCAGGCCGACTCGGCGGGGTTCTACATTCCACTGCTGGGCGTGCCACTGGCGCCGCAGTATGTCACCGTCGTCGTGCGCCCGAAGCCGGCGCAACGTGCGGAGGCACTCGGGCCGGCGCTCGGGCGCGCAGTGGCGCAAATCGACCGGAATTTACCGGTGTATTTCGGCGGCACACCAGCGCAGCACCACGAGGACGTGCTCGGCAACAACCGTCTCATCGCGACACTGTTCACGATCTTCGGAATCGGTGCGGCGGTGCTGGCGGCGGTGGGCCTTTACGGCGTGATGAGCTTCAGCGTGAACCAGCGGACGCAGGAGTTCGGCATCCGCATGGCGCTGGGAGCAGATACAGCTCGCATCTTGCGGCTGGTGATGCGGCAGGGGGCGTTGCAGGTCATCGTCGGGCTGACGCTCGGCATTGGAGCTGCGGTGTTGCTGCTCGGCTTCGTAGGACGGCAGACGTTGCAGAACTTCCTCTTCAAGGTGAACACGCTCGACCCGACGATCTACATCGCGGTGGCGGCGCTGCTCACAGCAGTCGCTGCGTTGTCATGCCTCGTTCCCGCGCGGCGCGCGACACGGGTAAACCCAAACGTCGCCCTGCGTGCGGAGTAGCTGCTGGGCTCGGGGCGTGCGGTTGCAACTGGCCCCAGACGCTGCGTCCGGGCCGCTTCCGATCCCGGCCTGTGCAGGACAGGTGCTACTTGGGGTGACGGCTCTTGTGCCACTCGGCGAGCAAGGCTCGCTCACGCTCCGCAGTGAGGCCGGCTTTCAATGCGGTGCGCCGGTCTTCCGGTAGCGTCTTGAACCAGGCGAGCGTGTCGCGCGCCGTCTCGTCCAGTGGCCGAAACGTCAGCCCTTCAGCGAGTGCCTTCTTGATGCTGGTGCGCGGCATCGCTGCGCTTGAGCCCTGCGGGCGGATCCAGACCGGCATGTCTGACCAAGCCGCTACGCCCCGCTTTCTCAGGAACTCAGCATCCGCCCAGGTGAGTCGGGCGTCTGAGTTGAGGCCGGTTTTAATGCCGCCAAGCATCTCGCCCATTCCCGTGGGTGATGCTGGTCCGGTCGCGTTGTAGATGCCCGTCGCTCGTTTTTCGACCATGCGGATTGTCCATTCAGCGACGTCGCGGGCATCGACGAATTGCACTGGATCAGCGGGCGTTCCAGGCGCCAGCACCTCACCGCCGCGGTCGATCCGCATCGGCCAGTAGGTGAACCGGTCCGTCGGATCGCCGGGACCGACCATCAGCCCAGGACGGATGATGAGCGTCCTGCCCGGGAACCACTTCTCGGCTGCCGCTTCCGAGGCCGCTTTCATTGGGCCGTACAACTTCGCGTGCGCCGCTTTTTCGGCGTCGGCCGTTACGCTGAGCGGGTCTCTGCCCGTGTACTTCGCGAGCGGCGATGTTTCGTCGTTCGGCGTCCTGTTGCTCGCGTAGACGGAGATCGTCGAGATGAACACGTACCGCTCGACATTGCCCTTCAGGATTTGCGCCGCATCTCGCACCCAGGCGGGCACCGTGGTCGGATTGTCGATTACGACATCCCACTTGCCGCCTCTCAGCGCATCGAGTTGCCCATTACGGTCGCCGATCAACTGCTCGACACCGTCCGGTAACTCGCCCGGATTAGTCTTACCGCGATTGAACACTGTCACCGCATGGCCGCGGCTCAACGCGTAGCTCACTTGATGCGGCCCCGTGAATCCGGTTCCCCCGAGGATCAGGATTCTCATCGGTTGCGACGCCTCTTCGGCTAACGAGACGCGGCCAGCGAGCATGCCCAGACCAACGGCGCCGCCGGCCATGGCTGAGACTTGGATGAACTTCCGCCGGGTCGTGCT
>CADCTA010000004.1 GCA_902805675.1 uncultured Chthoniobacterales bacterium | reverse complement strand
ACTGCGCTCCAGTCGGTTACCTGGCCGGTGAAGATCTGCTCTACCTGCGCGCGGGTCAGAGCCTTGATCGGGTTGTTGGCGTTTACGATGACCGCGATGCCGTCATAGGCGACGATGATCGGTTTCATGTTCACGCCTTTGCCCGAGGCAGCGCCGACTTCCGCCGGCTTGGCGCGGCGGCTCGACATGCCGATCTGCGCGGTTCCATCGGTGATGGCGGCGATGCCGGTGGTGGAGCCTTCGGCGGCGATGTCGAAGGTGGTGCCGGGGTTCTGCGCTTTAAACTGCTCCGCGAGCTGCGGGACGAGTTTTGCGCCGAGGGTGTCGGAGCCTTTGATGACGAGGCGCTCGGCGCGCGCGCCAGTGGCCGCAAGCGCCAGCCCCATCGCTACTGCTAGATATGTGCGTTTCATGTGTGGTGTGTCTTTCGTGGTGTTGGTTGCTGACCCTTAGAACTTGAAGTTCAGATCCGCCTGGAAGATCTGGTACTCGCGCAGCGGGTTGACGCCGATGTCGCCAATGCCGCCGGTGCCGAGCCGATTGTTGATCTGCTCGCCGTAGGCGTAGGTGAGGTTGAAGGTGACCGCGTCGCTCAGCGCGTAGCCAGCCTGGATCGCGACGCCTTCCATGTTCAGACGGCTGTCGAAGATGTCGGAGTCGACCAGGTTCGGATCGAGCGAGAATTGCTCGGCGTGCTGATAGAAGACGTTGACCTGCCAGTCGCGCTTGGCGCGAATGCGGCCGACGCCGACGCCCACCTGGTAGGCGTAGCGCTCGTCGTCTTCTTCCGGACGACCGGCGGCTGCAGCGCGATCCTCGGCGTCGAGGTTGACCGCGAAGTCGCCGAAGATGCGGAACGGCAGCGTCTCGAACAAGGTGAAGCCGAACTCAGCCGGCATGTTGAAGATGGCGAGGCTGTTCACGCCCACTTGGTTGCGCGCCACCGTGACGGGCGGCGTGGCGGTGTTGCGGAAGCTCGGATCCCCGGAGTAGAAGACGTTGAAGTCGTTTCCATAGCCCGAGTAGTGGTAGAACGTCGGAGCGAATTGGAAGTAGGTCGTCTTGGTGAAGTTGATCTTAGCGCCGGCCTGGTAGCCGAACATGTAGGCGTCGTTCTCCGGCACCTCGCGTCCGCCCACGCGTGGCTGTGCGCCGATCGGGTTCTCCGGGTTGTTATCGTCGTAGACGAACTGTCCGAAGTTCGCGAAGAAGTCGATCGTCATGCGAGTCGGCTCGGAGATGGTCGCTGCGGTGGCAACGTCTTTGCCGTCCTTGCTGTAGGACGATGCGCCGCCGGAGCTCGATCCGCCGCCGAAGGAGAGGTTAAAGGTCTTCTTATATTGCTGCGTGAGACCTTCTGGGTTCAGGTCGCCGTCCCAAACCATCGAGGTGGTGACGAACGGATTCGGCAGGCGGCCAGCGGTGAGCGTGAGGCCCGGGATGCCGCGGTAGCCGAGGTAAGCCTGGCCGACGTAGACCGGGTCGCTCGTCTTGCCGAACGGGCCGGCATCGTCGCCGAAGGTCACGTTCGTGGAGCGTGCGCTGGCGCTCGTCTCGAGACGCAGGCCGAAGAACCAATCGTCCACCAGCGTGCCGCGCAGGCCGAGCCGCATGCGGTAGCGATGACGATTGCGCTGCTGCGCGTCGTCCGGGTTGGTGACGAGGGTGCTCGGTGCGCCGCTGTTGCCGTTGCGGATCTCGTAGCGCACACGCGCGTCGCCGTAGATCTCGAGCTCGGTGAGCGGGGTGGAGAGTTTCAGTTTGCCGGCAGGGTTCTGCGAGAACTCCTTGTTCAGCTCGCCGCGGATTTCCTCGGCTTCCTGGTCGCTGATGATGCGCTTCTTGACGAGCAGATCGAGCAGGGCGCCGCTCTCCTGCGCCTGCATGGTGACGCTGCCCGCCAGCAGCGAGGCTGTGGCGATGGCGGCTACGGTTAACTTCTTTGCGAACATTGTTTCTCCTTGGGTGTTGGTGGTGCGGGGTTGAGCCGCAGGGTTGTTGTCTCGACGCCGAAGCTAGAAGGCATGTGTGACGGGCATGTGGCGCGATTGTGACAATCGCGTGAACTCCGCTAGATCGAGGCGACCAGCGGGCTACGACCCAAGGTGTGCCGACGAAGGCGGCGAAGTCCGGCGTGCGCCGCTTCATCCGTGGTAGGGACAGCGCGCTGCGCTGTCAGGGACGCGTGGCCCACTCTACCGGCGCGCGAACGCCCTTCGTGTTCGCAACGCGCCGCGGACGCCGCAGCGCGGCGTTCCTACCCGCCCATGCGCCGGCCGCTGCGCGGTCAGCCGCTGCTATGTCACCGCTAACCTATTCGACGCGCGGTGTGCGCTTGCGGCCCCAGAGGATTAGGATGTCATCAAACATGCGATCGCGGCGCGGCTTCCGCAGCACCTCGAAGCCAGCCTCTTCCAGGTAGCGGCCGAGCGTCTTGCCGGTGAAAAGATGGGTGTGATAGCCGTGCCGAAATCCATTCCAATCGGCTCCATGTCGGCGGGAGCTTGGCCCTTCGAACTTCGGCGTCAGCAGCACGACCACACCCCCGGGTGCGAGGAGCTCGTGCGTCTTCTGCAAGGCGGCGCGTGGGCTAACGACATGCTCGATCACCGAGTCGAGCATTACGACATCGAACGATCCACGTGGCAGCGTCGTCTCCTCGAGCGTCTCCTCGACAACCTTGAAGCCCTTCTCGCGCGTCATCGCCGCGGCGACTGGCGACGGCTCCAGCCCCGTCACGTCATACGATTGCGCGGCCACGCGAAGCATTCGTCCGCCGCCGCAGCCGATATCGAGAAAGCGTCCGCTCGGCACCGCTTTGCGTGTGTCTCGCAGCAGGCGCTCTTTGCCCGTCCCGGTGATCGCGTGACGGATGACGCGCCACTTCTCCTTAAAGCCGCCGCGCCGGCGCGTTTGCTTGCGCGCTTGTGACCACCATTCGCCTTTGGCCGGCAGCTGCTCTGGCTGCGGCACTGGATGCAGGAACGCGAGACCGCAGGCGCATTTCCAAACCGCAATCGGGATCGTCGCCGGATTCCAGCGATCGCCGACTGGCCACTCGTGGAGCAACGAGAATTCGCGCCCGCCACAGAGGTCGCAGGCGCGGCCATCCTCTTGCGGAATGCGCAGGCGCGCCCGAGCGGAAGTCGCGTCGGGAGTCGGTGGCTCAATGCGCGGGACCTTCACGTGTTTACGCTGGACGAACTGCACGAAAGCGCCAGCCTCGAAATGCGGCACGTCGGCCGTCGGGAGAAGAGTAGCGTCCGGCGCGTAGCCTCACACGGGACGGTCGACACGATTACCAGAGATGACGGTGATCGTGAACAGCGGGGCAGGGGCGCGCAACAACGGTGAATCGCCCGCTGAAGCGATTGGACGGCACTTCGCGGACATGGGCGTCGATGCGCGCATCTTGCAGCCGGATGCGAGTCGCAATCTGTCCAGACTGGCGCGCGAGTCTGCGCAGGACAGCGACGACATCATCGTGGCCGCGGGCGGCGATGGCACCGTCAGCGCGGTGGCCGCAGAGTTGGCGGGCACGAACAAGACGTTAGGCGTGCTGCCGATCGGCACCTTGAATCACTTCGCCAAGGATCTGCGCATTCCGCTAGACTTGGAGGCTGCGGTGCGCACCACCACGCAGGGTCGGGTGATGGAAGTGGACGCAGCAGAAGTGAACGGACGCGTCTTCATTAATAACTCGAGCCTGGGGCTCTACCCGCGAATCGTCTCGAAGCGCGAAGAGCAGCAGGAGCGACTCGGGCGCGGCAAGTGGCCGGCTTTTATCTGGGCAACGATCCTGGCGTTTAGGCGGTTTCCGTTCCTCGATCTGCGCCTCACCGTGGAAGGCAAACAGCTCACGCGCAGGACGGCGTTTCTCTTCGTCGGCAACAACGAATACCAGATCGCGGGTTTCAATCTGGGCGCGCGGGAGTGCGTCGATCGCGGCAATCTCGGATTATACCTGACGCATAGGACTGGGCGGTTCGGCTTGTTTCGGCTGGGATTACATGCGCTCTTTGGGCGCGTGGATCAGGCGAAAGACTTCGAGGCGTTCTGCGTGAAAGAAGCGCGGATCGAAACACGGAAGCGGCGGCTGCTCGTCGCCTGCGACGGCGAAGTGGAGTGGATGCAGACGCCACTGCACTATCGCTCGCGGCAGAACGCGCTGCGCGTGCTCGTTCCACAGCAGGAGGCCGCGGCGAGCTGATGCGCACGGTTCTTCACCTCTCTGATCTTCATTTCGGCCGGATCGACGAGGCGATCCTCTCGCCGCTCGTTTCCTTCATCAACACGACGAAGCCCGATCTCGTGGCAATCTCGGGTGACTTCACGCAACGCGCGCGGACGATCCAGTTCATCGCGGCGCAGGAGTTTCTCGATCTGATTCCGTTTCCGAAGATCGTGGTGCCGGGGAATCACGACGTGCCGCTGCGGAATCTCTTCCTGCGTTTCTGGCATAGCCTCGACAGCTATCGGCGTTACATCTGCGACGATCTAGCGCCGTTCTACTCGGACCCGGAGATCGCCGTCGCCGGCGTGAACACGGCGCGCGCGCTCACGTGGAAGGACGGGAAGATCAACAAGACGCAGCTTGAAAAATTGCGCACCGACTTCAAGGCGGTGCCTGATGGGCGGACGAAGATCGTCGTGACGCATCACCCCTTTGATCTGCCGGCGGGGGCGCATGGGAAGGTGGTCGGGCGTTCGCGACTCGCGATCGAGACGCTGGCCGAACTGCGCGTCGATGTGCTGTTGTCGGGCCACTTCCACATCGCGGACGTCGGTTACACTGCAAAGCGCTACAACATTCCGGGCTACTCGGCCTTGATCGTATCGTCCGGCACGAGCACCTCGACGCGGTATCGCGGCGGGCAGTCGAACTCGCTCAATCTGATCCGCATCGAGCATCCCCGCGTCGAGATCCAGCGGCACTTTTGGAAGCCCGACTCACACCTGTTCCATGCGCTCGACCCGGAGCGCTTCCAGCGGACTGACGAAGGCTGGATCCGCGAGTGAGCGGGGTTCCTGAGTTGGCCCGCAAACGATGGGAGCGGCACGTGCGCTTCCTCCAGGCTCGCTTGTCGCCGACCGGCTACATGGGACTGCATCTCACCGTCGGGATGCTGGCGATTTTGCTCACGTGCTGGTGCTTCGACGAGATCGCGGAAGGTATCAGCGAGCCGGGACTACTTGCGACAGGCGACGCTCACGCATCCGAATTGTTTCAGAAGCAGGAGAGCGCGGCGTTGACGCGCGCGGCGAAGATCGTCTCGCTGTTTGGGTCGGTCGCGTTGCTCAGCGTTGCGTCCGTCTGCGCGGCCATCTTCTTTTTCTGGAAAGGCTGGAAGGATGCGGTGCTCGGGCTCGCGCTGACCATGGTCGGCGGCAGCCTGCTCAACATCCTGTTGAAGCAGGCGTTCGCGCGACAACGGCCGGTTTTCGAGAAACCGCTGGTCGAGCTGACAACCTTCGCGTTTCCGAGCGGACACACGATGGGCGCCACGCTCTTCTACATGTTCATCGCAGCGATCGTCGCCTACGCCATGAAGAGCAAAGGCGTGCGCGTTCTGGCGTTCAGCTGCGCGATGTTCATCGTGGCGCTAATCGGCGCGACGCGCATCTATCTTGGCGCGCACTTCTTCACGGACGTGATCGGCGCGATCGCAGCGGGGCTGGCCTGGCTGGCGTTCTGTTGGACCGCAGTCGAGACACTACGGAAGTGGCGCAAGCGCCAGCAACGCCGCGCCGCGGCGTTGTAGCGTCCGCTGTCCTCAGCGGATATCCCCAGCGCAAGCAACGCTCACCAGATGCGCTGAGACAGCGCACGCTACAACGCGACCAACGCTCAGCTGGCGAGCAGCTGATTGCTGTAGCGGCGATCGTGCGAGACGTCTTTGCCAAGCCAATCGGGCGCTTGAAATTCGCGCGCGGATTCCTCGTCGTTGAATTCCACTTCCGCCACAATGAGCCCTTGGTTCTTTCCGGTGTAGACGTCGATCTCGACGACATAGTTTCCGTGCGGCACGTCGTAGCGTGTCTTCGTTAGGCGTCTGCCTTCCGTCGCTGGCCACAACACGGCAAACTGTGCCGGCGAGAGTTCGATCTCTCGCTCCTCGCGGGCATTTCCGCGGCCGCGCTTGTAAGTGAGCGAATGCTTCTCGCCTGCTTTGCGCATTCGCACCTGCACGCCGCCGGGCGCAGTCACAAGATAGCCTTGCCACAGCTCGGCGTGTGCAAAGCTGGTCAGCGCATCGGGCAGCCGCCGCACGAGGAACTTCCGCTCGATCTCGCGATGTGATTGCGCCGGGCCCGACATGATTGCGATAAGCTGTCGGCTAATTGGCGCCGACAGGCTGGTGAGTCGCGGCGAGGTCCGCGATCGCTGCCTTGAGTCGTTGCGCACCGATCGGCTTCGCCAGGTGCACGTCAAAACCCGCTGCCAGGCTGCGCTCCACATCGGCATCGGTGCCGTAGCCGCTGACCGCGATGCCGCGAATATTCGATGTCTTGCGCAATTCCTCCATCAGGTCGTTGCCGTGTCCGTCCGGCAAGCCCAGGTCGCTTACCACGAGGTCGAAGCGCTTCTCTGTCGCGAGTTGCAGCGCTTCCGCCACGGTCGACGCAGCCTCTACCGCGTGGCCCCAGCGCTCGATCAAACGTGAAAGCGTGCCGCGCGTGTCCTCGTGGTCCTCGACCAGCAGGATGCGCAGCGCGGGCGTCGCACTGTGTTCGGCCGTGGGAGGTTCGCCGACGTTCGCGACCGGACGTGTAGTCGTGTCCAGCTCGACGACGAACGTGGCGCCTTGATCCGCTCCGCCGCTACGCGCATGCACGTTTCCCCCGTGCGCCTCGACGAGCGCTCTTGATAGCGCCAGCCCCAGCCCGAGTCCACCGAAGCGACGGCTGATCGTCTCGTCCGCCTGTCCGAACGCCTCGAAAATCAGCGGGAGCGCGTCCGGTTCAATCCCGATGCCGGTGTCGGCGATCTCGACCTGCACGCGTTGGCCGTCGCCGTGTGTCCGCACGCTGATGTCGCCACCGGCAGGCGTAAATTTCACCGCGTTCTGCAAAAGGTTCCAGAACGCCTGCAACAGCCGCGCGCCGTCGCCTTCCACGCGGTGATTCGACGCCTGGAGGTCGAGCGAGACGTTGACCTTCTTCTTCGCGATGTCGGGTTCGCAGATGCGCATCGCGTCGCGCAAAATGGAATCGAGCGGCACGACCTGCCGATCCATGGAGAGCTTCCCTTTGCTGATGCGCGTCACGTCGAGCAGGTCGTCGATGAGGCGCGCTTCGAGCTCGACGTTGCGGCGGATGAGCTCGAGCGCATCGCTGACGGCGGGCGGCAGATCGGCGCGCGCGTTCAGGTCGAGAATCGTAGCCAGCACCGGCGTGAGCGGCGTGCGCAGCTCGTGCGAAAGCACCGCGATGAATTGATCCTTCGCGCGGTTTGCCGCCTGCGCGGCTTCCTGCGCGCGCACCAGCTCCGTGATGTCGGTGTTTGTGCCGAACCACAACGTGACGCGGCCTTCGGAATCGCGGAATGGATTTGCGCGAGAGAGGTGGACGCGGAACGCGCCGTCGTGGCGCCGCAGCGGGAAGGTGTCCTGCCACGGCTGCTCGGTGGCGAGGGCGTTCTTCCAGTTCTCGATGATGCGCGGCAGCTCCTTTGGGTCGTGGACGCTTTGCCATCCCCACCCTTCCATCTGCTCGGGCGTGGTGCCGGTGAAGGCGTGCCAGCGCTGGTTATACCAAAAGATCCAGCCGTCCGGTCGCGCCATCCACGCGAGCTGCGGGATGCTATCGGCGAGCTGCCGGAAGCGCGATTCGCTCTCGCGCAGGGCGGCTTCGCTTTCCTTCCGCTCTGTGACATCGAGGTAGGTGCCGAGGCATGTGACTGGGCGCCGGCCGTTTTCGAAATCCTCGAACAAGGCGCGACCACGCACGCGGATCCAGCGCACCGCGCCGTCGCTGCGGATGATGCGTTGCTCCACCTCGAACTCGTCCGACGGCGCGGCGGGGTCGAGCGCCTGCCCGACCGTTCGCATGACCTGCTCGCGATCGTCGGGATGGAAGTGTGTCTGCACCTTCGAAAACGTGAGTGGCTCATCCGGCGACCACCCATACATCTCGCGGCCTGCTTCGTTGACCACCACCGCGTCGGTGCGCAGATCGATTTCGAAGGTCCCCATCTTGGCGATGGCAACCGCGAGCTTGAAGCGCTGCTCGCTGGTCTGAAGGCGCTCGTTCGTGCGCAGCAGCTCCTGGGTGCGCCGCACGATCTCCGCCTCGAGCTGCGTCGGCGCGCCCTCCAGCATTTGCGCCACGCGCGCAGCGCCTCCGTCGTCCGTCTGCTGAGCCCGGACATACGGCGTCACGTCGTCCACCCGGTGCACGATGAACGCCAGCTCACCCTCCGGGCCGAAGACCGGTGAGTTGATCGGGCTCCAGTAGCGCTCTTCCACTCCGCCGCCTTCCTCGGCGCGGCGCGGAATCGGATATCGCTGCACCGGCACCGCGTCGACGCGGAGCGTGGCTTTGACCCTTTCGAGCGACAGCCGCGCGTTGCGGATGGCGTTGTGCGCGGGATCCCCGGGCAGCTCGGGAAAAACTTCAAACAGGGTGTGACCGACGAGCTGATCGCGCGTCAACCCAGTCGCTTGCAGGTAAGTGTCGCTCGCCGCCACGACCTGGTAATTATCTGGCCGCATCACGACGTAGGCGCCCGCTGTCGATTCGAACAAGGTACGGAAATGCACGCGTTCCTGTTCCGTCTTGGCGACGAACTGCGCGGCGGATTCGGTAAAGATCCGATCGAAGAACGTGTGGACCACCATCTCGGCGTCGCGACGGGCCTCGACGGACCAGTCAGGGTTCTCAGCAGCGAAACGGGAGAGGTATTCGACGGAGATGATCCGCCGCAGGATGCTCATCTCCCGCAGTAGCTCGGTGAACTGAAACCCCTGCCACCAGCGATGCTGACCGTGCTGATGCGCGTGCTTTTCGATCTCCGCCTTCGGTGCAACCGTGCCGCCAAGCGTCTCCGCGAGATCATTGAAGACCAGCGGCAGGTGATCCATCAGCTCCTCGTGTGGCAGCTTGGTCGAGGTGACGATCGCCGGATCGGTGCGCACAGCCTCCACCCACCGCCTCGTGATCTCTTCACGACGCGCACAGAGAAACTCCGCTAATTCCTTCAGACGTGCGTCAGGAGACATGTGGTGCCACCTAGCATTCGCATCTCGGGGCTCGTGCGATGCTCTCGCGGCGGCAGCGCTATCATTTAGCAGCAGAATTCCGGCTCGAAGTCGCACGAGCCACCACGCCTGTCATCCCGACCGAAGTGGAGGGATCCCGTGGCCCGCCCGCGGCCTCGCGATCAAGCGACGCGCAGCGCCGGCCTACTCGGCTGTGCCGCCAGTGATCCCGGTAAGCTCTGCGTCCAGCTTCGCCTTGCGCTCGTTCAGCTCCTTCAGGCGGAGCTGCCAGCGGTGCAGCTGGATGCTCAGCTGGTTGATGTAGCCGGTGATTTCGGTGCGCTGCGAGGCGTTCTCTTTCAGCTGATGCTGCAGATCGGAGATGCGCGCTGCGTTCGCCGCGTTGGCCTCGACGTCCGCAGCGCTTTGCGCCGGCACGCGAGTCGGCTTGCCGCAGCTCTGGCATTGCACCGCCAGGCCCGCCGCCGCCGCGTCAACAACGAACGAGGTCGCGCAATGGGTGCACGCGAACACGATATCGTTGGTCGGCTGAGGTGTTGGGGCGGCTGCGCCGCGGCTCTGTGGCATCGGTTGTTCTACATAGCAGGAGACATACCGCGGAAACGGCGGAGAATGTGAGAGTTGTGTAGCGGCTGAAGGGCCGTTAGGCGTCCTGCTCTCGGTTTCGGCTAGACGGCGGTGAAGCCGTGCGCGCCCTATATTCTCGGTAGATCTAAAGGCTGGAGCGCCTGCCGCAAGGTGTGACACACGGGCGCTGGGCTGTCGCCACTCTGTGCCACGCTGGCACGATCCACGGGGAGCGGTTGATTGCAGTATGGAACTGCATCCTGCTCGAAGTGAACGATTTATGACGCAGTTAGCCCATCGGTATATGGATTGCTAAAGCTATGGCGGACCGCACTCTCGCGGTCTCGGAAGGAACACAATTTTATGGCTAAAGTTTTGGGTATTGATTTGGGCACGACGAACTCCTGTATGGCTGTCATGGAGGGCGGCGATGCCGTCGTTTTGGAAAATAGCGAGGGCGCGCGGACGACCCCCTCGATCGTGGCTTTCTCGAAAAACGGTGAGCGGCTCGTCGGTCAGGCGGCCAAGCGCCAGGCGGTGACCAATCCCGCGAACACGGTTTTCTCGGTGAAGCGGTTCATGGGCCGCAAGTTCGATGAAGTCCGCGAGGAGGAGCATCGCGTGCCTTACAAGATCGTGAAGGCGGCGAATGGCGACGCCCACGTGCAGGTGGAAGTGAACGGCGAGAAGAAGAGCTTCAGCCCGCCGGAAATTTCGGCGATGATTCTCGCCAAACTCAAAGCCGACGCGGAAGCGAAGCTCGGCGAGAAGATCACGCAGGCTGTCATCACGGTGCCGGCGTATTTCAACGACTCGCAGCGCAACGCGACCAAGGACGCGGGCAAGATCGCGGGCCTCGAAGTTCTCCGCATCATCAATGAGCCGACCGCGGCGTCGCTCGCCTACGGCCTCGACAAGAAGAAGGACGAGAAGATCGCC
>CADCTA010000003.1 GCA_902805675.1 uncultured Chthoniobacterales bacterium | reverse complement strand
TGCCGAACTTTCGCAGCACAAGCGGCACGATCGCGCCGCAGATTCCGCTGATCAGGCAGCTGCCGACCATCGCGACGAACACAACCAGGGCGAGGCGCGCGGCATCAGGGCTCTTCTGCATCAGCGCGAAGAGGTACATGGCAACCGCCGCCGTGAGCCCGGTAGCTAAACCATTGAGAAAGCCGAGGAATGTCTCTTTGAAAACGAGCGATCCTTCACGGCCGCGGCGGAGTTCTCCGAGGGTCATCCCGCGCAGCGCGACCGCGAGCGTCTGCACGCCAGTGTTCGACGACTGGCTGATGACAACTGGCAGAAACACGGCCAGCGCGAGCACGCGATCGATCGTGTCCTGGAAAAAGCTGACCACCGCGGCGGCGATGAACGCGAGCAGCAGGTTCGCCTGCAGCCACCAATGGCGGAAGCGGAAGCTGCGCGGCCAGGGCGTGGTGAGGCGTTCCTCTTTCTCGATGCCCACCATCGTGCCGGGCTGCAAGCTGAGCTCGACGCTCCGCGCTTCGAACAACATCTGGCCACGCAGAACACCGATGAGTTTGCCGTCCGCTTCACACACCGGATAAACCGGGTAATGCCGCACCATCGTAGCGCGCATCGCTTCCACCAGCTCCATCTGCGGCGCGATGCGAAACGGCTCGCAAACCATGATGTCGCCGAGCGGCTGATCTGCGCGCGCGAGCAGCATCTCGCGCATGGCCACGACACCGACGAGCCGTTGCTCCGCATCGACGATGAACGCGTAGGTGATAAACGCGCGCGTCACCAGCTGCCTCAGCTCCGCAACGGCTTCCTGGACGGTGATCTCGGGCCGGAACACAGCGAGCGCCGGTTCCATCATGTGGCCGACCGTGTCTTTCGGATACGCTTCATTGCGCGTCCATTGCTGACGGATCGGTGCCGCCGCGGCAGCCATCACGTTGCGGCGACGCTCGAGCGGGAAGCAGTCGAGCACGCGCTGCGCCTTGCGTGAGTTGAGCAACGTCAGCATCGCGGCGATGAACTCGTCCGGATAGGGCGACAGCATCCTGACCGCTTCACGCGGCGCTCGCTCAACCACCTCCGGCAGGAGCGCCTTGATCTCCGCGCGCATGTTCGGATCCGGCGCGGCAGTCAGCTCGGACGGGTCCGTCATCGCCGGACAGCTTGCCCGAGCGACGCGCAGCTTGGCAAGGCCTCCACGTATCGGAATGCAACGCCCGGAGGGACATGCTTCCGCATGTCTGGCCCAGCGCGTGGCGGGCGTCGTTGACCAGACGTGCGGAAGCACGTCCCTCCGCATTAACCGTAGATGACGAGCCGGATGTCTTCCGGTAACTGCGCCGCGACATTCGTCACCACGCTGCCGCGAAGCAGATGGGTCAGCGCGCTGCGTTGCGAAGCGCCGATCATCAGATAGTCGACACCCATGGTGGCGGAAAGATCGAGAATGGTCCCGGCTGCATTCTCGCTCGTCGCAAACACCGGCAACACACAGATGCCGCGCTTCTCACCTTCGTTCAGCATCAACGACATGATTGCGTTCGCCTCCGGATCGTCCTGCCAGCGCGCGCGCCCGAGAGTTTGCGGCGCGGCGGAGAAGTAGACCGCGATTTCTTTGACGTAGAGCACGCAAAGCACGGCTTTGCGCAGCTGTGCTTCATCCAGCGCGTAGCTTAACACCGGCGTGATGCCGCGCGCCGCGACCATGATTTTCTGGCCTTCCTCGAGTCGCGGCTGCATGGCCGTGGAGAGATCTGGCGTGACCATCTCGGCGACGCCACGGCTCACCGTCATCGTCTTCAAGCCGGCGAGCTTGTGCGAATACGCGCGCAATCCATAGCCGACACCGAGCACGCACATGGCGAAGAAAAGCGCGTCCGGCTTCGTGCGTGCGATCGTCAGCTCGACCGCGAACAGCACCACAAACGTGATGCCGATGAGCACGCGCTGGTACATCGGAAGCGGCAGGCGTTTGTTGAAGGTGCACGCACCGAGGTTCACCGCGATCGCCCCCACCACGCCGATCGCGTAGAGACCGGCGAGCGCTTCGAATTCCTTCGTCAGCGCGAGCACGACGATCGGAATCCCCACCGCGACGAGCAGCGGCACGAACGGGACGCCATGGCGGTTGAGCTTGGCGAGCTGTCGCGGCATCTCGCCGTCCTGCGCCATCATGTAGATGACGCCGATCAACGCCACGACCGCAGTGTTGACCGCGCTAAACAGCAGCAAGCCAAAGACGACGCCGACGACGATGCCAAGCACAGCGCCAATGGCCGGCGTGGAGACGAGCGTGCCGTAATACTCCGCGAGGTAGCGGAGCATGTCTTCCTTGTGCGCGGCGAGCTGGGGCGCAAAGCTTTTCGGGATCGAAAGCATCGCCCATCCGAGCAACGCGGTGCCGAGGACGACTTCCACCGCGACGGGCACAATCGATTTGGTGGCGGTGCGTGTGACTTTGGGTTTCTCCGGCGTCGAGTCCGGATCGGCCTTCATCACGCCGGTGATATTCGCGACCGCCTCCACGCCGCTGAGCGCCAGGATCACGCCAACAAAGGCGACCCACGTGTGACCGAGATCGTCGGCTCGCGGCTCGAGGTAAGCCGTCGTGAGATGCGGCGCGGAGAGCCCGATGATCATCAGCACGACGAGCACTGCGGGAATTGCGAGCCAGATCGAAGCGCTGCCGCTGTGTCGCGGGCCGAAGAAGTTCATTACGCCGACGACGGCGATCAGCGCCATCGTGGCGGCGGGCGCGTACTCCGTCGGCACGCCGAAGTAACTCACCGCCGCCCAGCCGCTCAACGCCGCCGTGACGACGAAGTTCGCGACGAGCAACAGTGCGCCTGTTGAAGCAAGGAAGCGGCTCTGCTGCCGGGCCGCCGAGTAGACGCCGCCGCCGTCCGGGAAGTGCGTGCAGACGATGATGTAGCAGTAGCCGACTACCGCCGTCAGAAGACAGACAGCGAGGATGATCGGAAACGATGCGAACCCGGCCGCGACGAATGCGAGGCCGATGACGTACGCTTTGCTCGTGCCCCAGTCGCCATAGAGCAACGCGGCGGCGCGTTTCCAATCGACGTTTCGGGGGCGATGGACGCCAGGTGCGCCGTCGACAGGGAGTTCAGCCATGGAAAGCGCGCTGTTTTTCGATGCGCCGCTGAAGCACGGCAAGCATTTTCGGCGCGAACGACGCGCCGAGCATCAGTCAGGCACGTGTCGTATCGACGTGCGGCTTCGATCCGGAATCCGCTGATCCTGCTGTTGGGACGAGGTGTACCACGCACTCAATCTCCGCTGTTTGCGGAAACATGTCCAAGGGAGTCACTGACATGACGCTAAATCGTTTCTGCAGCTCGCCGAGGTCCCGCGCCAGTGTGGCGGGGTTGCACGAGACGTAGACGACGGCGCTCGGCACATGTCGGGTGAGCGAATCGCGGACGCTTGCGCTCAAACCGGTAGCTGGAGGATCGACCACAACGCATGTCGCAGCCGCTTCCGAGCCGTGCAGCTGCCGGTCGAATTCGGAATCAACATCGCCGGCGACGTAGGTTTCGTTAGGCGCGGCGTTCTCCTGCGCGGCTGCAATGGCATACCGATCCCACTCGATGCCGACCACGCGCGTGAAGCGCGAGGCGAGTCGCTTCGTGAAGAAGCCGGCGCCGCAGTAGCCGTCGATCAACAACTCGCCGGACGGCAGCAAGCTTTCGACAAGCTGCGCCATCGCCTCCGCGACGGCGTCGTTCGTCTGCTCGAACACCCGCGGTCCGGCGTGCGCCCGCAGCGTGTAGTGGCCGTCGCGCGGCTTGCGCGACCGAAGCTCAGCAAGCTGTGCATTGAGCTCCGGCGCAGCGATCGGGCAGCGTTCCACGTCGATAAGGCGGTGAGCATCGCGCCGGTAGTAGCCGACCACGCCATCTTCAGCGTGGACGGTGACGCGGTTGCGATACTCGTAAGTCTCGGGCGAGGGGATGATCGCCCGCATCGGCGGCTCCGGAATACGGCCGATGCGACGGAGAGCTTGCTCGACTTGGCGCTGCTTCACTGCGAGCTGATGCTCGTAGCTCATGTGCTGGTAACTGCAGCCGCCGCACTGGCCAAAGTACGGGCACTGCGGAGTGGTGCGGTGCTCAGATGGCTCGAGCAGCTCTGTCATTTCCGCTTCCGCGAAGTTCTTCTTTTCGCGAAGGATGCGCGCCGAGACGCGTTCGCCGTCGATCGTGAACGGAACAAAGACAGCTTTGCCGCCGTCGCGCCCTACGCCGTTGCCACCGAATGCAACGTCTGCGATCTGAAGTTCGACCGTGCGCATACCGGATTGTAGCGACGGTTTATAGCCGCGAGAACGAGGCAATCAGCACGCCCACGCGGCGCTGAACGTCGGCCAGCGCGCTCCGCCTAACGATGGTGCCGCGCGTAAGGGTATTTCGACTCGTTGCCGAGCTCGGGCGGGAATTCCTTGTAGCCCGAGTGGATCCAGTGCACGTCGCTCTCCAAGACCGGGAAATACGTGCCGCGCACAGCCGGAATCGGCCACGTCAGTATCTCGAAGATGCCAGCCTGCATCCGCATCACGCTTCTGCCAACACCGCGGACGACGCCATAGCCGGCGGCGGCGGAGTTGCCTTCGCGCTCGTTCACTAGCGCAACGGTATGCGGCAGCTCGGTGATCCCGAAGAGCAGATTGGACACGCCGCGGCCGAGTTTGCGCGTGGGGCCGTAGTCGTTCGACGGCGGGTCGTGAATGTCAGCGCGGCAAACAGCCGCAATCCCGAGCAGCAGCGCAACAGCGACGAGCTTTTTCATTGGCGTCTCAGCTAAGCAGACTTCGCGGGCGGCAGGCAATCCTCATTTCGCCGCCGGCGGTACCGGGTCGACGGCAGCCTCACGGATTTCTTTCGGCAGGCGGCCGCGAGTGGCGCGCATCGACGCGATAATCGTGACCGCGAGAACGCTGATAATCACTGCGAGCGAGGCCCAGTTTGGCACGTGATACACGTCGGCGAGGATCATCTTGATTCCGACAAAGCTGAGCACAATCGCGAGGCCGGTCTTCAGGTAGATGAAGCGATCGATGATGTGCGCGAGGACGAAGTAGAGCGATCGCAGTCCGAGCACGGCGCAGATATTCGACGTGTAGATGATGAACTCGTCCTGCGTGATCGCGAAGACCGCCGGGATTGAGTCCACCGCGAACACAAGGTCCATGATGTTGATGACGACGATGACCAGCGCGAGGGGCGTGAGCAGCCGCTTGCCGTCGATGTTCACGATGAACTGCTGCCCGTGGTACTCAGGCGTGATCCGCATCCATTTGCGGCAAAACTTGAGGACGAAGTTGCTCTCGAGATCAATCTCCTCGCCTTTGCTGAACATCATCCGAAGGCCGGTGATGAGCAGGAATGCGCCGAAGATGTACAGAATCCAGTGGAACCGATCCACCAGCGCCACGCCGAGCCAGATCATCAAGCCGCGCATGACGAGCGCGCCGATGATGCCCCACACCAGCACGCGGTGCTGATACATCCGAGGCACCTGGAAGTAGGTGAAGATGAGGACGAAGACGAAGATGTTGTCGACGCTCAGCGAGTATTCGATGAGGTAGCCGGTGAAGAAATCGAGCGCCGCGCCAGGTCCTTTCAGCCGCCAGACCAGCAGGTTGAAGCTGAGCGATAGCAGCACCCATACGATGCTCCAGATCGATGCTTCGCGAATCGAGACGACGTGCGCCTTTCGATTGAAGCCGACGAGGTCGATCGCAAGGACGATGAAGACGCCGACGTGAAAGGCGATCCAGAACCAGAGTGGCACGGCGGCTAGCGTTCCACGCTGTCGCGGCGGTCGCAAACGGTAAGCTGCCGCTGGTGGCGGCAGCGCGTCCGCGTTTGTTCAGCGCGCGTAACATGCCTGCCGATTGGCGCTGCGATCCCGAGTTTCCGCTCGCGAAGCAGAGCTCTCTCCGTAGCTTTCGCTGCAATGGACCCCGAACTTCAGAAACTCGTTGAGTCAGGAAAGTTGACGCCGAAAGCGGCCGATCAACTCGAACAGTTAAAGCCCGGCACGTTCTGTCTGCACAAGAGCTGGGGCTTTGGCCGCGTCGCAGAGTGGAACCTTCTCCTGAACCAGATCGTCATCGACTTCCAAGGCAAGAAGGGGCACCCGATGCAGCTGGCCTACGCGTCCGACCATCTGACCGTCATCTCGCCAACCCATTTCCTGGCGCGCAAAGCGACGGACCTGCCGGGTGTGAAAGAGCTGCTGAAGACCGACCCCGCGGGCGTGGTGCGCAACGTTCTCGAGAGTCTCGGCGGTGCTGCGACTCTGCCGCAGATCAGCCAGATGATGGTGGGCGACCTGTTTAACGAAGCGGAGTGGAAGCGTTGGTGGAGCTCGACCTCCAAGTCGCTCAAGAAGGACGGCTACTTCCACATCCCGACCAAGAAGACCGAGCCGGTGAAGCTGCGCGGCGAGAAGGTGTCGCGCGCTGACGAGCTGATCACGTTCTTCAACCAGGCGCGCCAGCCGAAGGAGCAGGCCGCCGCGCTCGACCAGATTATCAAGTTTCACCACGAGTTCGACAATCCCGAGACGCAGTTGCAGCCGATCATCACCAGCATCGAGGATAACGCGGCGCGCAATCAGCGCTTCAATGCGCCGCTCGCGTTCGAGTTGGTGATCGCGCGCGACGATCTACTCGAGCGCTGCCCACAGCTGACGAGCTCGAATCCCGACCTCACGCTCGAGCGCCTGGTCGCTGACGAAGAGGTGCGGCTATCGACGATCCTGCCGAAGCTGCCTTCGGCGAAGGAGCGGCGCATCCTGAACGTTTTACCGAAGGCGCTCGGCCCAACATGGACGGTGCGCGCATTTCAACTGATGCAGGTCGACAACGCTCGCACCGTGGCGCAGATCCCGCGGGTCTTCGTCGAGGCCGGTCAGCAGGCGGACCTCCGCATGCATCTCGAGCGGCGGATTCGCGAGCATTCACTGACGAGCGAGGTGCTCGTGTGGCTTTGCCGCGAGCGCGATGGCGAGTGGCGCGACCTGGTGGCTCCCGAGCTGCTCGGTGCCATGCTCTCGGCGCTCGAGCGCGATCAACACAACGAGAACAGCCGCGGCAGCAAACTGCGTGACCTGTTGCTCGACGATCGCGAGTTGATTCCGGACATGTTCAGCGGCGCGGAAGTAAGCGTGGCGCGTGACGCGATGCGGCGGCTGATGCTGACGCCGGTGTTCGATGAACTGACGAAGCGTTCGCTGCTCGCGCGTATCATCAAATTGTATCCGGAGCTGGAGAGCGTGATCACCGGCGAGCAGAAAGACGAGAAGACGGAGTCGCTCGTTGTCTCCTGGACCAGCCTCGATAAACGCCGAGCGGAATACGAGGAAATCATCAACAAGAAGATCCCGGAGAACAGTAAGGAGATCGGCGTGGCCCGATCCTATGGCGACTTGCGAGAAAACTTCGAGTTTAAGGCCGCCAAGGAGATGCAAGCAGTTCTGTCGCGTCGGAAATCCGAGCTCGAGCTAATGCTGCAGCAGGCGCGCGGCACGAGCTTCGAGAACCCAGACACGTCTCAGGTTTCGATCGGCACGGTCGTCACCTTGCGCGATACAGTTTCCGGCAAAGAGGAGACCTATACGATCATGGGCGCGTGGGACAGCGACCCCGACCGCGGAATTATTTCATATCAGACCGCAATTGGACAGACACTCCTCGGGAAGAAGATCGGCGACGTAGTCACGCTGAACACCGAGGGGGGTGAGGGGCAGTTCACGGTCATCGGCATCGAGCCCGGCCCAGTGGACTTGTTCGGGTCCGAAGGAGTGGCGGAGATCGCCGTGCCGGTTGTGTAGCCGCTCCCGTGGCTTGCGAGTCCAGGCGGAAGCAACCAGCCGCCGCGCGTTCACGGTCGCTGGTGAGTATCGCGGCAGCCGGGGCGCGAAGATCATCTCTCGCACGAATCTGATCTAGCTATGAACGAGCCGATTCTTGTCGCGCGCGGTGAACAGCCGCTTTACCTCCTGCCGGCGATGGCGAATCGCCACGGGCTCATCGCCGGTGCCACCGGCACGGGCAAGACGGTCACCCTGCAAACGCTCGCCGAGAATTTCAGCGCGCGTGGCGTGCCGGTCTTCATGGCGGATGTGAAGGGCGACCTCGCCGGCATGAGTCAGCCCGGCGCCAACAACCCGAAAATCCTCGAGCGCGCGCGGGAGCTCGGCCTGGCGGAGTTTAAAGGCGAAGCATGTCCCGTGGTCTTTTGGGATGTCTTCGGGGAGAACGGACATCCGGTGCGGGCCAGTGTATCCGAGATGGGCCCGCTGCTGCTCGGCCGGCTGCTCGATTTGAACGAGACGCAGAAAGGCGTGCTCAATATCATCTTCAAAATCGCCGATGATAACGGGCTGCTTCTCCTCGATCTCAAAGATCTGCGCTCGATGGTGCAGCACGTCGCGGAGAACGCGAAAGAGTTCAAAACGCAATACGGCAATGTCTCGGCGGCAAGCGCCGGCGCGATCCAGCGCAACCTGCTCGCGCTCGAATCGCAAGGCGCAGACAAGTTCTTCGGAGAGCCAGCTCTCGATCTCGACGACCTGATTCAGACAGGCGACGGCGGGCGCGGCGTGGTGAACATCCTCGCGGCGGACAAGCTGATGCAACAGGCGCCGAAGGTTTACGCCACGTTTTTGCTCTGGCTCCTGTCCGAGCTCTTCGAGCGGCTGCCGGAAGTTGGCGATCCCGAGAAGCCGAAGCTCGTCTTCTTCTTCGACGAGGCGCACCTGCTCTTTGCGGACATCGAGAAGGCGCTGACGGAAAAGATCGAGCAAGTCGTGCGTCTGATTCGCTCGAAAGGCGTCGGCGTTTACTTCATCAGCCAGAATCCGCTCGATATCCCCGACATTGTGCTGGGCCAGCTCGGCAACCGGGTGCAGCACGCGCTGCGGGCGTTCACCCCGCGCGATCAGAAGGCGGTGCAAGCAGCGGCGCAGACCTTTCGGCAGAATCCGAAGGTGGACGTCGAGACCGTGCTTACTGAGCTTGGGGTGGGCGAAGCGCTGGTATCGATGCTGGATCGCGATGGCAAACCGACGGTTGTCGACCGCGCCAAGATCATGCCGCCACGCAGCCAGCTCGGGCCGATCACCCCCGACCAGCGGAAGGCCGTCATCGATTCGTCAGTTCTGGCCGGTCACTACGAGAAGATCGTCGACCGCGAATCTGCCTACGAACGGTTGCGCGCGTCGGCGACAGCGAAGGCAGCGGGCCAGCCGACGAGCGGCACGACGCCGACCAAGCCGTCCGAGGCGCCGGCCGAACCGGAGAAAGGCTCCATCTTCGGCAAGATGTTCGAGCCGACAGTCGGCCCCCGTGGCGGTCGCTACGACACCCTCGCCACGACAGTGGCGAAAAGCGCCGCGCGAGCGGTTGGCAGCCAGATCGGCGGCCAAATCGTGCGCGGCGTACTTGGGGGGCTGTTCGGCGGTGGCGGGCGGCGGCGGCGCTAGTTACTTTTTCTTCGCCGCGCCAACGTCGCTCGAGGTCCTCTCTCCCTCGGCTTTGTCGCCGGTCTTCACCTGGACCTGAGTCGCCGTCATCGAGTATTTAATTGTCACGCGGTCGCCGACCTTTACGGCCTCGCCTTTCGTCGAGGCATCGCGCGCGATTTCCCATCGCTCGCTTCCCTTCTGGACAGCGATCATCGAGTCGGTCACCTCGAGCACTGGACCTGTAACCTGATACGTCTTCGGGGCTGCGGTCGCGACGGACGTGAGCGCCAGCGCAGCCGCTGCAAACACGCTGAGTGATTTGATGTTCATCACACTCCATTCGCATTGATGATTGCGAGAGGCCTTGCGTCACCTCACGCAGTCGCGCGAGTCGTATCCACCGCCAGTACCCCGCCCTTCAGCTTCCCGCAGCGAAGCTTTCAATCTTCGGCTGCAGAGATAGTATGCTGCGCCATGCCCGCCGTCCCCGTTCTCGAGATCGTCGAATTCATCGGCGGCGAATATCACGGCAACGAGGATCTCACCATCACAGCCGTCAATACGCTGAGGGATGCGACGCAGGATCAGATCAGCTTCCTGAGCAACGCGAAGTACGCGCCGCAGCTTCAGCAAACAAATGCTGGGGTGATACTCGTGCCGCAGCAGGCGGCGGGTGACGATCCGCGCTGGATTCGGGTGGCTGATCCATACTTCGCAATGTCACAGGTGGTGACACGTTGGTTTTCCAACCGACCGATGCCCCAGGGCGTTTCGCCACAGGCGGCGATCGCCGAGACGGCAATCGTACGCGACAATGTCGCGATCGGCGCCTTCGCCGTCGTTGGGGATCGGGTCAGGATCGGGGAGGGCGCTGTCATCTTTCAGGGCGTCTCGATCGAGGCGGGAGTCCAGATTGGCGCCGGAACGATCATTTACCCGAATGTGACGGTCTATAACGGGAGCGTCATCGGCGCGAGGTGCGTCATCCATGCTAATACCGTGATCGGCTCTGACGGCTATGGCTTCGCGACGCATCGCGGGAAGCATCACAAGATCCCGCAGGTGGGGATCGTCCGGATCGAAGACGACGTCGAAATTGGCGCCGGCACGACAATCGATCGCGCAGCATTCGGGGAGACGGTGATCGGGGAGGGGACCAAGATCGATAACCTGGTGCAGATCGGCCACAACGTGAAAATCGGGAAGCACTGCCTAATCGTCTCACAGGTAGGCATCGCCGGGTCGACCGAATTGGGGGACTACGTCGCCGTCGGCGGTCAGAGCGGTCTGTCGGGCCACCTCAAAATTGGCAACCGAGTACAGATCGGGGGAGGGACAGCTGTGGTGGAGGACACGCCGGACGGAAGCAAGGTGATGGGATATCCGGCGGTCCCGTTCAAGCAGTTCGCCCGACGCGAGGCGATCTTGAAGCGGCTCACGGCTAAGGGTCAGTTGGCCCGCGGCGAAGAGTAGCGATCAGCGCCGTTCGCTGCCGCTACACGATGTGTTGTGTCGGGTCTGCGCCGCCGTTGGCTGCGGAGCGACTGCTCGCACTCATCCGCAGCACGTTCCGGACACCGGCAATGCTCGCTGAGGAAGAAGCTCAGCGGCTCGGAACGCTCTTGCCGTACAAAGAAAAAGCCCGGCACCTTGTTTCCAAGATGCCGGGCATCAATTCTGGCGACGTCCTACT
>CADCTA010000002.1 GCA_902805675.1 uncultured Chthoniobacterales bacterium | reverse complement strand
TTGCTCGCGGTGCGCGGCGCTCTCGGAGAAGAAACGGATTGCCCGGCCTCGTTTACTGGAGGCCATCTGCAACGCTGGATCCTGCGGGGTTTGCGGCGGGCGAACGCGATTGCCTGCGTCTCGCGCGCTACGATGGCGGACGCGGAGAGATTGCTTGGCATTTCCGGCGCCGCGCGAGACCTGAGCGTCGTCACGCTCGGTTTGAATTACCCGTACCGGAAGCTTTCGCCATCCGAACGCGCGACGCGGCTGGCCGCGATTCCGGAGCTTGGCAAACAGCGGCCCTTCGTGCTTCACGTCGGCTCAAACCTTCGCCGGAAGAATCGCGACGGCGTGCTGCGCATTTTTGCGCGTTGCAAGGAGAGATGGGACGGCGACCTCGTTTTCGCTGGCGAAGCCATGACCGGGGAGTTGCACTCGTTAGCCGCGCAGTTGGGCGTCTCGGATCGCGTCGTGGAAGTGAAGAATCCGGACAGCCCGGTTCTGGAAGCGCTCTACAACAGCGCCACGGCGCTGCTTTTTCCTTCGCGTTTCGAGGGCTTTGGCTGGCCGATTGCGGAAGCGCATGCCTGCGGCTGTCCAGTCATCTGCAGCGACCGCGCGCCAATGCCGGAAGTGGCCGGCGCCGCGGGGTTGATTCACCCGGTAGAGGACGAGGAGGGCTTCGCAGCCGACATTCTCAGACTAGGCGACGAAGCGGAGCACGAGCGCTGGAGCGACGAGAGTTTGCGCAACGCCGCGCGATTTTCGACCGAGCGAATGGTGGCCGAGTACGTCGCAATCTACCGCAGACTCACGCCCAAGCTGTGAAGAAGCTCCTGATGCTGCTCAGCCTGCTGCTTCCGTGGAGCATGCGGCGAACGTTCCTCGAAAAGCAGTTCGGCTACACGCTGCACCCGACCAGCCGCATCGGCCTCTCGTGGGTCTTTCCCGAGCGTCTCGTGATGGAGGCAAACAGCAGCATCGGCGATCTCACGCTCTGCAAGAACATCGCGCTGCTCCATCTGCACGAGCACGCGGTCATCGGCCGCGGCAACTGGATCACCGGATTCCCGCTCGGGCCATCACGCCACTTCGCCAGCGAAACCGATCGCCGTCCCGAGTTGATCGTCGGCCCGCACTCCGCCATCACGCACCGGCACCTGATCGACTGCACGAACAGCATCACGATCGGCAAGTTCACCACCTTTGCCGGCTTCCAGTCGCAGATGCTCACGCACAGCATCGACATCGAACAAAACCGGCAGGCCTCAGCGCCCATTCGCATCGGCGACTACTGCTTCGTGGGGACGAATTCCGTGCTGCTTGGCGGCAGCGTGTTACCCGACTTTTGCGTGCTCGGAGCGAAGTCGCTCCTGAACAAAAGCTTCACGCAAACACATCGCCTCTACGGCGGGGTGCCCGCGCGAGAGTTGCAGGAGCTGCCGCCTGACTACGCCTACTTCAACCGCACAACGGGGTTTGTTTTTTGAACCGGGTGACGCATCAATGCGGTCATCCTGAGGCTGGCGGAGCGCGCCGAAGGAGCTCGCGCAAGGTGATCGGTCGCTGCCGTTGCCGAAATGCAATCGAGGGTAACAGCGTCAGGCACTTCGCCGCCTGCGCGGCCCAGGATGACCTGCTAGAAGTGGCGCGGGCCGGCGCAGCAGCAGCACGGTTCCGATGAAGATCCTGCAGATGGTGCAAACCCTCGATCCGAGCACCGGCGGCGTTGCGACCGCGGTGCTATCGCTGAGCAGGGCGCTCGCGAATGGTGGACACGAAGTGGAAGTCGTCGCTCTCGACGATCCGAAGGCGCCTTGGTTAAGGCGAAGCGAGCTGCGCGTTCACGCCCTCGGCGAAGGCCGCACGAGCTACCGATTCTCCGGTGCGCTGCTTCCGTGGCTGCGGCAGCATGGAAGTCGGTTCGATTGCGTGATCGTGAACGGCCTGTGGCAATACCAAGGCTTCGCCGCCTGGCGCGCTTTTGCCGGCAGCTCGGTGCCGTACTACGTATTTCCCCACGGCATGCTCGACCCGTGGTTCAAGCGAACGTTCCCGCTGAAGCACGCCAAGAAGTGGCTCTACTGGCCGTGGGCGGATTACCGCGTCCTGCGCGATGCGGCCGCTGTTATCTTCACCTCCGAGGAAGAACGGCTCCTCGCGCGCTCGTCGTTCTGGCTGTACCGCGCGCGAGAGCGTGTCTCGCCGCTCGGGGCCGAGAAGCCGCTCCACACTACGACGGCCGAATTGTTTCTCTCAAAGTTTCCGGCCGCGCGTGACACCCGGGTGCTGTTGTTCCTCGGGCGTTTGCACCCGAAGAAAGGCTGCGACCTTTTGATCGAGGCGCTCGGGCAAATGCCGTCGGAGGGCGCGGGCGTCTCGTTAGTGCTAGCGGGGCCGGATCAAGTCGGCTGGGCGGATAAGCTTCGCGGCCGCGCGGAGGCGCTGAAGCTCAGAGTGCCGGTGATTTTCACGGGGATGCTGGAAGGGGAGTTGAAGCAATCCGCCTTTGCAGCGGCCGACGCTTTCGTGCTTCCATCTCACCAGGAAAACTTCGGCCTGGCGGTGGTGGAAGCGCTTGCGGCTGGTCTGCCGGTGTTGATATCGAATCGCGTGAACATCTGGCGCGAAGTGGAGGCAGACGGGGCCGGGATGGTGGGCGACGATGATCTTGGAGGCACCACGCGTTTGCTACAGCGGTGGATCAGCACGAGTGCCGCAGAGCGCGAACGAATGCGCGCAGACGCCCGGCGTTGTTTCGACAAGCGGTTCGAGATTGGAACGGCAGTCGCTTCCCTGGTGGCGCTGCTGGCGGAGCGGCCGGCAAGCACATGAAGATCACAATCGTCACGGGAGCATTCTTCCCGGTGCCTACTCTGATGGGAGGCGCGGTCGAGAAGGTCTGGTTTGCGCTCGGCCAGGAGTTCGCGCGGCAGGGACACGAAGTGGTGCACATTTCCCGCGCGCATCCGCAGTTGCCGGCCAGCGAGACGATAGAGAACGTCCGCCATCTCCGCGTCTCCGGTTTCGCGCAACCGCGCTCGGGCTTGTGGCTGAAGCTGCTCGATCTCCTTTATTCCATCCGCGTGCGGCTGCTCCTGCCGCCCGCCGATATCCTGGTCACGAACACATTCTGGCTGCCGATCCTCAGCCGAAATCGACGGCACGGATTGCTCTACATTCATGTGCAGCGCGGTCCGAAAGGGCAGATGCGGTTTTACGCGCACGCCGCGCGTTTGCTCGCCGTGTCCGGTGCGATCGCGGACGCGATCGTCGCTGAAGTTCCGCCATTGAAGAACAAGGTGCGGGTGATCCCGAACGCGCTGCCGTTCAAGATCGTCGAGGGTCGCGGCGCGGCTCGTGAGCGCGTGATTCTTTTCGTCGGGAGAGTGCATCCGGAAAAAGGATTGGAGTTACTGGTGCGCGCGTTTGCACAAGTGCCTTCCGCAGTGAGGACCGGCTGGCGCCTGCGCATTGTTGGACCTTCGGCCGTGGAGCACGGTGGCGGCGGCCCCACCTTTCTCGCGCAGCTGCAGCAGATCGCTGCCGAAACCTCAGCCGACGTGGAATGGATCGGCCCTGTTTTCGATAACGCTGAGCTAGCCCACCATTACGATCGGGCGCCGATTTTTGTCTATCCGTCTGTCGCCGAAACAGGCGAAGCGCTGCCCGTTGCTCCGATGGAAGCGATGGGGCATGGCTGCGTGCCGGTCGTCTCGCATCTCTCCTGCTTCGACGACTACATCGAGAATGGCGCTAATGGCTTTCGATTTGACCACCGCGCTTCGGATCCGACCGCGCAGCTTACAGCCCAGCTGTCGAACTTGCTCCAGCAGCCCGCCGAGCAGCTGCGCGATGTCGGCAACGCAGCGCAAAGCAAGGCAGCGGAATTCGGGTTTGAACCGGTGGCCAAGCAGTATCTTGCCGATTTCGAGACTTTGCTCGCCGCCTCTGCGACGTAGATAGCACAATCGCGCTCACCACCACATGCCCCTCCCGCTAGAAGCCGTCGATCCGGCGCAAGAAGGCGCCTTCGCCTCGCCGTGGCAGCCGCGCCAGCGCGTGCTGATGCTGTTGTGGGGCTTCTGCTGGACGCTGTTCTGTGTCTGGACGCCGAAGCCGGCAAACCGATGGCGCTTGTTCTGGCTCCGCACTTTCGGAGCGAAGATCCACGGCCTGCCGTTCGTCCATCAGCGCGCACGGATCGCGATTCCGTGGAACCTGACGCTGCATGATCGCGCCTGCCTCGGTGACCGTGCGAACGCCTACACACTTGGGCCGGTTGAAATCGGAGCGCGCGCGACGGTTGCGCAGGAATCGTATCTCAGCACCGGCAGCCATGATTTCACCAAGCCAAGCATTCCACTGACCACGGCCAAGATCACGATCGGCGAAGACGCGTTTCTTGGAGCGCGCACCTTCGTGATGCCCGGCGTGACAATCGGCGCGCGCAGCGTGATCGGCGCATGCTCCGTCGCGACGAAAGATGTGCCTGCTGATGTTTTCGCCGCCGGAAATCCCTGTCGAGTTTTGCGACCACGATGAACCAGCGCGTCCCCGTTTCGATCATCGTTCCGATCAAGAACGAAGCCGGCAATCTGCCGCGTTGTCTCGCTTCCATTACGTGGGCCGAGGAGATCTTCGTTGTCGACTCCCAAAGCACCGACGGCTCGATCGAGATCGCGCAACAGGCCGGCGCGCAGGTGGTGCAGTTTCAGTTCAATGGCACCTGGCCGAAGAAGAAGAACTGGGCTCTCGAGAATCTGCCGTTCCGTAACGAGTGGGTCTTCATCCTCGATGCGGATGAGGTTCTGCCGCCGGAAGCGGAGGACGAACTGCGCTCCGCGATCGCGAACGCTGGAGATATTGCCGGGTACTGGATCAACCGGCGCTTCATGTTCATCGGGCGCTGGCTGCGACATGCCTACTATCCGAATTGGAATCTCCGTCTCTTCCGACATTCGTTAGGCCGACACGAGAAGCTGACCGATGCGGCGACTGCGAGCGGCGATAACGAGGTCCACGAGCACGTGGTGGTGCAAGGCCCGACGGCGCGGCTGCGTTGCGAGATGGATCACTACGCCTTTCCATCGGTCGACGTTTTCATCGAGAAGCATAACCGCTACTCGAACTGGGAGGCGCGGGTGGCGACCGATCGCCACCTCGCTCAGACGTCTGGTCAGCTGACGCACGAGCGTGTCGGCCGCCGGCGTCAGCTGAAGTTGCTGTCGCATCGGCTGCCGTTTCGAGGGCTGCTACGCTTCCTCTATGTCTATGTGTGGCAGAAAGGCTTCCTCGATGGCCGTGAAGGCTACTACTTCGCGCGCCTGCACGGGGTGTACGAGTTTCTCTCCGTCGCGAAGACCTACGAGCTGATGAAGAAGAGCTCGGCGGAAAAGGGAGCCTAGATGCGCGTCATCGTCTGGGGGATCAACTACGCGCCGGAGTTTACCGGCATCGCGCCGCATAGCGTCGCGCTCTGTGAATTTCTGCACACCCGCGGGCACGATGTCGAGATGGTGACGACGTTCTCGTACTACCCGACGTGGCGGAAACTGCCGGAAGACGAGGGCAAGCTTTACCGGACCGACATCGTCAACGGCGTGCCCGTGCATCGCTGCTGGCATTTCGTGCCGGGACGTGTGTCGGCAGTGAAGCGGATCATCCACGAAGCCTCCTTCATCACAACGTCCTTCTTGCGCATGCTCGTGCTGCCGAGGCCTGATGTGCTGGTGGTCGTCTCGCCGCCTTTGGCGCTCGGCGCGGCTGCCTGGGCGATGAGCTTGCTGAAGCGCGCGCCGTTCGTATTCCACGTGCAGGACTTACAGCCCGATGCGGCCCTGAAGCTGGGCATGCTGAAGCAGGGCTGGTTCACGCGGGCGCTGCTCTGGCTGGAGGCGTTTGCTTACGCAAAGGCGACGCGAGTTTCGAGCATCACGCGCGGCATGCTCGATGTGTTCCGCTCGAAGGGCGTGCCGGAAGAGAAGCTCGTTTACTTCCCGAACGCGATCGCGTTGCGTGATGCGCCGGCGCCGCCTCCACGTGGATTGTTCCGAGCGCGCAACGGCTTCGGTGCCGACGAGTTCATCGCGGTCTACGCGGGCAATCTCGGAGTGAAGCAGGGACTCGATGTGCTCATCGAAGCGGCGCGGCTTGTCACCGACAAACGCATCCGCCTCGTTATCTGCGGTGCGGGCGCGCAACGCGATGTGCTCCAGGCCCGGGTGCGCGAGCTTGGGCTGCCGAATGTGACGATGCTGCCGTTGCAGGAAGGCGAAGATTACCGCTCCCTGCTTACCGACGTGGATGTCTGCTTCATCACGCAGCAAGCTGGTGCGGGGAATTCATTCTTCCCCAGCAAGCTTCTTGGACTGCTCGCGCAGGGGAAGCCGGTTATCATCGTGGCTGACCCGGAGAGCGAGCTCGCGCGATCAGTTGGCGAAGGGCAATACGGGCTCACCTTACCGCCGGGTCAACCAGCCGAGCTGGCGCGTGTCCTCGACTCGCTCGCTGCCGATCCGCAGCGTCTCGCGCAGTATTCAGCCGCGGGTCAGCAATACGTGCAGCAGTGGGAAAAGAGCGCGGTGATGGAGAACTTCGAGCGCGAGCTCGTGCGGCTCGCGATCGAGTCTTCGAGCGAAGGCCGGAAAGCATTTCGGTAGAAAAGCGCGTCATTCCGAGCGCAGTCGAGGAATCCCGTGGCGGTACGAGTCGTGACACCACGGGATTCCTCCACTGCGCTTCGCTTCGGTCGGAATGACAGTGCTTGATGAGCCGAGGAGTCTTACGTCCCAGCTTTAGTAGGCCGTCCGCGGCGGGACGACGATCTGCGCGCAGGTGCGCAGGATAATCCCGCACTCGAGCGAGAGGTTCCAGTTTTCGAGATACTCGATGTCGCACTCGACCCGGTTCTTGATGTCGGAGTGATTGCGCGCTTCGCCCCGGTAGCCGCGCACCTGCGCGAGGCCGGTGATGCCCGGCTTCACGAACGCGCGCACATGGTAGTTGGCCATCAGCTGCGAAAACTGGTTGTTGTGCTCGATCAGATGGGGGCGGGGACCAACGATGCTCATATCGCCTTTCAGCACGTTCCAGAATTGCGGCACCTCATCGATGCTCAGTTTTCGGAACCACCGCCCCAGCCCGTAAATGCGGCTGTCACCCTCCTGGGCCTGCCGCGCCACGTCGCTGTTGTGCGGGTGCATGGTGCGGAACTTCAGAATCTTGAACTGCCGGTTCTGCATGCCGGCGCGCGTCTGCACATGGAACAATGGACCTGGTGATTGGAAGCGCTGCGCGAGCCACACAACGATGCACAGCATCGGGAACACGCCGAGCATTACCGGCAGCGCAATGGCCATGTCGATGGCGCGCTTGAAACAGCGGTTGAGCGGATTCTCGAGTGGCTCCTCGCGGAGCCCGATGAAACGGAAGCCGTCGTCTTCGAAGTGGGTCACGGGGTGGCGCAACTTCTCCTCGAGGTCGCTGACGATCAGCAGTCGCACGCCGAGCTGGTCGCAGGAGCGGATCAGATTGCGGTTCACCTCCGTGAAGAGCGGGAACTCCAGCAGAATCACCTGCGTGATCCCCTGTTCACGAACGACGCGATCGATGTCATCGGACGTCCCAAGCACCGGGATGCCGTCCTCAGTTTTCTCGATCGACTCGTCGGAGAGCAATCCGACCGTGCGTAAGCCGATCTCCGCTTTTCGCCGCAGCCAGCTGCGTAGCTGCTTCGCTTTATCCGAGGAACCGATCAGCAACGTCTTGTCCGCGCGCTCGTGTTTAAAGATGCCCCGAGCGAGGAACGACGGCAGATAGTGGTGCGAGAAGAGGAGCGCCACATACAGCCACGGCACGAAGTTGAAGAAGAAGAGACGCGAAATAAACGTGTCCTGCGTCGCGACGAGATAGACGACGAGCGCGCCGGTGCTCGCCAGGGTTTGCCGCAGGCTCAGCCGGTGTTGTCGAAGGAGCTCGTTTTGGAGGAAGTAGTTTTTCGAGCCGTCGCGGCTGAGCGACTCGATCGTCATCCCGAGGATGAGCAGCACGCAATAAACTGTGTAGCGTCGCCAGGTCAGCTCCGCCCCTTGCGAGTAGAAGGTGACCATGATCCAGACGCCGAACCAGAACAGCGCCGCGACGATGAGAATCTGGCAGAGCAGGAAAAGGCGGTAGAGGCCTTCCGTGCGTTGCGTAACCATGGTTATGCCTCGATGGCAGCGGAGAGAGTACGCGATGGAACGCCGCCTTCAACTCGTGCTACAACCAGTCGGTACATGATGCCTCTCGCCGCTCTCCGCGCCGCCTCCGTAGGTAGCTAATGCTATACCAATGAGCCGCCCGATTGCCTGATGGAAGAAGTGGCACAACGCCCCTCCCGGCGCACTCGCAAAACTCCGAGCCGCGGAGCATCCTGGACAGACCCGGCGACGGCGCTCCTACCGGTGGTGGCCTGCTTTCTCGGCGGGGCGACACAAAAGTGGGCGGAAGGAATCGTGGTCGCGCTGCTCGGTCTTTTGCTGGTAGCGAATCCGCCGCGCTTTTCGCTCGGGGCGGTGGTGAATGGAATCGTCGTCGCGCTGGTCGCGTGCGCGGCTGTCGGATTTTTGCCCGCCGGCTGGTTCCTGCAGCCGGCTTGGCGGCAGGCGCTGGCGAATGACTTCGGCATCACGCTCCCGTCGACGCTTTCGCCCCAGCCTTGGATCACGCTTTCGTGCCTGCTCAGCATGGTCGCGGGGCTGTGCTGGTTCTACTACACGGCTACGCAAGACCTCGACGCGCGCGCAGCACGCCGCCAGTTGCGGATCTTCGCGGGCGGCGTGGCGTTACTGGCAGGGCTGGCCGTCGCGTTGTATTTCGCGAAGACCGCGCTCCCATTTTGGCATAACCAGCGCGGCTTTGGGCCGTTCCCGAATCGCAACCAAACCGCGAACCTCCTCGGCATAACCGCTGTCGTGATTCTGGCCTGCGGCCAGGATGATCTTCGCCAGGGCCGCAAACGGTGGATCCTGTGGCTGGTCAGCCTTGCGGTGATCACCGCCGCGATCGTGCTGAACTTCTCGCGCGCAGGTATCGCCATTCTTCTGCTCGGCAGCGGGCTCTGGCTCGGCGCCTTCGCGTTGCGCAGCGGGTCCACCGCACGCATCGCAATCGGCGCGTCGGCCCTGCTCGTGATGCTCACGATCCTGCTCGTGTTCGGAGGCGAAACGCTCGAGCGGTTCAACCTTCGCAGCGCGGACGGGACAGGCGTGTCGCGCGACTTCCGCTGGTTGATCTTTCGCGATGCTTTTCAGCTGATCGCGACGTCGCCGTGGTGCGGGATTGGGCTCGGCAACTTCGAGCCGGTGTTCGCGATCTTCCGCGATGCCTCACTCGCGCAATCGCGAGCGTTGCATCCGGAGAGCGACTGGCTCTGGCTGGCCGCTGAGATCGGCTGGCTCGGTGTGGTTCTGGTTCTGCTCGGCGGTGGGCTCGTCTTGCGCCGCGTCTTTCCGCTCGACGAAGGTTCTAACCAGCGGTTTCGCATCGCCGCGCTCATCGGGGCGCTCTTGTTCGCGCTGCACGGCATTGTGGACGTCGCAGGGCATCGCGTCGGCTCCGCTCTGGCTGGAGTCCTCCTTCTCGGGCTGGCGATCCGTCGGCCGCTGCCGCTGAACGCGAGCGCGATCCTGACGAATAGCTTCCGCGTGCTCGGCGTTCTGTTGCTCGCGACTGGACTCACCTGGGTGACGGCCGCGTACCGCGAGGCGCCGCTCCCCGGCGGAATCGCCGCCGACCTGGCGAAGCGTCGCGCCACTGCCGCGAACGTGGGCCGCAACGCCAGCGAGACGATCGCGGAGGCGAACCGTGGGCTGGAGTCGGCGCCTCTCGATTGGCAGCTCTATTTCCTTCGAGGGCTCGGCGCAGCGGGAGCGAAGCGCAATCGCGAGGCGCTGGAAGATTTTCGCCGCGCACGTTTCCTCGAGCCGAACTCCTTCGAGGTCCCATATCAGGAAGGCCTCGCTTGGATTACGACACACCCGATGCTCGCGATGACCGCGTGGCGAGAAGCACTGCGACGCGCGCGCGAGGAACGGCCGGCGCTCTACAGCCGCATGCTGTCCGCGGCCTCACAACTCAACCCGCGCGTGAATCGCATGCTCGAGCAGTTCGGCGGCACGCAGCCTGACCTCGTGCTGATTTACCTGGAGCGGGCGCGTCGCGATGATTTTGCCTCTGCGATCGAGCGCTTCCTGGAGCACGATCCGTCGCTGCAAACGATGACGCCGCAGCAGCGGCAGCAGGTCTTCAGGTTGTGGACCGAGAAGGGCGATCTGGCGCGCTTGGTGGCGTTAAGCGAGAGCAACCCGCAACTGCTGGCGGAATCGTGGCGAGGCGTGGCGAAGTATCACGCTGAGCGCGGCGGCTTCCGAGCCGCCTATGAGCTCGCGAAGCAGTTTACCGCCGCGCCGCGGCTCCCAGAGCCGAGCCGCGGTTTGTCGGTCGAGCAGTTGCAGAAGCAGATGTATTCGGAGCCGAACAACTACGGTGTTGGGTTCAGCCTCTACTCCGAGCAGATGCGCGGCGGCGATGTGGATAATGCACTGCTGACGTTGCGGCGTTTTACGGAACAAGCTGGCTGTCCGCCGTATTTTCATTTCCTCGAAGCCGAAGCATGGGCGGCCAAGGAAAACTGGGAGCGCGCTTGGGCAGCGCGGCAGAAGTTCGACGGTTCGAAATCGTAGCGCGTTACGCGGCCACTGCTGAAAGTCACCGCGCGCATAACGCGTGGTCATCCTGAGCCGCGTAGACGGCGAAGGACCTCACGCCTTCACGGAACGCGATGCCCGCCGCCACGGCAGCAATCACCCACGGCGCCGATTAGCAGCTCGTCGCAGTGCGAAATGTTTACCAGCCGGCGCGAGGTCCTTCGCCGTCTACGCGGCTCAGGATGACCGCGGCGAGAGCGTTGGAGGTTCTAAGCCTTCTCCGCGATGGCGGCCTGCGCTGCAGCCAACCGCGCGATCGGCACGCGGAACGGACTGCAACTCACGTATCCAAGCCCGAGCTTGTGGCAGAATTTCACACTGTCGGGGTCGCCGCCGTGCTCGCCGCAAATGCCGAGCTTGATGTTCGGCCGGCTACTGCGGCCTTTGTCGACCGCGATCTTCATCAGCTGTCCGACGCCAACCTGATCGAGCGTGGCGAATGGGTTCTTCTTGAAGATCTCGTTCTCCACGTACGGCATGAGGAAGTTGCCCATGTCGTCGCGGCTGATGCCGAGCGCCATCTGGGTGAGATCGTTGGTGCCGAAGCTGAAGAACTCAGCGCTCTGCGCGATCTCGTCTGCGGTTAAGGCACCGCGTGGGACTTCGATCATGGTGCCGACGAGGTAGTCGATCTTGACCTTCTTCGCGCTCATGACTTCGCGTGCGACGCGGTGCACGATTTCGGCCTGGAGGTCGAACTCCTTCTTGAAGCCGGCAAGCGGGATCATGATCTCCGGCTTCACCTTGATCTTCTTTTTGGCGACATCAGCCGCCGCCTCAAAGACAGCGCGCGCCTGCATCTCGGTGATCTCAGGATAGGCGATGCCCAATCGGCAACCACGGTGACCGAGCATCGGATTGAACTCATGCAGCTGCGCGACGCGCTGCTGGATGAACTCGACTTTGATGCCGAGCGTCTTCGCGAGATCCATCTGCTGCTCCTTCGTGTGCGGCAGGAATTCGTGCAGCGGCGGATCGAGGAAGCGGATGGTGGCGGGGAAGCCTCGCAACGCCTTGAAGATGCCGGTGAAATCTTCGCGCTGATACGGCAGGAGCTTGGCCAGCGCTTTCTTTCGATCTTCGAGATTGTTCGCGAGGATCATCTCGCGCATCGAGTCGATGCGGTTGCCCTCGAAGAACATGTGCTCTGTGCGCGTGAGGCCGATGCCAACCGCACCAAACGCGAGGGCATTCTCGGTCTGCTCCGGGTTGTCGGCGTTGCAGCGGACTTCGAGCCGCGCAGCGTCCGAGCACCACTTCATCAGCTGGTTGAACGCTTTAAACTTCTCCGTCTTTTGCGCGGCCTTATCGCCGTGCAACGTGCCGGTAATGATCTCGCTCGGCGCGGTCGCAAGCTGTCCCGCGTACACAGTGCCGGCGGTGCCGTCGATTGAGAGGAAGTCGCCTTCCTTGAAGGTCTGGCCCGCGACGCTGACGGTCTTCTTCCCGTAATCGATCTGCAACGCGGACGCGCCGCAGATGCAAACCTTTCCCATCTGCCGCGCCACGAGCGCGGCGTGCGATGAGACGCCGCCTTTCGCGGTGAGAATCCCTTCCGCTGCGATCATCCCGCGCAAATCTTCCGGGCTGGTTTCGTTGCGGACGAGCAACACTTTCTCGCCCTTCTCCGCGGCAGCCGCAGCGCGATCGGCGTTCAGGTAAATCTTGCCCGATGCCGCGCCTGGACCTGCGGGAAGGCCAGTCGCGATACAAGTCGCCTTCTTCACTTCGGCCGCATCGAAGATCGGCGCGAGTAGCTGATCGAGCTGATCGGCAGGATTGCGCATCACTGCCGTCTTCCAATCGATGAGCTTCTCCTTGAACATGTCCATGGAGAACTTGAGGGCAGCGGCCGCGGTGCGTTTGCCGTTGCGCGTCTGGAGCATGAACAGCTTCCGATCCTGGATGGTGAACTCGACGTCCTGCACGTCTTTGAAGTGTTGTTCGAGGCGCTGCCGCACTTTCAGCAGCTCGGCGTACGCCTCAGGCATCAGCTTCTTTAGCTCGAGCACGGGCTGCGGTGTCCGCACGCCGGCGACGACGTCTTCGCCCTGCGCGTTGATGAGGAATTCGCCGTAGAACTCGTTCACGCCATTCGCCGGATTGCGCGTGAACGCGACGCCCGATCCGGAGTTCTCGCCGGTGTTGCCGTAGACCATCGCCTGCACGTTCACCGCCGTGCCCCATTCCTGCGGGATGTTGTATTTCCGCCGATAGACGATCGCGCGGTCGTTCATCCACGACCCGAAGACCGCGCCGGACGCGCCGCGCAGTTGGTCCCATGGATCGTTCGGGAAGCTCTTCCCCGTGCGTTCCTTCACCAGCTTCTTGAAACGCGATACGAGCTCCTTGTAGTCGTCGACGGTGAGATGCGCGTCGTCGATGTCCTCTTCATGCACCTCTTGTTTGTAGTGCTCGATCAGCGATTCGAATGGGTCGTGGTCTTCGCCTTCGCGTTTCTGCACACCCATGACGACGTCGCCGTACATCTGGATGAAGCGGCGGTAGCAGTCCCAGGCGAAGCGCGGGTTGCCTGTCGCTTTCTCGAGCGCGAGCACGGTCTGGTCGTTAAGTCCGAGATTCAGGATCGTGTCCATCATCCCGGGCATGGAATCGCGCGCGCCCGACCGCACCGCGACGAGCAGCGGCATCTTCGTCGTGTCGCCGAACTTCGTGCCCATGATCCGCTCCATGTTCGCGAGACCTTTCTCCATCTCGGCCTGGAGCGTGGGGGGATACTGCTTCTTGTGCGCGTAGTAGTAGGTGCAGACTTCGGTCGTGATCGTGAACCCGGGAGGCACCGGCAATCCGATGCGCGTCATCTCGGCCAGGTTCGCGCCCTTGCCGCCGAGGAGCGCCTTCATCGAGCCGTCGCCATCGGCCTTGTTGTTGCCCCACGTGTAGACGTATTTCGGCGTCTTGGCGGAGCGCGCGGGCTTCGTTCCGTTTGAGCTGGAACTGGAAGCCGCGCGGCGGGTCGACGGTGCTTTGGAAGAAGAAGGTTTCTTGGGGGGCATAAAAGCTCGGTGTCGGCCGAACGGCCGACGAACGCGCAAAAGCTACTCGGCGGCTGGCCGAAGTGTCAACGCGGGGGCCCGCGTTGAGCGTACAAAAGCTCTGGGTGCGTGCGCTACGCGGAAGCGTGCTCGGCAGCGGGTGCGAGCACCTGCCCGATCGCGGCGGTAAACTCATCGACGCCTGTGCTCGGGACGATGATCGTGTTCCGCCGGCCGTGAGCTTCCTCGGTGATGCGCAGAAACTTCCCGCGATCGTTCTCGCGCAGCTCGACGTGGAAGTGCTTGCGCTCGATCTGGAGCTGTTTCGCCTCGATGATGTTATCCATGGGGGTGGAGCCAACGAATCTACCGGATTGCTGATCCCGATTGGAAGATTTATTTTTGCCTGCTAAACCCCCAACCTGCTTAGGGGGAGAATGTTCGACACGGCAGATTGAGACAATTGACGTCGCACGCCGACATTGCGATCCCCATCGCGCGGTCATCCTGAGCCGCGGAGACGGCGAAGGACCTCACGCCGTCACAAAGATCATAGAGCGACCGACAAAATGCGCCGCGGTGATGGACGTGTGGCGATCAGCGCAAAAGCCCGCCTGTGCGCACGTCCGGCCTCCTCTACGCGACTCAGGATGACACGCGCGCGCGATGAGCATCACTGCCTTTTTCCGCGCTCACGCCGCCGGCTACCAGGCTTCTCCGGCCGCTCCTCCTCCGCGATGGCGAAGTCAACCTGGCGCTTAAACACATCCACCCGCGCGACGGACACGCGCAGCTCATCGCCGACCGAAAAGCGTCGGCGCGACTGGCGGCCGATCAGCTTCCGTTGCGGAGCGTTGAAGGCGTAAAAGTCGTCCGTCAGCGAGGAGACGTGGATCAACCCGGTTAGCAGCACGTCCGGCAATTCCACCACCAGGCCGAAGTTCTTCACGTCGAGCACGGATGCGCGGAAGATCTGCGGATCCTTTGCGTCGAGCTGGCGCTGGAAGAACTCGAGCTTCTTCATCTTCACCGACTCGATCTCAGCTTCCGCCGCGACGCGCTCGGTGGCGGAGATGTGTTCTGCGACTGAGGAAAGCTGCCCCACGTCCCCGCGGCTGCGCCGTGCCTGGTCGCGCTCCGCGAGCGCGCGATGCACCACGAGATCCGCGTAGCGCCGGATCGGGCTGGTGAAGTGCGTGTAGTTGTTCTTCGCCAGGCCGTAGTGGCCGAGCGGCTGTGTCGTATACCGAGCGCGCTTCAGGCTCTTCAGCAGGCCGATCTTCAGCGCCTGCTCCTCGGGTTTGCCGCGCAATGAGGCAAGCAGACGCTGGAGTTCCGTCCGCTCGGTGAGGTCGCCCGCCTTGTAGTCGTAGCTGCGCACGAGCTCTCGGTATTCGCTCAGCTTCTCGGGATCCGGCTTCTCGTGCACGCGGTAGACCGCTGGAATCAGCCGGTTCTTCAGCTCGTGCGCGACGGCTTCATTTGCAGCGAGCATGAACTCCTCGATCAGCTGATGCGATTCGTCGTTCTCGATCCGCTCGAGCGCGATCGGCTTGCCCTGGTCATCGAGGCGCACTTTCACTTCGGGGAAATCGAGATCGAGCGAGCCTTCCTGGAACCGGCGGCGCCGCAGCAAGGACGCAAGCTCCCATGCGGTGAGCAAACGTTCGCTCAGCTGATCATTCGCGGGTTTCTGCAGGATCGCATACGCCTCGCGATACGTGAGCCGTTTTGCGCTGCGGATCACTGTGCGCGCGAAGCGGTAGTTCCGCACCTTGCCGTCTTTGCTGAACTGGATGAAGGCCGAATGGGTCAGCCGCTCAACGTCCGGCTTGAGACTGCAAACGCCGTTGCTGAGTCGCTCGGGCAGCATCGGAATCACGCGATCGGGCAGATAAACACTGTTGCCGCGTTTGACTGCTTCTTTGTCGAGCTCGCTGCCGGGAACCACGTAGGCAGCGACATCGGCGATGTGCACACCGAGGCGCCAGCCGCCGCCGTCGAGCCGCTCGACGTTGATCGCGTCGTCGAAGTCGCGGGCGTCGTCCGGATCGATGGTAAAGATGAATTGCTCGCGCAGATCTTCGCGGCCTTCCCACATCGCCGGAGCGACGACTTCTGGGATTTGCTCCGCTTCTGCGACGACGGCGCGCGGGAACTCGAGCGGGAGATGGAACTTCCGGATGACCGAAAGCATGTCGACACCGGGCGCGGTGCTCGCTCCGAGGACCTCGACGATCTCGCCCTCGGGATTGACGTGCCGCGATTCCCAGGTCTCCAGCCTAACGACTACTTTGTCGCCGCGCGTCGGCGCCTTTGGCATTGGCTCGCGCGGTGGCACCTGCACATACACGTTGTGCACCATGCGCGGATCATCGGGCACGACGTAGAAGAAGTGCCGCGACTGCTGGAGCGTGCCGACAATGGTGTCGTGGGCTCGCTCGAGAATGCGGATGATGCGCCCCTCCGGTCGCGCGCCGCCGCCCTTCGCATTCGCATAGCGCTCATCGCGGGTGATGCGAGCGACGACACGGTCGCCGTGCATCGCCGTCCCGGTGTTTTCCGCGGAGATGAAGAGATCCTGCTCGCCGCCTTTATCGCGGGTTAAAAATGCATAACCCGCCTGGTGCACATGCAGTAATCCGGTGACGAGGTCAGCCTCCGACGGGAGCACGTAGCGGTTCTTTCGGATGCGCGCGATCTCGCCCTCGCGCTCCAGCTCCTTGAGCGTCTGGTTTAGATCCAGGCGCACGCCACTCTTTCGGCCAAGCGCTTTACCGAGCTCCACTTTGTCGAGCGGGCGGTACTTTGGCGCGGAAAGCAGACGCAGGATTTCTTTCTTTAGTTGGTCGGTTTTCTCATTCACAGGGAGGTCGAGAGTTTCGTCGCGGAGGTCTTCGCGCACGAGCGCAAACTTCGCGCGCGCGATCCGGTCGAATAACCGGCATCGCGTGATACTCTGAAAGCTCATGCGCGCCGCCCGATGGAAGATCGCCGAGAAGACGATCGAGTTCTCGCAAGGCGCACAGATCATGGGCGTGCTGAATGTGACGCCGGATTCGTTCTCGGATGGCGGAGAGTTCTTCGATCGCGAGAAGGCGATCGCGCACGGCCTGGAGATGGCCGCGGATGGGGCAGCGATCATCGACATCGGTGGTGAATCCACTCGCCCAGGGTCGGAGTCGGTTCCGGAAGATGAGGAACTCCGCCGTGTGATTCCCGTGCTCGAGCGAGTGCGCGCCGGCAGCGACATCCTGATTTCCATCGACACAGCGAAGGCGAGCGTCGCACGCGCAGCATTGGAGGCCGGCGCGGCGATCATCAACGACATCTCCGGCGGCCGCAGTGACGCCGCCATGATGCCTCTCGCCGCGCAAGGCAAAGCCGCCTTCATCATCATGCACATGCAAGGCACGCCGCGGACGATGCAAAAAGCGCCGCACTACGACGATGTCGTTGCGGAAGTGGGGGAATTTTTTCGACAACAATATACCCTCGCCCTAGAGTGCGGCATTGATCCGATGGCAATTGCGTTCGACCCGGGAATCGGGTTCGGAAAGACGCTCGAGCACAATCTCGAATTGCTTCGCAATCTCCCTCGGCTGCGGATCGACGATCGGCCACTGGTCGTCGGTGTCTCGCGGAAATCTTTCCTCGCTAAAGTGATTGGCTCCTCCGAAATTTCAGACCGCATCGCGCCAACCATCGCGATGACGGCGCTGCTACGTGAGCGTGGCGCGGATGTGCTGCGCGTGCATGATGTGAAGCCGAACGTGGCGGCGCTCCGCACAACCGAAGCTCTGCTGGGGAGGGCCGAATGATCCAGGAGACGATTCAGGCGTGGCTCGATGGCTGGCGTGGGCTGATCGAGATCATCCTCCTAAGCGTCGGGATCTACTACGGCTACCTGTATTTCAAAGGCACGCGCGGCGCGAAGGTGCTGACGGGCCTCGCGATCGTTTTCCTCACGCTGACTCTGATCTCGCAGCTGCTGAATTTGACGGTCATCGGCTGGATTATCCGAAGCTTCTCCGTCTTTCTCGCCGTCGCCCTTGTGGTCATCTTTCAACCGGAGTTGCGCCGCGGATTAGCAGAGCTTGGCGGACATCCGATCTTCTCCCTGACGAGCGAAAAGCGCGAGACGGTGCACGACATTGTGGAAGCCGTCACGCAGCTCGCGAACAAGCAATTCGGCGCGCTGATCGCGATCGAGCGGGACACGTCGATACGCGTGTACGAGGAGACAGGTGTCATGCTCGACGCGGATTTCTCCATCGAGCTGATGCTGACGCTCTTTCAACCGAAGAGCGCGTTGCATGACGGTGGTGTCATCATGCGAAACGGCCGACTTGCCGCTGCCGCCTGTATCTTTCCGGTCAGCCAGCGCGAGACGCTCGATCGCAGTCTCGGCCTGCGTCACCGCGCCGGGCTCGGGATTACCGAGGAGTCGGACGCGATCGCGGTGATTGTGTCAGAAGAGACCGGCAGCATTTCGCTTTGCCATCGCCGCCGCATCGAACGGAATTTCACTCCGGAGTCATTCCGTAAGCGGATCGGCGAACTGCTGCTGGCAGGGACTTATGATGAAGAAACTGATTCTGAAGAATTGGCGCGCGAAAGTGATCGCCCTGCTCCTCGCGACAACCCTCTGGTACTTAATCAGAAAGAACGTAGCGATGACACCCTCACCGTCTGATTACCGGCCGGGCACGCTGCAGCGGGATCGCGGCTAGTGTAGAGGCGTTTGTGCCAAAGGCCTGCTGGCGGCAAACGCGCAGGCGTTTGACACTAGCGCCTCTACAATTCAGCGCAGAAACCGCTCGAGATTCTCTTCTTCCCAGCGGCGCGCGCGCCGATAACCGGGATACTGCCTCTCGCGCCGATAGAACTCTTCTGTGTGCACTCGGCGACGGCCATCGGGGCCAATCTCGTCAGGCACCACCGAATGCAGCATCTCGTGGTACATGATGTACTGGATGAACCACCGCGGCACGAACGGCTGATCGAGCCAGGGATTGATGCGGATCACGCGATCCTCTTCCTGGATGGTGCCGAACACGAAGTATTCTTTCGGACGTTGTTTGCGGCGCCGGCCCCAGACGACCCTGTAGCCACGAAGTTTGCCACGGAAGTGGCGCTCGTTGAGCCGATCGAAAATAGCGCGCAGGTCAAAGTATCGACCTTCGTGCTGGAGATTCAGGTGCCGCTGAATCGGCAGCTTCGGATGGGCCAGTTTCCGCTTCGTCTTCTTTGGCATCTTGGTTCTCCAGAGTAACGCCGACGGAGATAGTTTAGGTTGCGAGAGATTACTGGACAAGGCAACCGAGCTAGACGCTCGTTTTTTTACGCAAACGTTTATTGCAGAATGAGTTACGTCCTCAGATTAGACGTTTTTAATCTTCGGCTTGGGACACAATGGCGCGCAAATTCGCCGGTTCCCTTCCAAGCATCCACTGCAGACGATCGCAACCTGCTGCCGCAGACGATCCGACCGTGAGCCTGCCATTTACCAACGCGCGGATCGCGTATATAATCCGAGCGCTTCGTCGCCCATCAGGCGCCGGGGCGTCCCACCGACATGAGTCCCTACCTTCGGAAACTTCTCGGCCTGAATTGGCTGCTCGTCGTGCTGACGGTCGCCCTCGCGATCTTTGGCGTGATCGCAATCTACAGCGCGACTTACATGCGCACCGACACGATGGCCGCTGAGTTCTGGCGCAAGCAGGCGAACTGGGTCGCCGCCGGCACGCTCGCCTTTATGGTGACGAGCCTGATCGACTATCGGTGGATCAAGTGGGGCGCGCTGCCGATGTATTTCGCCGGCATTTTCTTCCTCGTGCTGACGCGGTTTATCGGCACGAAGGTTTATGGCGCGCGCAGCTGGCTCGATCTGGGGCCAATGAATTTCCAGCCCGCGCAGCTCGCGGTCATCGCCGGCATCATGGTGCTGGCGTTGTTCCTGAGTCAGTTCAAAGAGATGCATCCCATGCTGCGCCTCGTCCTCTGCGGCGCGATCGTCGGCGCGCCGTGTCTGCTCATCCTCATGCAGCCTGACCTCGGGCTGACCATCATCTGGGGACCGGTGTTGCTCGCGCTGCTCTTCGTGGCGGGGATCCCAGTTCGTTACCTCGTCTGCATCATTCTCATCGTGGCGGCCTTTATCCCGATCGCCATCAACCTCGGCCTGAAGCCGTATCAGAAAGAGCGCATCACCGCGTTCATCAATCCCGACGTAGACGTGCAGGGTTCCGCGTGGGCGATCAATCAGTCGCTCATCGCCATCGGCTCCGGCGGCTGGGCGGGGAAGGGATTCAAGGCGCCGAACACCCAGATCGAGCTCGGCTTCCTCCCGGCGACGGCGGTGCACAACGACTACATCTTCTCCGCCATCGGCGAGCAGTGGGGTTTCTTAGGCGGCACGGTTTTGCTGGGGGCGATGGCGCTGCTGTTGCTGACGTGTCTCTTCGTCGCCTTTTGCGCGGGCGACCAGTTCGGGCTCTTGCTCGTGGTCGGATTCTCGGCGCTGATCTTCACGCACATTTTCCAGAACGTCGGTATGACGATCTCGATGCTGCCGATCACCGGTGTGCCGTTGCCGCTCATCAGCTACTCGGGTTCCTTCGTCCTTATGATCATGTTCGCGCTCGGCGTCGTGAACAGCGTCTGGGTGCATCGGAAACAGGTCGCCGCAGCCGCGTAGCAGCGTGCAGAGCGCACGCGTTTACTTTCACCGTCTGCGCGACTAACCTCGCCGCCCGCGCGATGGAGACAGACTACAAGGTTAAGCTCGAGATCTTCGAGGGTCCGCTCGACCTGCTGCTCTATCTGATCAAGCGCGACGAGCTCGACATCTACGACATCTCGCTCGAGCGGATCACCAAGCAGTACCTTGAGTATCTCCAGGCATTTAAAGAGCTGAACATCGATGTCGCGGGCGAGTTCGTCGTCATGGCCGCGAACCTCATCTACCTCAAGAGCCGCAGCTTGCTGCCGGTCGACCAGCAGCCGCCCGAGGAAGATGTCGAGGAGGATGATCCGCGCTGGGATCTAATCCGCCAGCTCATCGAGTACAAGAAGTTCAAGGAAGCAGCCGCGCAGCTTCAGGTGCGCCAGCTTGAGCAGGAGCTGATCTTCGTGCGCGAGCCGAACGGCATCGATCCAATCGCCGCCGCGCCGCTCCGGCTTGGCGAAGTCGGCGTGTTCCAGCTCATCAACGCTTTCCAAGCTGTCATCAAACGCGTCGAAGCACGCGAGGATCTGCGCGAAATCTTCGGCGAGCACTACACCGTCTCGGATAAGATCGAATGGATCCTGCAGCGCGTGTCCGACGGCGTTCCGCTCCGTTTCTCCGAGCTGTTCGCGCGCATGGCTTCCCGCGTTGAGATAGTCGTCACATTCCTTGCCTTGCTGGAACTTGTGCGGCTGCGTCAGATCACCGCCACGCAGGAGAATCCGTTCGATGAGATCCAGCTCACCGCCGCGCCGAAGTAGAGCCGCATGCCGCGCATTCTGATCGCCGGCTGCGGTTACGTCGGCGAAGCGACGGCCGATCTGTTCCACGCCGAAGGCTGGGAAGTCGAAGGCTGGACCGCATCGCCTGAATCAGCGGATCGCCTCCGCGGGAAACCCTACGCCGTCCGTGCGGTAGACCTGCTCAGCCCGAGCGCGGCCGAAGCATCCGAGACCAGGTTCGACGCAGTCGTTCATTGCGCGAGTTCACATGGCGGCACCGCAGATGACTACCGTCGCATCTACCTCGATGGCGCGCAGAGCCTGGCCGGCGCATTCCCTGACGCGCTGCTCCTCTTCACCGGCAGCACGAGTGTTTACGCGCAGACCGACGGTGCTTGGGTCACGGAGCAGAGTGCGGCCGAACCGGTGCGCGAAACGGGCCGCGTGCTCCGCGAAACCGAAGACGCGGTTCTCGCGCGTGGCGGTATCGTCGCGCGTGTGGCGGGCATCTACGGGCCCGGCCGCTCAGCGTTGCTCCGCAAGTTTTTCTCGGGAAAGGCAGTTCTCGATCCAAACTCCGACCGCTTCACGAATCAGGCGCATCGCGACGATATAGCGGCAGCGCTGCTCTTGCTCGTGCGTCGCTACGTGCGCGCACCGCGCCTGCAGAACTCCTATCTCCGCATTTTCAACGTAGCGGACGGTAACCCGCTCAGTGCGCGCGACTGCTATGGCTGGCTCGCATCGCGGCTGGATCGGCCGCTGCCACCGACGACCGGCGCTGTGCTCCCCCGCAAGCGCGGCAACACCAACAAGCGTGTCAGCAGTGCGAAGTTGCAGGCGCTCGGATGGACACCTCGCTATCCGGATTTCGCCACCGCGATGAGCGAGAGCATCCTGCCAAACCTCGAGAGCTGCGGCGCATAGCCTGAACGCAAGCGGCACGCGAGGTGCTTGTAATTTCTATAATGCGAACCATCAAGCTCACTGGGCGGGAAGCAACGGTCGTCCGCGCGATCGGATTCGCCGAGGGGATGCTCGGCGCCGAACTGCAGGACAACACGCGCATGGAAGCGGAAGACGTCACCGACACGCTGAACAGCCTGATGTCAGCGGGATTCGTCGAATGCGTCCCGTATCGTGACGAAGTCGAGATGGCCGAAATGCCAGTGACCTCGTTCGAGGTGAACGCCGCCTACGTGCACGAGCTCAAGCAGGCGCTGATCCGCTGCTAACGAGACGTCCGAGCTCTGTCATTCCGACCGCAGCGAAGCGGAGTGGAGGAATCCCGCGGCGCAACCTAAACGTACCGCTACGGGGTTCCTCGGCTTCGCTCGGAATGACCGAGAGTTGATGAGGAGATACCGCTAGGCCGTCGCGCTCACAGCCGCTTCTGCGGCCGCGTTGCTGACCGCTGCCGATCGTTCGCCGAAGAACTGCCGGATGACTTCTTCAACTGGCAGCTCCTGCACGTTGATATCAGTGACCTTGCAATCGGCCAGCACCTGCCGGCAGGTCTCTGTCACTTTGCCGCGCGGCACCTTTAGCTGGACGGAGAGTGGCGTCTGCTCGATCACTTCGCCGTAGGCGGAAAAGTCGCGCGTGGCGGGCTGCTCGAACGTGAGGCTGAGGATTTTGGACCCCGAGAATCGATCGATGATCGAGTTCAATGGCCCGTCGAAAAAGATCTTGCCGTGGTCGATCACGATCACGCGGTCGCAGAGCTCCTCGATATCCTGCATGTAATGGCTCGTGAGCATCGTCACAATACGGTGCTCGCGATTGTAGATGCGGAGGAACTCGCGCACGCGCTGCTGGCTCACTACGTCGAGGCCGATCGTCGGTTCGTCGAGAAACAACACGCGCGGCTCGTGGATCAGTGCAGAGATCAGCTCCATCTTCATCCGCTCGCCTAACGAAAGCTCGCGGACCATCACATTCATCTTGTCCTGCACCTCGAGCAGCTCGGCGAGCCCGCCGACCACTTGCTTGAAGCGGCCGCGATCGATGCCGTAGATCGCGCGATTCAGCTCGAGGGATTCCTGCGCCGGGAGATCCCACCAGAGCGCATTCTTCTGGCCCATCAGCAGGCTGAACTGCCGCTTCATCTCGTTTCGCCGCTCCCACGGAACGAAGCCGAGCACGCGCGCTTCGCCGCCGGTGGGGTTGAGCAAACCCGAGAGCATCTTCAGCACGGTTGTCTTGCCCGCGCCGTTCGGGCCGAGAAAGCCGACAAGCTCGCCTTCTTCAATCGTGAACGAGACATTATCCGCCGCGCGCGTCTCGTCGTACTTTCGTTTCGCGAGCCCCTTGATCGCGCCGCGCAGCCCGCTCTCCTTCTTATAAGTGCGGTAGACTTTCGTGAGCCCGCGAGCTTCGATCGCGCTCATTTCACGTGCGCGACAAAGTCCTCGATCGCGATGTCGGCGTCTCTCAATGCGCCGCGGAGAGTAAAACGGTCGATCTCGTTGTGGAAAGGAAACACAATCCGTCGCCCATCTGCATGCACCATCTTTACGTGGCTTCCTCTGCGGTGAACTTCGTTGAAGCCGAGGCGTTCCAGCGCGGCATGAACCTGCCGGCCGGACACCAGCGGCAACTTCATATCGTCAGCTCGACGATCTCACGACCCGCACGTCGATCGACTTCCGCAGGCGCAGGTTCAAGGTAAAGGCTGATGGCCTCGCGAATGTTCGCGAGGGCTTCCTCGCGCGTTTTGCCCTGGGACCAGCAACTCGGCAGGGCGGGACAACTCGCTACCACGTAGCCATCCTCGCCGTTCTCGATGACAACCTGCAGGTTCACGATCGAGCTTCGTTCAGGCTGCGCTCGGCTGCGTCTGCCGCGTGTTCTTCTGCAGGAGCGGCAGCACCTTCGCAACGAGAGCGTCAGCTGTGAGCCCGTGCTTCTTCCGCAGAATCGGAATCGTGCCGTGCTCGATGAACTGGTCAGGCCAGCCGATTCGCACAACCGGCGTGTTAATCATCTGCTCGTGCAGATGCTCCATCACGCCTGCGCCGAAGCCGTTATGCAGCACGTGATCTTCGAGCGTGCAGATCACCTGGGTGCCGCGCGCGAAGAACTCAAGGGTGCCGGTATCCATCGGCTTGATCCACCGCGGGTTGATCAGCGCGACCGAGTAGCCGTGTTCCTCGAGCTTCCGCGCCGCCTCCTGGCCGACTTCAAACATGTTGCCGAGCCCGAAGATTGCGACATCGCGTCCATGCTGCACGACTTCGGCTTTGCCGATCTCGAGCAGCTTCGGCGCTGCTTTCGGCACTGCACCAGTGCCCGCGCCGCGCGGGTAGCGGATCGCGATCGGACCGGCGTTGTAGTTCGCCATCGTCCAGAGCATATCGACGAACTCGTCCTCATCCTTCGGCTGCATGTGCACGATGTTCGGCACATGGCGCAGATAGCCGATATCGAACAATCCGTGGTGCGTCGGGCCGTCATCGCCGCTCAAGCCGGCGCGGTCCATGCAAAGCGCGACGGGCAGATTCTGCAGCGCCATGTCATGAATAATCATGTCGTAGGCGCGCTGCATGAAGGTCGAGTAGATCGTCAGGAACGGCTTCAAGCCCTGCGTCGCTAATCCGCAGGCGAAGAGCGCCGCATGTTCCTCCGCGATGCCGACATCGTAGTAGCGCTCCGGATGCTGCTGCTGGAAGAAGATCAGGCCAGTGCCCGTCGGCATCGCCGCTGTGATCGCGACGACGTTCTTGTTCGAATCCGCAAACTTGGCGAGCGTCTTGCCGAGCAACTCTGAGTACGTCGGGCTTCCAGCGGCCGCTGTCTCGCCCGTATCCGCAGCGAACTTTCCGAGGCCGTGAAACTTGTCCGGCTTCGCGATAGCGGGCTCGTAGCCTTTGCCCTTCTTCGTCAAAATGTGCAGTAACACCGGCTCGTCCTGCGTCTTCAGGAATTCGAACGTTTTCGTCAGCAGCGGAATGTCGTGGCCATCAACCGGTCCGTAGTAGCGCAGCCCAAGCTCCTCAAAGATCACGCTCGGCACGATCAGGTTCTTGACGCCTTCCTCGAGCTTGTGGGCGAGCTGCACGGCTGTTTTGCCGGCAATCGTCTCAACGAACCGACGCGCCTTGTCATGCAGGCCGGCATACACCGGACTCGCGACAATCTTGTTCAGGTACGAAGCAATCGCGCCGACGTTCTTGGCGATCGACCACTCGTTATCGTTTAGGACGACAATGAAGCGCTTGGTCTCAGACGCGTTATTCAGCGCTTCGTAGCTGATGCCGCAGGTGAGTGCCGCATCGCCCGCAACCGCGACGACGTGCTCATTCGTACCGCGTAGATCCCGCCCGACTGCCATCCCGAGCGCGGCGGAGAGCGCAGTTCCGGCGTGTCCCGCGCCGTAGCAATCGTGCTCGCACTCGCTCCGGAGCAAAAATCCGTTCAGCCCCTCGTACTGCCGCATGGTCGCGATGCGATCCAGCCGGCCCGTGAACATCTTGTGCACGTACCCCTGGTGGCTCACGTCGAAGACAAATTTGTCCTTCGGCGTGTCGAACACGCGATGGAGCGCGATCGTCAGCTCCACCACGCCGAGGTTCGGACCAAGGTGCCCGCCCGTCTCCGAGAGCACGCGGATCAACTCGTCGCGCACCTCCTGGGCAAGCTGCGGCAGCTCGTCCTCGCGCAGCTTTTTGACGTCTGCAGGCGAGCGAATCCCCTGCAGGACGGATGTCCGTGCGGGAGCGTTAGAAGAGGCTGACTTCGTCATGATCGGTATTTCCTTTATCGGCTGCTGGAGCGTTGCGAGCTGTCTCCGCGGCCGGTTCAAATTCCTTCACCACCGGCTTACCGGCGTGATTGCGCGTGATGATCTCAATACGCTGCTCGGCACTGGCCAGACGTTCCTGGCAGACTTTCACGAGCTTCATCCCCTCCTCGTAGCGCACGATCAACTCCTCCAGCATCATCTTGCCGGACTCCATCTGGTCCACGATCTCCTCGAGCCGGTCCATCGCCGTCTCAAAATTGAGTTCCGCCTGTGCTTTCTCTGCCGCTTTCGCCATGAGGAACTACCAAGTTAAGCACACCGACCGGCTATAAAAAGGGCGACTTCCGCTCCCGCGCTCCGAGAAGCTCGACGTCCGTGGCACCGCACTGCTACTCTGCGCGTTCTGTGGTGCAGTTTCTGCTCGATTTGCTGGGGATAACCATTGCCCGCTCGGCCTGTTGCGAGCCTCTCCTGCGGCAACGGCTCTGACGCATGAGAACCATTTTTAGCCGACGCCTGCCGCATCTCTTCGCCGCACTGCTTTGCTGCGGTGGGACGAACGCCTCCGCGCATGAAGGCGGCGAGCACGCGCATGCGCCGGCCCGCGCCGTCAATCTTTCCACCCGCATGAAGGTGGAGGCCGGCGACAACGTCCTCATCGGTGGCTTCATCATCGTTGGCAGTGGCGAGAAGCGGGTCGCGTTGCGCGGCCTCGGCCCGTCGCTTCCGGTCTCCGGCGCGCTCGCTGATCCGGCGCTTGAGCTGTATGACTCGACGGGCAGCCTTGTTGCCTCGAACGACAACTGGCGCAGGACCCAGCAGGACGAACTCATCGCATCCGGCCTCGCTCCGACCGCCGACAACGACGCCGCACTGATCGCGACGCTTTCACCCGGCAACTACACCGCCGTCGTACGTGGCGCGAGCGACACGACCGGCGTTGCGCTGGTCGAAGTTTACGACCTCGATGGCGCCAACCCGACCGCGCGGATGGCGAATCTCTCGACGCGTGGCAACGTGCTGACCGACGACAACGTCATGATCGGTGGCCTGATCATCACCGGCGACGCGCCGAAGCGGATGATCGCGCGGGTCGGCGGCCCGAGCTTGAACGTCGGTGGCGCGCCAATCGCCGGCCGCCTCGCCGATCCGCTGCTCGAGCTGCGCGATGGCAACGGCGAGATGGTTGCCGAAAACGACAACTGGCGTTCCACGCAACCGACCGAGATCGAAGCGAGCACGCTTGCGCCTACGGAGGACCGCGAGCCGGCCATTGTCGCCTCGCTCGCGCCCGGCGCTTACACCGCGGTTGTCCGTGGCGCGCAGAATACGACCGGCATTGCGCTGATCGAAATGTATGACCTCGATCCGCTGCCGCAGGGCGGCGCAGCGACGTTGTTCATCGCCAACATGCGCGGGCAGGGGACCGCCACGACGAACGGAAGCGGCACCGCCACGCTGCGGTTATCGGGCGACGAAACGTCTGCGGTTCTGTTCTTCGAGTACGGCAATCTCTCGTCTCCCGTCACCTCGATTCACATCCACGCGGCGGACGGCACCATCCTGTTCGATCCGGACGAAGAGCCGCGCCAGGCCGACGGCAGCTACGTTTGGAACATCCGCGGCGTCGGCAACTATTCGGTCGCCGACATCCTCCAGCTCATCAAATCAGGGCAGACCTACCTGAACGTCCACACAACGAATTTTCCGAGCGGTGAGATCAAAGGCTTCTTCAACTTCAGCAGCGGATCGGCTGGCGCACCGGCGCCCACGCCGCCACCCGCGCTCCCCGGCGGTCCGCCGACGACAACCGACGCCGCGCGTTTCCTCGACCAGGCAAGCTTCGGCTCCACCGCTGCGCTCGTCGCAAGAGTGCAGAGCGACGGCTTCGAAGCATTCCTGAACGAACAGTTCAACGCGCCGGCCTCGCTGCACGTCCCGTTCATCGACGCGTCCGGTGTCACGCCGCCCACTTTCACGCAGCTGTATCAGGCGTGGTGGACGCACGCGATCGTCGCGCCCGATCAACTTCGCCAGCGCGTGGCCTTCGCCCTCAGTGAGATTCTCGTGGTCTCATCACTGGGCGCCGGCCTCGGCGATCAGCCGGTGGCGATGGGAGCCTACTACGATGTGCTGACGCGGAACGCGTTCGGCAATTTCCGCCAGCTCCTCGAGGAGATCACGCTCAACCCGGCGATGGGCCGGTTCCTCGATATGCTGCGCAACAGCAAGGCCGACCCTGCGCGCAAGATCATCCCTAACGAGAACTACGCTCGCGAAATCCTCCAGCTCTTCTCGACGGGTGTTTATCGCCTGAACCTCGACGGCAGCCTCACGCTCGACGGGCAGGGTTTCCCGGTCGAGACCTACGACCAGAACGCGATCCTCGGCCTCTCCGCCACCTTCACCGGCTGGAACTTCGCGCAGACCGGCACGCCCCGCTGGTTCGGCGCGCCGTCAAATTACCGCGAGCCGATGATCAGCTTCGCGAATTACCACGAGCCGGCCGCGAAGACGATCCTCGACGGCGTTGTCATCCCGGCCGGTCAGACGGCGGAGCAAGACCTGAAGGTGGCGCTCGACACGATCTTCAATCACCCAAACGTCGGCCCATTCATCTGCCGCCAGCTGATCCAGCGGCTCGTCACGAGCAACCCGAGCCCGGGCTACATCTATCGGGTGGCGTCTGTGTTCAACGACAATGGGCAAGGCGTGCGCGGCGACCTGCGGGCGGTCGTGCGCGCCATTCTGATGGACTATGACGCGCGGGGCGCCGCGCACAGTCAGCTGCAAGGCTACGGCCATCTCCGCGAGCCACTCGTCCGCATTTCGCATCTCCTGCGCGCCTTCAACGCGGCGTCGACGACTGGCAAGTACGCGGTCAACAGCACGACCAGCCTCGCGCAAACGCCGATGCGAGCGCCGACCGTCTTCAATTTCTTCAGCCCGGATTATCAGCCGCAAGGACCGATGTCTGAAGCGCGGCTCAAGGGGCCGGAGTTCGAGATCACCACCGACGCGACGGTCGTCACCGTGGCGAACTACCTCCGCAACGCGATCAACAACGGCATGGGACCGACGGAAAATCGCACCACGCTCAACCTCGCCTTCGAGCAGTCGATCGCCGGCAATCCGGCGCAGCTGGTCGACCACCTGAACGGCTTGCTGATGGGCGGCACGATGTCGCCGGCCATGCGCACGATCATCATCGACGCGGTGACCAAGACCACCGCCACCAACGTCGTCGAGCGGGTCCGCACCGCGATCTACCTCGTCGTGAATTCGCCCGAGTACGTCATCCAGAAGTAAGCCAGCCATGCACATCACGACCAGACGCACATTCATCCGGCAGGCCGCCTGCGCGGCGCTCGGCACGACCGGGTTGCTGAACACCGTCTTCGACCTGCGGAAGCTCAGCGCAGCGACCGTGCCCGGCGGCGACTACAAGGCCCTCGTCTGCCTGTTTCTCTACGGCGGCAATGACGCGAACAACATGATCGTCCCGCGGGACGCAAACGGCTACGCCTCGTACGCCGCCGCGCGCGGGAATCTCGCGATCGCACAGCAGTCACTTCTGCCGCTGACGTTGCAGAACGGCGACGGTCGCGACTTCGGCTTCCATCCGAGCATGCCGGAGCTGCAGCAGCTGTTTAACGGCGGCAAAGTGGGCGTCGTCGCGAACGTCGGCACACTCGTTGCGCCGATCACGCGTTCGCAATACCTCGCGAAAAGCGTCGCGGTTCCGCCGCACCTCTTCTCGCACTCCGACCAATCGGTGCAGTGGCAAACATCGGTGCCCGATCAGCTCTCGCGCACCGGTTGGGGCGGACGCACAGCCGACCTGCTGCGCTCGCACAACAGCGAGTCGCAAATCTCACTTGCCATCTCGATCGCGGGCACGAACACGTTTGAAGTCGGCAACAGCGTGATCCCATATCAGGTGTCGCCCGACGGCGCGCTCGCCTTTTCAGGAATGACCGGCAGCAACAACGCGAACGTTCGCTTTCAGGCATTCAAAGATCTGCTCGCGCTGCCGCAGAACAACATCCTCGCGCAGACGTATGCCGACACAGTGAAGCGCTCGATCGCGCAGAATGACCTGCTCACGACCGCCCTGGCTGGCGCAGCGCCGCTCACGACCGCGTTCCCGGCAAGCAGTCTCGGACGACAGTTGAACATGGTCGCGAAGATGATCGCGGCGCGGAACAGCCTGAACATGCGGCGCCAGATCTTCTTCTGCTCGGTGCAGGGCTACGACACGCACGGCGATCAACTCACCGCGCACGCCAATTTGCTGACTGAGCTAAGCCAGGGTCTCAATGCATTCTACAACGCGACGACGGAACTCGGCGTAGCAAACGACGTGGCGACCTTCACGGCTTCGGACTTCGGACGCACATTCCCGACGAACGGCAGCGGTTCGGATCATGGATGGGGGAGCCATCAGCTCGTCATGGGCGGCGCCGTGCAAGGCGGCCGGCTTTACGGATCGTTTCCGACGCTCGCGGTTAACGGACCCGACGACACCGGCCAGGGCCGCTGGATACCAACGACGTCGGTCGACGAATTCTCAGCCACGCTTGCAAGCTGGTTCGGCGTTAGCGCATCAGATCTCCCGACAGTACTGCCGAACATCGGCCGCTTCGCGCAGCCGAATCTCGGCTTCATTGCTTAAGTGGTAGGGACAGCGCGCTGCGCTGTCCGGGCGGTGTAGCAACTCTCGCGTAACCGCCGCATCAACAGCCTCGCCACACCGCTGGGACGCCGCACGCGGCGTCGCTACCTTTGTTGGCACAAGCGATGCTTAGAATTACCACAACAAAGCAATGCGATGACCTTCCTGAAAAAAATACTGCTGGTTGATTATGAACCGCGCGTCACTGCCCTGATCCGCGCCGCCCTCGAGAAAACCGGCAAGTATATCATCAAGGAAGAGCACAACAGTAAGCTGGCGTTCCACGCCGCGCGCTTCTTTCAGCCGGATATCATCCTCTTCGACGTCTTGATGAGCCGGCGCGACGGCAAGGATGTAGCCGAACAGCTGCAGGCCGATCCGTCATTCAAGGACACGCCAGTGGTGTTCGTCAGCGTCAACACCGCTTCCGAAGAGGGTGTGATATCAGGCGGCATCCTGAGCGGTTACAGCTTCCTCGCGAACCCGGTTCGGGTGGACGAGTTCGTCCGCTATGTGGGCGAGCTTCTGAAGCCTGCGCCTGCGGCCAAGGTCCGTCCAGCGGCCTAGTCCCGGCGAACAACACAACGCGTTGTAAACCCATCGCGTTGTAAACCCATCGCGTTGTAAACCCATCGCGTTGTAAACCCATCGCGTTGTAAACCCGACGCGTTGTAAACCCGACGCGTTGTAAACCCAACGCGGTCATCCTGAGCCGCGAAGACGGCGAAGGACCTCACGCAAGCACCTGCGCTTTGAGCCGTCGCCACGGCAGCACTCACCCACGGATCCGCCGGTTACATCCTTCGCGTGCGGAACGATTCTCGTCCCGGCGTGAGGTCCCTCGCCGTCTTCGCGGCTCGGGATGACCGCGCATTGCGCGCAGCGATCCGCTAACCAGTCGCCTGCCGATACGCCGCAGCGTCTTTCAGCTGCTTCGCATCGTCTGGTGAAGACATCTTCACCACAAAGATCCAGCCCTCACCAAACGGATCGGTGTTCACGAGCGCAGGATTGCTCGAAAGCGCTTCGTTCGCTTCCACGATCTCGCCTTTCACCGGCGCGTAAATATCGCTCGCCGCTTTCACGGACTCGACCACCGCAGTCGCGGTCCGCGCTTCCACCTGCGTTCCGACCTTCGGCAGCTCGACGTAAACCACATCCGTCAGCTCCGCCTGCGCGTGATCGGTGATGCCGACGCGCGCGTTCTCGCCTTCCACGCGGACCCACTCGTGCGACTCGGTGTAGAAAAGATCGTCGGGAACGTTGCTCATGCCTGTTTCTTGTAGAGGGGTTTCTTCTCGATGACAGCAGGAAATTTCTGGCCGCGGATCTCGATCTGCAGCTCGGTGCCAATCTTAGCGTGCTCGGTCGGCAGATACGCCATCCCGATGCCGTAGCCGAGACTCGGCGAGAGCGTGCCGCTGTTCACTTCGCCGATCTTTTCGTCGCCGCGATAGACTGTGTAATGCGGCCGCGGCGGCGGGCCTTTGCCTTGCATGCGGAAGGGCGCGAGCCGGCGCTTCAGGCCCTGCTCTTTGGCTTGCGCGAGGATTTCCCGACCGGTGAAATTCGGCTTCGTCAGGTCGACGAAAAAGCCCAGGCCCGCCTCGAGCGGGTTGTGCTCGGGCGTGAGATCATTGCCGTTCAGCGGATAGCACATCTCCAGGCGGAGGGTGTCGCGCGCGCCGAGTCCGCATGGCCGAATGCCTAGCGGCTTGCCCTTCTCGAGGACGGTGGTCCAAAACGCCGGCGCGTATTTGGCATCGAAGAAAACCTCCACGCCGTCTTCACCGGTGTAGCCAGTGCGCGCGACCGCGAGCTGCATCACGTTCAGCTCCGCGTCGGCGATCGTGTTGCGTGCCGGCAGCTCGAAGTCGTCGCCGAGGATCGCCTTCATCAGCTCACCAATCCGCGGGCCCTGAATGGCCACGCCGGCGTAGCTATCGCTGCGGTTCGTGAGCTCCACGTCCGGCAAAATGTGCGCCTGCAGCCAGGCGAAATCTTCATCCACGCGCGACGCATTCACGACGAGCAGGAATTTCTCGGCCTCAATCCGATAGACGATCAGATCGTCGATAATCCCACCGTTCTGATTGAGCAGGAACGTGTATTGGCCGCCGCGCACCTCGAGCTTGTCGACGTTGTTCGTCAGCATCCGGTTGAGCCACTCGCGGGCGTTCGAGCCCGACGCGATCAGCTGCCCCATGTGCGAAATGTCGAAGATGCCGACGTTCTTCCGCACCGCCTGATGCTCGTCGCTGATGCTGGTGTATTGCACCGGCATGAGCCACCCGCCGAACGGGATGATCTTCGCCCCCGCACGCCGATGTTCTTCGTAAAGTGGCGTGGTTTTCGTGGCTTCGTCCGTCACGGGCGTGACGGTAGGCGTCGCGTTGTGTGGCGTCAATCAACCCGCCCGGAGTGGAACCACGCCGCCGCCGCGTTACGATGATAGACCGATGACATGGCTGGATAAACTCGAACGCCGGATCGGCTGGATCGCCATTCCCAGCCTGATCCGCATCGTGGTCGCGTTCACCGCGCTCGTCGTGGTGCTGGCGTTCGTCAATCCGTACCTCCTCAGCGTCTTCGCTCTCGACCCGGCGGCGGTGAAACGCGGCGAGGTCTGGCGGCTTTTCACATATATATTTATCCCGAGCTCGCCCGTGCAGCCCGGCGCCATGCTCTCACCGCTCTGGGCCGTGCTCGCGCTCTGGTTCCTCTGGTTCATCGGCGATGGACTGGAGCGCGCGTGGGGGCCGTTCCGGCTCACGCTCTACTTCTTCGTCGGCATGATCGGCACCACGATCGCCGCGTTCCTGTTCGGCGCGCAGTTCTCGAACACGATGCTCGCCGCGTCGCTCTTCTTCGCCTTCGCGTGGTTCTATCCGGACGAAGTGATTTACGTGTTCTTCATCCTGCCGATGAAGATCAAATGGCTGGCCTGGATCTCGGCCGCCCTGCTGATGTTCGGGTTCATTACTGGCCCAGTCGCCTACAAGGTGGCGATGATTGTCGCCTTCAGTAACTTCTTCCTGTTCTTCGGGCCCGATGTGTTCCACCAGACGCGGCAGCGTCGTCAGCTGAGCGAGCGTCGCCAGCGCTTCGAGGTGCAGTCGCGTTCCGACTCCGAGCCGCTGCACAAGTGCGCGGTATGCGGCGCGACGGAAGTGAGCGATCCAAATCGCGAATTCCGCGTCTCGCGCGACGGCGAGGAATACTGCATCGAGCATCTGCCGAGCGCCACCGCTGCCACGACGGCAGCGCGTTCTTAGCTCGCCGCGCGCTCCTGCGCCCCTCTCGGGAGCGCGGGTTTCCAACCCGCTGGCGCTGAATTCATTCGGCGCGAACTTTTCTGCGCGCGCACGACGCGGAGAGGCACCAAAGCCTGTTCGGCAAGAATTGCCGAACCCACCGGTTGAAAACCCGTGCTCCCCAGGCGGGGCTCGCAGCCGCAGCTCCGCGGCGCTTGACCCGCTTTAACGCGGCGCGGACACTTGCCGCGCATGACCGATCCCCGCACGCCGCCGCTCGTTCCCGAGCAAGGCTGGCATTGTTTGCATCTCTTCTACCGGATCGAGTTCGGTCAGTGGCAGCTCCTGAACAGCGACGAACAGCGTCAGGCCAAGACGCGGCTGGCCGAGCTCGTGCAGGAAGCGCGTGCGCTGGAGTCCACTCAGCTGCTCACGCTCAGCATGGTGACGCCAAAAGCCGACTTCGGCTTCATGTTGATTACGCCCGATCTGCACGTCGCGAATCGCATCGAGAAGCAGCTCAGTCTCGCGCTCGGGCCGGACATACTCGTGCCAGTCTACAGCTATCTATCCCTGACCGAGGAGAGCGAATACAAAACCAGCGCTGAGGAATACGCCGCCATTCTCGAGAACGAGCAGAAGATCGAGGGTGGCTCCGACGAGTTCGAGAAGGCGATGACGGCGTTCGAAGAGCGGATGAAGCATTATCGCCACGAACGCGTTTATCCGACACTGCCCGATTGGCCGGTCGTTTGCTTCTACAACATGAGCAAGCGCCGCGGCGAACAGCGGAACTGGTACTCGCTGCCGTACGAGGAGCGCCGGCGTTTAATGCTCGGCCACGGCGCGGTCGGGCGTCAGTACGCCGGCAAAGTGAAGCAGCTCATCACCGGATCGACCGGCTTGGACGATGCGGAGTGGGGCGTGACGCTGTTCGCGCGCGACACCTTCCAGATCAAAGCGATCGTCTACCAGATGCGCTTCGATCCAGTCAGCGCGGACTACGGAGACTTCGGTGAATTTTTCATCGGCCTGCAACTGCCGCTCGACGAGTTGTTCCGTCGGTTGCAGCTGTAGAGACTCATACTCATAATCCTAATCTTGCTCCTAATCTCATCAGCGCCGCTCAGGAGATTAGGATTAGGATTAAGATCAAGAGCACGAGTGCACAGGATGGGTGGCAGAGTGGTCTAATGCGCACGCCTGGAAAGCGTGTTTGCCGCAAGGCAACCAGGGTTCGAATCCCTGCCCATCCGCGGCTCGCTTCCCGGGTCGTCGCCGCGCTGCTCGTTAGTCTCGTCGCGTCGCTCGCCGTGGCACAGCCGCGCGCCGGTGCGGATCTGCTCGAAGCGGCGAAGCGCGAGTTCCACCGAGGCAATCTGGACGCGGCAGGACAGGCGCTCGATCAGCTCGAGGCTGCGGCGCAGCCGACAGCGCAATCACTGGACCTGCGCGGGTGCATCTTCATGGAGCAAAAGGAGCTCGATGAAGCGGTTGCTGCCTTTCGAGCGGCGCATGTGGCCGATCCGGCGCTCTTCGCTCCGCGACTGCACATCGGCGATGCCTTGCTCCGTCAGCAGAAGTGGGAAGAAGCACGCGCGGCGTACGACATTGTCATGCGCGAGACGAACATCCTCATCTCGCACGAGAAGCTGCGTTTTGGGGTATTGATGACGTATCTAGGCGCCGGCGATAAAGCTGGAGGTCGCCCTGCGTTCGAGCGCGTGACTTTTCCCACTGAAACGGCGGCCTACTATTACGCGCAGGCGGCGTGGGCATTCGCCGACGGCAATAAGCGCGACGGCGAGAAGTGGATGCGCCGAGCAGGAGACATCTTCGACGCGAAGGCGACGGCGTGGTTTGCACGGCCGTTCTTTGAGCTTGGATGGATGAAGACGAAGCCTGCGCTCGTAACCGAGTGACCGCCCTTCGAGCGCGGTCATCCTGAGCCGCGGAGACGGCGAAGGACCTCACGCTGGCCTCCTCGCGTGGTCAGCCCGATGTGCACGGCCTATGACCCTGCGTGAGGTCCTTCACTACGTTCAGGATGACCGGTGTGGGAGGCGACGCGTTTTGCTGCGTGCTCGGCGCGGAATTAACAGTCAGCTGCCCTCGAGCGCCTCGCGCCGCGGCAGCACCTGAATGTTCTGCCGTATCTTGACGATGCTCGAAGCAGGCAAAACGCCGCGGAAGTTTGCTCCCGGATAAACGATCGAGTCACGCCCGAGAACAGATCCGGGATTGATCACGGCGTTGCAGCCGATCTCCGTCCGATCGCCAATTATCGCTCCGAATTTCTTCAGCCCAGTCGCGATGTTGCCGTCATTTGCCGTCACGTGAATCTCACGATGATCAAGCTTCACGTTCGAGAGAATGACCCCCGCACCGAGGTGCGCCTTGTAGCCAAGGATCGAGTCGCCGACGTAATTGAAATGCGGCACCTGCGCATCGTCGAAGAGGATCGAGTTCTTGAACTCGCATGAATTCCCCATCACCACGTTGTCGCCGACGATGACGTTCTCGCGCACGTAGCAGCCACTGCGGATGTGGCAGTTCTCACCGATCCACGCCGGGCCTTTCAGCACGGCGCCTTGCTCGATCACCGTGCCGGTTCCGACGAAGACGGCGTTGCTGATGAACGGCTTCCCGACCAACTGCCCGAGCACCGCCGGCTTGAGCCGAAACTGCAGATAGCTCGCGATCTGCTTGAGCGCGTCCCAGACGTACTTCTGGTTCTCGAACAGCTTAGAATGCGCCGTGTGTTCGAGGGCGAGGAATTCATCGGGCGCAAACATGGTAAAGGTTAGCTAAGCGCCGCCGCGTTTTGTGATCTTCTGGCCGTCCTTCGTGTCGCGAATTTCCCAGCCCAGCGCAGCGAGCTCGTCGCGCAATTCATCACTTTTCCGCCATTCCTTGGCAAGCCTCGCCTGCGCGCGCGCTTCGCCGAGCGCGGTGATGTTCGCCGGCACGCTTGTGTCTTCACCCGTGAGCGCGAGCACGGTGTCGATCCTGTTCCACCATTCGAGCCAGCCACGCGCGGCGGCAGCGTCGAGCGTGCCGCCATCCAGCGCCCGATTGGTCTGGCGGATCGTCTCGAAGAGGAAACCGAGCGCGGCCGAGATGTTGAGATCGTCGTCGAGCGCTTCTTCAAATGCTTCAGTTCGACCTTCAGCGTTCGACGTTCGACGTTCGACGTTTTCTTCAGCGGCCTTGGCGCGCAGCCGCGCTACCCACTCGTCAATCCGCCCGAGCGCCTGCCGCGCTTCGTCCATGCCTTCCCAGGTAAAATTCAGCGGCGCGCGATAGTGCACGCGCATCAACGCGTAGCGCACCTCGCGCCCGGTGTAACCCTTCGCGAGCACGTCGCGCAGCGTGTAGAAATTGCCGAGCGACTTCGACATCTTCTGCGCGTCCACCTGCAGGTGCGCGCAATGCATCCAGTAGCGCACAAACTGCTTGCCAGTGACGCCTTCGGTCTGCGCGATCTCCGCTTCGTGGTGCGGGAAGATGTTGTCGACGCCGCCGCAGTGAATGTCGAGTTGCTCACCGAGTAGCTGCGTCGCCATCGCGCTGCACTCGATGTGCCAGCCCGGCCGGCCTGAACCCCACGGGCTGTCCCAACGCACGGGGCCATCCGCTTCATCCCACGCTTTCCACAGCGCGAAGTCACCGACGCTTTCCTTTTCGTACTCGTCGTTCTTCACCCGTCCGGTCGATTGGAGCTCGTCGAGGTTGAAATGTGCGAGCCGACCGTACTCCGCGAAGTTCTTGATGCGGAAGTAAACCGATTTGTCTTCCGCCTGGTAAGCCAGGCCACGCTCGATCAACGTGCCGATCATCGCGATCATCGCGGCAACATGCTGCTCTTCGGTCGCACGCGGATAGTTGTCGGCGCGCTTGATTCGCAGCGCTGCGAGATCGTCGAAGAACGCCTCCGTGAACGGCTCCGTGAACTGCGCGAGCGGCACACCCGCTTCCTGGCAGCCGCGGATCGTCTTGTCGTCCACGTCGGTGATGTTCATCACGCGCTGCACCTTGAAGCCGCGCAACTCGAGATGCCGCTGCAGGAGATCTTCAAACAGGTAGGCGCGGAAGTTCCCGATATGCGCGTAGCTGTAGACCGTCGGACCGCACGTATACATCTTCACGGTGCGGCCATCCGCTGCGATCGGTCGGAACTCCTCCGGCGCGCGCGAGTAGGTGTTGAAAAACCGGAGGCTCATCAGCGTGTCATGTCGAGCGAAGTCGAGACATCCCGTGGCTCAATCGATCGTAACCGCCACGGGATTCCTCCACTTCGCTGCGCTCCGGTCGGAATGACAATGATGCGGTGCGCATCAGCCCTGCTCCACACTCGCGACGGCCATCGCCGCCATCCCTTCGCCGCGGCCAATCGTGCCGAGGCCTTCGTTCGTCGTCGCTTTGATACTAATGCGCGATGGGTCCAACTGCAGTGCGCGCGCGATCTTCTCGCGCATTCCGGGAATGTGCGGCGCGATCTTCGGCGCCTCCGCGATTAATGTCGCGTCGACGTTCGTGGGACGGGCGAGCTTCGTTCGCAGGACCGCGTTCACTCGCTCGAGGATGGCGATGCTACTGATGCCGCGAATGCCTTCGTCAGTGTTTGGGAAATGATGACCAATATCGCTTTCGCCGATCGCCCCAAGCAGCGCGTCAGCGATCGCGTGCGAGAGAACGTCAGCGTCCGAGTGTCCTTCCAGGCCCACGGAGTGCGGAATCTCCACACCGCCGAGGATCAACTTGCGCCCGGCGACGAGACGATGCGCGTCGTATCCGATGCCGCACCGCGTCATCGGATGTTCAGGTCGATGCGTCCGCTGGACGCCACGACCATGTATTTGTCTTTCATATCCGCGCGCGGTTCGAGAACGACTTTGCCGCCAGCCTCTTCGATCAATAGCCAACCGGCTGCGATGTCCCAGAGGCTGATGCCCTGCTCGACGTAGGCATCGAAGCGACCGCAGGCCACATACGCCATGTCGAGAGCGGCGCTGCCGAGCAGGCGGCACTTGCGCACGCGCTGCACCATGTCCTGCAGCAGCGGCATCCCTTCGCGGATCGTCTGACCCGTCTTCGATAACCCGACGGAGATGATCGCGTCGCTAAGCTCGCTCCGCTCGCTCACGCGAAACGGCTCGCCGTTTAACGTCGGCGGCTCGCCACGTCGTCCCGCCCACATCTCGTCGCGAACCGGATCGTAGATCACGCCGGCCACCATTTCGTCACCGCGTCGCAGCGCGATCGACGTGCAGAAATGCGGGATGCCGTAGAAGTAATTCACCGTTCCGTCGAGCGGATCGACGATCCACTGGTACTCCGCGCTTTGATCGCCGACGATTCCCTCCTCGCCGTAGAGCGCGTGCTGCGGAAAGCGCGTCAGCAAGTGATCCGTGATCAACGTCTGCGTGCGCACATCGATCTCGAGTTTGATGTCGTGCTTGAAGACTGCGTCGACGCGCAGCTTCTCGTGGAAGTTCGCACAGAGCAGCTCGCCGGCGGCGCGCGCGGCTTCGATGGCTGCATCGAGATAGTCGGTCATGCGGACAGACTAGAACTCGGTTCCATCAACAATTCACGTGGTCTTTGCGCGGTCATGTCGAGCGAAGTCGAGACTCCCGTTGTGCGACCGGCAGTAGTGCCACGGGATTGATTCGTTCGCTCCCGCTCTCTCACCCTGCGGGCTTCGCCCACGTCGCTCGCGTCCCCGCGGCTTCGTTCCTCCACTTCGGTCGGAATGACAAAAAAACCGGGAGGAGAAACGGGTTCTCCCCCCGGGTTGAGTTTTCGTTTAAGACTCCGGAAGAAATCCGGGTCCTCTAGTGAGACGGATTACGGACTACTTCTTTCCGCCCTTTTTCGAGCTGCTCTTTTTGCTGGCTGCCTTTTTCTTAGGAGCTGCTTTGGATGATCCGGACTTCTTAGAAGACGAACCGCTTTTCTTTGCTGGCATCGTTAATCCCCCCTTTCAATCCGCAGGTGCGGTGAAGTGTGAACAAGTATGTGAATAAGTTCACAACAACTTGTGAGTAAGCATCAGAAAAATTTTGTCAAACTGTTTCCATGCAACTGCGAGATTATTTTCATCAACTCGCGCGCGATGATGACTTTTGGCGCGCGTGAAATCGTTTTGCGTTGGCCATCACGAAAGAAAATTGTGACTTCGTTGTCATCGCTTTCCATTCCGGAATCGCTGCGACTCACATCATTCGCGACGATCGCGTCGCAATTTTTCTCGCGCAGTTTCCGCAGCGCGTTCTGCTCCAGATCATGCGTCTGCGCGGCGAAACCGATGACGAGATAGGCGCGATCCTCTGCGGGAAGTGACGCGAGAATGTCGCGCGTCGCGATCAACTCAAGCGCGGATACCTCGCGCTGCTTCTCGAGTTTATGCCGAGAGAAGTGTGCCGGTTTGTAATCTGAAACCGCGGCGCACATCACGAGCACGTCGCAGTAGCGAACGTGCTTGTGGACCGCGTCGAAGAGCTCGTCGCTCGTGCTGATCGGAACGACGTCGACGTCGTCGGGCAGCTCGATCGTTGCGGGTCCAGTGATCAGCGTGACCTCGTGGCCGGCATCACGCGCTGCTTCCGCGATTGCGTAGCCCATTTTGCCCGACGAGCGGTTGCTGATGAAACGAACTGGATCGATCGGCTCGCGTGTCGGTCCCGCGGTGACAACAATCCTCACGCGATCAGGTTGTCGTCCCGCCGCAGCAGGAACTCCGCGCGAAACGCGATGTCATCGACCTTCCACAACCGGCCTGCACCTTCATAGCCGCACGCCAGCATTCCTTCCTCCGGCCCGATGAACTCGACGCCGCGTTCGCGTAGCTTCAGCACGTTGTCCTGCGTCGCCGGGTGTTCCCACATCTTCCCGTTCATCGCGGGCGCGACGAGAATCTGCGCGCGCGTAGCAAGCGCGATGGCGGCGAGCGGGTGGCCGGCGAGGCCATTCGCAAGTTCTGCGATGATGTGTGCGGTCGCGGGAGCGATGAGAAGCAGGTCCGCGCGATCGGCGAGCTGGATGTGACCGGGGCGCCAGTTTTCCTTCTCGTCATAGAAGCTGGTCATCACGGGATTCTTCGAGAGCGTCTGCAATGTGAGAGGCGTGATGAACTCCGTCGCATCGCGCGTCATGACGACGAAGACCTGATGGCCTTGTTTGTAGAGCAGGCTCGTTAGTTCGGCTGATTTGTACGCAGCGATCGAACCGGTCACGCCGACAACGACGCACTTCTGATTTCTTCGGGCTGGAGGCACCGCTTCTTCCATGGCGACTAAATGGACGAACCGCCTGACGAAGCACGCGCCGTCATCCTGAGGCTGGCGAAGCGCGCCGAAGGATCTCGCGCAGGGTCCTTGGCATAGGAACCGGCGGGCGATATCGAGAGCACCCTGCGTGAGGTCCTTCGCCGTCTGCGCGGCTCAGGATGACCGCGCATGAGAGACGACACGCATCTTGAGTGCATCGCGGTCATGAGAGGAGAAGGCGCCTGCTGAGGTAACGTTCAGCGCCCATGATGTGGCGGAACTTGAGGAGATCCTCTTCCATCGATTTACTGATGATGGTGTAGCGGTAGTCCCGCCATAGCTCCATCTCGCGTGCGGCGTTGGAGAGGCGCAGATCGATCTGCTGTTCGGTCTCGGTGCCGCGCTTCGTTAGCCGGCGTCGCAGCTCGTCGAGATCCGGCGGCATGATGAAAACATCGCAGAGCGATCGGCGGATGAATTCGTCGTTGTAGCTGCGGATTGAGGCGGCGCCTTGTGTGTCCACGTCGATCAACACGTCGATGCCATTGTCGAGATTAGCGCGGATTGGTCCATGAAGGGTGCCGTAGTAACTCTCGTGGACTTTTGCGTACTCGAGGAATTCGCCAGCGTCGACGCGCTGCAGGAAATCCTTCTCCGGAAGAAAGTGATAATCCTCACCCTCCGTTTCGCCGGCTCGTGGAGGCCGCGTCGTGCACGAGACCGAGTAGACGAAATCGGGCGTCTGCCGCAATGCGTCGCACAGGGTCGTCTTGCCTGCACCGGATGGCGCAGAGACGACGAACAGAATTCCCCGGCGCGTGAATTGTTTACTCAAGGTTTTGGATTTGCTCGCGGATTTTCTCGAGCTCGGCTTTGCAAAATACAACCCGCTGCGAGATCGCGGCGTCGTTCGCTTTCGCGCCGAGCGTGTTCAACTCGCGAAAGATCTCCTGGGTGATGAACTCGAGCGTGCGGCCGACCGGCTCCTCTTTGCTCAAGTGCTGCTCGAATTGCGCGAGATGACTGGCAAGGCGCGTCAGCTCTTCGGATACGTCCGACCTGTCCGCAAAGAGCGAGACTTCTTTGAGCAAGCGGTCATCCTCGCCGCCGACTTCAACGCCCGCCTTCGCGATACGATCGAAGAGTGCGGCGCGGTATTTCTTCACCACATCAGGAAACAGCCGGCCGACCTCCTTGGTCTCACGCCGGATGAGCTTCAGCCGCTGCGTTAAATCTTTCGCGAGGTGTTTGCCTTCGCTCTGGCGCATCTTCACCAGCTCGGAGAGCGCACTGCCGAGCGCGCGCTCTACGGCCGGCCACGCCTGCTCTGCATTGATGCTGTTTTCCGAGAAGCGCATCACGCCTGGCGCCTGCAGGATCGTGCCGATGCTGATCTCGCCGGGCGCGTTGAGTTCCTTCTGCAGCGCGCGCATCGCGTCGTGATAGGAGCGGGCGAGCGCGGTGTCGAGTGCCAGCTTGCGTGAGCCGTTTGCGCCATCCTGCGCGGAGACATTCACGCTGGTGCGACCGCGTGAAAGCTTCTCGTTGATCGCCTGGCGAATGCGCGGCTCGAGCTCGGCGAATTCACGCGGGAGGTTGATCACGATGTCGCTCTGCTTCCGATTCACGGAGTTCAGCTCGACGCTGAATTTCACCCCGGCGTGGTCTGCTTCGCCGCGGCCATAACCGGTCATCGAGCGCATCGTGAAGCCGAACGTCGAACGTCCAACGCTCAACGTCCAACGTTCAATTAAGCGCTGGCGAGCGGGCGGTAAGCAGCGCGTTCAATGCCCGCCGATGTGGTGACGGAACGGGAATGGACGCGATCTCGCCGAGGGCGAACCAGCGATGGGTGGGCGATGCGGGAACTTGCTTCGCATCGAACACATCAAGCGTGACGCGGTGGTGCGTGAACGGGAAGTGGGAGCGGTGGAGGAGACGGGCCGCGGCACGTGGCTCATGGAGGCGCGGCAGGATCCACATGCCACGCCAGCGTCCTGTCGACTGCTCAAGCAGAACGCGGCCGGATCGTTGCACGAACTGATGCGGCTCATTCAACGTCTTTAGCACTGCGCGGCGTTGCTTCAGTGGCAGCTTCGCCGGCGCCACCGCGCGGCAGAAACGCCGGACCGGGCACTCGCCACATTTTGGTTCGCCAGGGACGCAGATCATCGCGCCGAGATCCATCAGCGCCGAGTTGACCGTTCCGGCGTGTCGCGCGGGCACGAGGTCGCTTGCGAATTGCCAGAGCGCATCACGCCCGGTGCCGGAATCGATCCTCATCTGCAGGTTCATCAGGCGAGCAAAGAGTCTCGCGGTGTTTGCCTCGACGATTGGCACTGACTGATCGAAAGCGAAGCTGGCGACAGCGTTGGCGGTGTAGCGGCCGATGCCAGGCAGCTTTTGCATCGCGGTGGCGCAACGCGGCAATGTGCCGGCGTAGTGGGCGACGACTGCCTTGGCGGCGGCGTGGAGATTGCGCGCGCGCGCGTAGTAACCCAGGCCCTGCCACGCGTGCAGGACGTCCGATTCCGATGCGGCGGCGAGGGTTTCGAAATCTGGGAACCGCTGGAGCCAACCGCGGTAATACGGAATCACCGTCGCCACCTGCGTCTGCTGTAGCATCAACTCCGAGACGAGCACGGCGTATGGATCACGGGTGTGACGCCACGGGAGGTCGCGTCCGTGTTTGCGATACCAGGAGAGGAGACGGCGCCGGAACTCGGAGGGAGCAAACGTCGAACGTTGAACGTCGAACGTCGAACTTCGAACGGCAGAAGCGGTGAGCATCAACTTGTCTCCATTCCGAGTTCGACGTTCGACGTTCGACGTTCGACGTTCGACGTTCGACGTTCGACGTTCGACGTTCGACGTTCAATGACTTCCTACACCCACGCGTTGACTCCGGAGCAGGCCACGAAGCTCCGCGCCCTCGTCGACGAGCTCGGGTTCAAGTTTGCGCCGCGGCCGTACACGTTGTTCTTCGCGCAGAAGGACAAGCTCAGCATCGCGGTCTACGAGAAGGGGCCGAAGGTTTTGCTGCAGGGGAAGGGGATCGAGGAGTTCGTGCAGTTCCAGCTCGAGCCGAACATTCTGGAAGAGGCGAAGCTCGGATACGAGGAAGTGCATTCGCCGGAGATGTTCGAGCCGCACTTCGGCGTCGATGAGAGCGGGAAGGGCGACTTCTTCGGCCCGTTGGTGATCGCGGGCGTCTACGTGGACCGTGGGATCGCGCGCAAGTTCATGGAAGCCGGCATCCAGGACAGCAAGCGCATCGGCTCGGATGCGCGGATCCACGCGCTCGCGGATACGATCCGGCACACGCAAGGCGCCGTGCTCGATTCGGTCGTGATCGGGCCGGAGAAATACAACCAGCTCTATGAGAAGTTCGGCAACCTCAACCGGCTGCTCGGTTGGGGCCACGCCCGAGTGATCGAGAATCTGCTCGGAAAACGCACGGATTGCCCGCGCGCGTTGTCGGACAAATTTGCCGATGCGAGCATCATCGAGCGCGCGCTCGGGGAGCGCGGCCGCGCCATTCAGCTCGACCAACGGACGAAGGCGGAATCGGATCTCGCGGTAGCTGCTGCTTCGATCATCGCGCGCGAGGAGTTCATCAATTGGCTCGATCGAAAGGGCAAAGCGCTTGGCGTGAAGCTTGGGCGCGGCGTTTCGGCCGCGGTGAAGGAGGTGGCGCGGCAATTAGTGGAGAAGAACGGACCAGAGGTGCTACGGCAGGTCGGGAAGGTGCATTTCCGCACCGCCCATGAGGTTGCTCCCCATGGCTACGCCGCACCGCCGGAGCGGACTGCCTGGCGGCGCTGAAGCGGACTAGCGTACGGGAAATCCGTACATGCAGCGCCTAAGTAGGTGGCGGGCGGTGCTCGGCAGGCTTCTTGCTAAATAGAGGTTGCTCCTCACGCACCGTGGAAACCCGTCTGCTCATCCTCAACGCCGATCCTGTGTTCCAGGATGATTCCCTCGCAATTTTTGACGAAATCGAGGGTCTGGAGACGCGCATTGTGCGCACCATGCCGGAGGCGATCAGCGTTCTCCTGGCCGAGAACTTCGACGGCTTCGTTGTCGAAGGGGAGCCCGCCAAGGCAATCGAGCAGGCTACAAGCGGGCGCCAGCATTTCCCTTCGCTCCGTATCTTGTGCCTCACGCCGCGGGCTGACGACGATGCCTTTGGCGAAAAAGCGGCGCAGCAGAAGATCAAGCGCGTAACAACCGGCCGCGGCGAAGCGCGCCTGCGCAAGTCGCTCCGCGCCTTTGTTCGCTCGCTTGAGACTCAATCCGGTTCCGCATCCGAGGGGATCGACCCGTGCCACTCCTTGATCGGTAACCTCAATCAGTTTTCCGCAGCTGAAATCCTGCAGATGAGCTGCCTCGGGCAGCGCAGCGGCCGGTTCACGTTTAAGTCCGGCCGCGGGAACAGCGAGATCTACCTGCACCACGGCTCGGTGCGGCATGCGGTTTTCGGCAGCCTCGAGGGCGAATCCGCCGTCGCGGAAGTCTTCCGCTGGCGCCAGGGCCGGTTCTATTTTGAAGAAGGAATCATCAGCCAGGTGCAGACGGTCGACCGGCCATGGGCGCACCTCCTGATCGATAACCTGCAGAAACTCGACGAAACGATGGAGCTGAGCGCTTCAGGGCAATCATGAGAGACAAATCACTGGAATCGCAGCTCCGGATGCTGACGCTGCAGCTCGATGGCTGGAAGCGGTTGCACGACCTGATCACCTACGGCCTGGATAAGGCGAAGCCGATCATCTCGGCGGAGCAGGAGCGCCAGTTCACGGAGATCCGCGCAAATCTGCTGCAGGAAACCGAGCACGTCTTTCGCGAGCTGGGCATCCTGGGCGAACTCTCCGGCCGCGCGATGAATGTGCTGCAGCGCGGCGTCTCGATGCGTAGCGTGCGCGAGCTCACGAACGATGAAGTGCGTCGCCTCGAGAGCGAGTGGAATGCGGTGTTTACAAAGCTGGGCGTCTTACAGGGCCAGTTGAAGTCTCGGCGCAAGGAACTCGCGCGTCTGACGGCGTTTTCGTACTTCTTTACCCGGATATTTCGCAGGGGCGCGACGGCTACCTACTAATCACGTCGCCGGCAGCAGCTTCACTGCTGCGCTGCGGCGCGCGGGCGGCGGAGCAGCTATCAGCGCCTGTTAGCGGGAAGTTCCGGATCCCTAAGCCACCCAGCTTTCTCGATCAAAACAGGCGAGTCGGGGCGCTAAGCTTTAGATACTAAGGTAGCAGCTCCGCCGGATAGATGCGGGGGCGCGTGACCTTTATTGCGGGGCGATGACAAAGCGCGGCTCGGGCGTCAGCAGTGGCTGGCATGTCGTTACGTTGCTGACGTAAATTTTCTGAAAAGTTGCAAATGGTTCCACCTAAACGGGGGGCGGCAATCGATTGCTAAAGTATGTCCAAGCTTACCAAGCGAGACATTGTCGTCGCGATAAGCAACCAGACTGGGATGGTGCAGCACGAGGTGTTTGAAGTAGTTCAGCGGACGCTGGACCACATCACGGACAGCTTGGCGAAGAACGTTCCCGTGGAGCTGCGGAATTTCGGCGTTTTCCAGCCTCGCCTGACGAAGCCGCGCGTGGGCCGGAACCCGAACGAGCCGGGCAGCAGCTTCGTTATCCCGCCGCGAGCTACGGTGAAATTCAAGGCCGGTAAGATCATGCGGCAGCGCGTGGAGCAGCTGTCACGCGAGCTGAAAGATGCTTCGGAGAAGAAGCAGGCGGCGGTCCCGAACGGGGTCCGCGCAAACGTGGCTTAGGTCGCCCGTAAGCGTTCGCCGGGCACTAGCCGACGCGTCCCTTGTAAGTGCCGGTAGCTTGCGCGCCGGGGCGAATGCGTCCGCCCGGCTTTACTGCCTCGAGGCCGGCTCCGCGTCGAGCAGATCGTGGATCGCCTGTTCCAGCCGCTCGAAGTTGATCGGCTTGGTCAGGTGTTCCGAAAACCCGGCCTCGCGCGCCCGGGCGATGTCGTTTTCCATCCCGAACCCGCTCAGCGCGATGCCGCGCAGGCCTTTGCTCTCGCGCAGCTCCTGCATCAGCTCATAGCCTGAGCGATCCGGCAGGCCGATGTCGCTGATCAGCAGATCGAAAGGCTGCTCGGCGGCTCGATCGACCGCTTCATCGGCCGAATGCGCGACTGCGACACGATAGCCGCGGCGCTCGAGCATCATCTTCATGCCGGTGCAGGTGTCGTGGTGATCGTCGACGACGAGCAATCGAGGTCCGTCGGTTTGGGCGCGGCGTTTCGCGCCATTGCTCGCTCCCACTGGCGTGCCCGATTTCTCCGGTTGCTTGACGGCAGGCGCCGCGACGGTGTGGAGAGTGACGATGAAGGTGGCGCCGCGATCCCGGCCTTCGCTCTCGACCCGAATGTCGCCGTTGTGCGCTGAGACCATGGCTTTCGAGATGGCCAGGCCGAGCCCGAGACCACCGAAGCGCCGGGTGATCGAGCTTTGCCCTTGCTCGAAGGCGTTGAAGATCTTGCCGATCTTCTCGGGCTCGATGCCAATGCCGGTATCCGTGGTGCGAATCTCGATCTGCTCGGGCGCGGGATTGAAGGTCTCGATGATGATGCGGCCCTGAGCAGGCGTGAACTTCACGCTGTTTTTGATCAGGTTCCAAAACACCTGCTGGAGACGCGCCGGGTCGGCTTCGACGTGCACGCTCTCGGCCCGTAGCCGGAATTCCATGCGCAGATTCTTGGCGACGATGTCCTCGCGGCAGATCTCGTAGGCCCGCTGCAGGATCTCGTGCACGTTCACTGTTTCGAGACTGAGCTGGAGTTTGCCTTTCGAGATGCGGGTCACGTCGAGCAAGTCATCGATGAGCCGGGCTTCGAGTTCCACATTGCGGCGGATGACCTCGAGCGCGCGCTTCACGTCCTGCGAACCAGCGGCGGTAGCTTCGAGTTCGCCGACCATGGCGATGACCGGCGAGAGAGGGTTGCGCAGCTCATGGGAAAGGAGCGCGAGGAATTGATCCTTGGCCGCGTTTGCCCCGATCAACTCCTGGCGCAGCGTCACGTCACGCGTCTTGTCTTCGACGAGGTAAAGCACACCCTGGATGCGCTGCTCCGCGCCCTGCAGGCGCAGCAGGTTAATGTTCACGAAATGCGTCATGCCGCTCTTATCGGTGAACGGATGCTCGACTATCTGGAACGGCGCGCCGAACGCGAGGACCTTCTCGATCGCGTCCGAGGGCGCGATCTTGACCTCGTCAAACGTGCCCGCGGAGAAGTCGCGATCTTCCGGGAATCCGCCGAACAACTTCGCCATGTTCACGAAGGCGTCGTTTGCCTGGAGAAACGTGCGGGAGCTCGCGTCGACGAGCGCGATGCCGCTGGGCATGTTGGCGAGAATCTTCTCGTTGAAGACGACTTCGCGCTCGATCCGGCGCGCAGCTTCGGCCTGTCGCCGGGTGAACTTGCCGGCCAGCCACGCGCCGACCGCGGTGAGCAGGATCAGCCAGACGGCAGGGAAGGTGATCTTTCCTAGCAGGTCGCGGACGGGTTTGTAGGCGGCCGCTTTGGGCTGCTCGACGATCGTGACCCACCCCGTCGTGTCGATCGGGCTGAAGGAGTAGAGATTCTCGAAACGATCCACGTGGCCTTTCTTGCTCGTCCGGATCTCGTTGATCAGCGTCTGGGCCTGCGCGGCGATCGGCCCGGTGTTCGGCTGCAGGTTATTCGTGAAAAGCGTGGTGCCGTTTTGATCGATGACCTGGCAGATCGATTGATCCGCGAACTCAATGGTCGACAAACGGCGACCCATCCTCTCGACCAAAACTGACACGCCGAGGTAGCCGACTACGGTGCCATCCGCAGTGCGCACGGCGCCGACGATGTCCGCCGTCATCCGCCTGTCGGAGAGACGCGGGTGAACCGGGGAGACGTAAACGGACGGGGACGCCGTAGCCTGTTCGCGCCAGAGCTGAGACGGAAATTCGGCAATGGCTTCCGGCGGCACCGCTGGGATGGATGCAATCAAGCGCCCATCGCGAGCGGCCACGAACATGCCATCGATGCGCGGATGGGAGTAGAATGTCTGATTCAGCCACTGCTGGGCGGAGACCTCCGGGGTCGGTCCAGTCAGAATCCGCGAGACGTCGGGCTGCGTCTGGTAATACTCGATGATGCCGCCGGTGCGGCTGAAATCATCGCCTACCAGGTGGCCGATCAGCTGCACAAAAGTCTGGCGATCGCGCAGGATTTTGGATTCCAGCGTGTGCGTCAGGATCGTGTAGGAGACCACGAGCATCAGGACCGATGGCACCCATCCGGCGATCAGGATCGCTACGACGATATTGAAGCGCTCAAAGCGATCTCCGTCTTGATCGCGTTTGCGGATCAAGGGTCCCATGCGGAGCGGGTTCGGCACGGCCATTGGGGTGGTAAAACTCTACCCTCCACCGGGCGGCGGCAAGACCGGAATGACGTTTTGCCGCGGGAGCGCCGCGGTCGTGGGTGGCGCGCTGCGCTGAGGGCGATGCGAGCCGGCGCGGGCGAAAGACAGCTCAAGATCTATGGTTAACGCTGGCTCCCGAAATGGCGGCGGCGGATGGATTCTCACGCCGTCCGGATGGCGCATTGCGCCCGAAATCAGGAGCAGGATTATGGCCGTTCGTTAGGCCGAAACCGGCCGCCGAGAATGCCCGTTTCACGAGGGAAAACAGGGATTTTGATTTGACGAGGTGCTCTGAAGCGGCATCATGTCGCCCTTGCCGCCCCGAGGGGCTGCACGGTCTCTATCCCTTTATGCAAGGAAGCGTCGGACATCTCATTTGGACCATCTGCTACTTGAGTGTGCTGTTCGGCCTCTCCGCGTACGGCGTCCACCGCTATTTCATCATCTACCTGTTCCTGAAGCACCGGAAACGGGCGCCGGTGCCGGCGTCTCACTTGGCCGAACTGCCGAAGGTGACCGTGCAGCTGCCGATCTTCAACGAGGTCTACGTGGTCGAGCGGCTGTTGAAGTCCGTCAGCGAGCTGGATTACCCGGTCGATCGCCTGCACATCCAGGTGCTCGATGACTCGACCGACGAGACGCGCGAGATCACCGCGTCGTGCGTCAGCCGGCTGAAGGAGCGTGGCTTGAACGTCGAGCTAATCCAGCGGACCGACCGCAGCGGGTTCAAGGCAGGCGCGCTCGAGGTCGGCATGGCGACGGCGGGCGACTTTGTGTGCATCCTCGACGCGGACTTTGTGCCGCAGCCGGATCTTTTGCAGAAGACGATCCACTTCTTCACGGACCCGAACATCGGGATGATCCAGACGCGCTGGGGTCACCTGAACCGCTCCTACTCGCTGCTCACCCGTGTGCAGGCGATGTTCCTCGACGGGCACCTGCTGCTGGAGCAGACGGCGCGCAGCCGCAGCGGACGCTTCTTCAACTTCAACGGCACGGCTGGCCTATGGCGGAAGAAGTGCATCGAGGAAGCCGGGGGCTGGCAACACGACACGCTGACCGAGGATCTCGACCTCAGCTACCGCGCGCAGCTAGCCGGCTGGCGTTTCATCTTCCTGTCGAATGTGGTCACGCCGGCCGAGCTGCCGGTCGACATGAATGGGTTCAAGTCGCAGCAGCATCGCTGGACGAAGGGCTCCATCCAGACGTGCAACAAGCTCCTGCCGACGATCTGGCGCAGCAAGCTGCCGTTCCACATCAAGCTCGAGGCGACCGCGCATCTCACCTCGAACTTTGCGTATCTGCTGCTGGCCGCGCTCTGTCTGCTGCTGCACCCGTCGGTAGGCGGGCCGCAGAGCAGTTGGATGCGCACCCTGCTGATCGATCTGCCCATCTTCCTGACCGCCTCGTGCTCCGTCGCGGTGTTCTACATCTGCGCGCAACGCGAGCTGCATCCGAAGACCTGGATGAAAGAGATGCTGTTGCTGCCGCCGATGCTTGCACTCGGCGTGGGTCTCTCGATCAGCAATGCACGCGCTGTGCTCGAGGCGATGTTCAACCACCAGAGCGAATTCGCGCGCACGCCGAAGTACGGCATCGAGCGCAAGAAGCAGCCGTGGCGCAACGCGAAGTACATGCCGCTCAAGTCGCTCCTCCCGCTTTTGGAGTTGGCGTTTGGCCTCTACTTCACCTATTTTCTGTGGTTCGCGATCCAACATCAGCAATGGTTTTCGGTGCCGTTTTTGATGATCTTCCAGCTCGGCTTCCTGTACGTGGCGTTCTCGTCCATGTCGCAGTGGTGGCCGCGGTTCAGCTCACCCAGTTCACGCGCGGAGGTGGCAATTCCGGCGTGACAAAACATTAGGTCCAAGTAAGAAGAGCAGCAATGTTCCGTGCCGTCCTGATCCTTGCCGCTTCTCTCGCCGCAGCCTCGGTGCTGCACGCGGCCGATCCTGCTCCGCCGGCGCCGGCTCCCGAGGTTCGCAACGAGGTCATCGTCAGCGTGAAGGAGCAGAAGATGATGCTGCTCCAGAACGGCGCGAAGGTGACGACGTATCCGGTTTCGACCTCGAAGTTCGGTCTCGGTGATGGTTTCGGCACGATGGCCACGCCGGTCGGTGCGATGGCCGTCGCGCAGAAGATCGGCGACCGCGCCCCGATTGGCGCCGTCTTCCATCGCCGGCGCTTTACCGGCGAGATCCTGAAGCCGAACGCGCCGGGCCGCGACCCAATCATCACGCGCATCATCTGGCTGCGCGGGCTCGAAGCTTCGACCGCCCGCGCCTTTCCACGCTGCATCTACATCCACGGCACGCCGCAGGAGAAGATGATCGGAAAGCCGGCCAGCTACGGGTGTATTCGCATGAAATCGAAGGACGTCACCGACCTCTACAGTCAACTGCCAGTCGGCTCCGTCGTGCAGGTGGTAACCGACAAACTGCCGAACGTGCCGAAGGCGAAAAAAGTCTACAGATTGCAGGCGCCGCCGGCTCCGGTCGAAAGGGGCCGCGTGGAGCCTTTGGTGAACTCGCAAGATCCCGCCGCCGGGAAGACGAACGCCTTCTCTGCGGCGCCGCGCCCACGCGACAGAGCCTGACCGCGCCGCGCCGCACGGCCGCTCCTCTGCTGGTTGACAAAAGCGGGCACCGCCCCGACCCTGCACGCCCCACAAGAAAGCTCAGCGTCCCTATCCCATGGCCAACACCAAATCCGCCTCCAAACGCGCTCGCCAGACGACGAGCCGTTCTCTTCGCAACCGCAGCGTGCTCACGCGTCTGCGCAAGATGCACAAGACGGTTTCGGGTGGCACCGGAACGCCTGACGTGGCCGGTGTGCGGGAGCTGATCTCGGCGGTCGATAAAGCGGCTAAGCGCGGCATCATTCACAAGAACGCCGCTCGCCGCCGCAAGGCGCGTTTGTTGGCAAAGGTTCGTGGCGGAGCTGCCGCTCCGGCTTCGGCTCCAGCTCCTGCGCCGACGGCAGCCGCTGCTCCGACGGCGTAAGGTTTCGCAGTCACGGCGCGCCCAAGTCGCGCCGCGTTCGCCAGCCTCGCATCCGCTGAGCAAAGGCTGTTTCGCGCCACAAAGCGCATTGCATATCTCGCTGGAGAGTTACAAGTTGCTGCCGATGATTCCCGCCTTTCTCCTGATCCTCTCCGCGATCGTTTACCGGATTGTGACCGCCCTGTTCGTCCCGTCCGATTCCATCGGACTGCACAATTTTGCGCCGCTCGCTGCGATCGCGCTTTGCGCGGCCGCCTACCTCCCGGCGAGGTACAAGTTCACCGTGCCGATGCTGGCCATGCTGATCTCCGACGTGGTGCTGAACATCCACTACGGTTTCTCCATGCTCAGCCCGTTCGTGCTGTCCCACTACGTCGCCTTCGCGATGATCGGCTGCCTCGGGTTTCTGCTTCACGGGCGTGCTTCCTTGAAGACCTTGCTGCCGGCGTCGCTGGCGGCTTCGCTGATCTTCTACGTCGTGACGAACACCGTCTCGTGGTTGTTTGATCCGGCCTACGTCAAGAGCTTCGCTGGGTTTATCCAGGCACAAACAACCGGGCACCCCGCCTATGCGGCGACACCGACGTGGATGTTCTTCCGCAACTCGGTGGTCAGCGACGTTCTATTCACCGCGCTCTTTGTCCTCTGCATGCACCTCGGACGGAGCACCCCTCGCTTGCCCGCCGCCGCAGCGGTCCCGCGTCCCGCGTAATCCGGCATGTCACAGCCGGAGCTACGCGACGAAGTCGAAATGCTCTCGCTGATGCTGTTGATTCGGCGTTTCGAGGAACGCGCGAGCCAGCAGTATCAAGCGCAGAAGATCGGCGGGTTTTGCCACCTTTACATCGGGCAGGAAGCGGTCGTCATCGGCGCGATCGCCGCGACGCGCCATGACGATTACCTGATCACTGCCTACCGCGATCACGCACACGCGCTTGGTCGCGGAACGAGCGCGAATGCCTGCATGGCCGAGATGTTCGGCAAGGCGACCGGCTGCTCGCGCGGCCTCGGCGGTTCCATGCACTATTTCGACAAGGCCAACCACATGTACGGCGGCCACGCGATCGTCGGCGCGCATATCCCTTTAGCGGCCGGAATGGCGTTCGCGTCCAAGTATCGTGGTGAAGATCGCGTTACGCTCTGCTTCTTCGGAGACGGCGCCATCAACCAGGGCGCCTTTCACGAGGCGTTCAACCTCGCCGCGCTCTACAAGCTGCCGGTGATTTTCATCTGCGAGAATAATCTCTACGCGATGGGCACGAGCGTGGAGCGCTCCACGTCGCTCAAGCAGATCGTCGATCGTGCGGAAGGTTACGAGATGCCCGGCTTCGTGGCCGACGGCATGAACTTTCGCGACGTGCGCGACAAGCTGACTGAAGTGATCGACGCGATTCGCAAAGACCCGCATCCGGCCTTCGTCGAGATTCGGACCTACCGGTATCGTGGACACTCCATGTCGGATCCGGCCAGCTACCGCACCAAAGAGCAGCTCGAGAAGTACCGGATGGACGATCCGATCACGCGTTTGCGCGCGCAGCTCACGCGTGAGGGCAAGCTGAGTAACGAGCAGTTCGACGCGATGGACAAAGCCGCCAAAGAGACCGCGCTCGCGAGCGTGAAGTTCGCTGAGGAAAGCGCCGAGTTGCCGCTCGAGGAGCTTTACAACTACACCTACGTCGGCGCCGATGGCGCCACGCTCGCCCGCGCAATGTCGACCGACGCGCCGCCGCTATGACGATGCGCGAAATCACATATCGCCAGGCGTTAAACGAGGCGCTGGCCGAAGAGCTCGAGCGCGATCCGAACGTGTTCCTCATGGGCGAGGAAGTCGCGCAGTACAACGGCGCCTACAAAATCAGCCAGGGACTGCTAGATCGGTTCGGCCCGAGCCGCATCATCGACACGCCGATCAGCGAGAACGGCTTCGCGGGGATGGGCATTGGCGCCGCCATGGTCGGGTTGCGGCCGATCGTCGAGTTCATGACCTTCAGCTTCTCGCTCGTCGCTTTCGATCAGGTCGTGAACAACGCGCCCAACATGCTCACCATGTCCGGTGGGCAGTTCAATGTGCCGATCACATTTCGTGGACCGAACGGGCCGGCGCACCAAATCGGCGCGACCCATATGCATGCCACGGAGCCGCTCTACGCAAACTTCCCCGGCTTAAAGATCTGCACGCCGGCCACGCCGCGCGACGCCAAAGGTTTGCTCAAGACCGCGATCCGCGACGACAACCCGGTGCTGGTGCTCGAGGCCGAGCTTCTCTACAGCTCGAAGGGACTCGTCGAGCCGGAAGGCCACGAACTGTTGATCCCGCTCGGCCAGGCCGAGATCAAGCGACAAGGCAGCGACGTCACCATCATCTGCTACGCGCAGACTGTGCCCATGGCGCTCGCCGCCGCGGAAGCGCTCGAGGAAGAAGAGATCAGCGCCGAGGTGCTCGATCTCCGTTCGATCAAGCCGCTCGACATGGAAGCCATCCTCAACTCCGTCGCGAAGACGCACCGCGTTGTCATTGCGGAGCAGGATCGGCCGTATTGCGGCATCGGCTCGGAGCTGTGCTACCGCATCCAGAAGGAAATTTTTGACGAGCTGGACGCGCCGATCGCGCGCGTGGCGCAGGAAGACGTGGCCATGCCGTACAACGAGCGGCTCGAAAAGGCCGTCCTGCCGAGCGCCGCCAAGATCGTCACCGCCGTGAAGAAGGTCTGCTACGCCTAACGAGTTATGCCCGAAGTCCAGATGCCGAAGCTCAGCGACACGATGACGGAGGGGACGCTCGTCGCGTGGAAGAAGAAGAAAGGCGAGCAGGTATCGACAGGCGACGTGCTGGCGGAGATCGAAACCGACAAGGCGACGATGGAGTGGGAGTCGCCGGAAGACGGCGTGCTGACCGAGATCTTCGTTGAAGAAGGCGGCAAAGTAGAGGTCGGGCAGAAGATCGCGTTCATCGGCGATAAAGGCGAAGCGGCACCGGCGCCCGATCAAGCGAAGCCTGAGGCAACACCGCAGAAGGAACAGCCGAAAGCTGAGCCCCAGGCGAAGCAGCCTGCCGAAAGCGAGCAGCCTGCGCCCGCCGCAGAACAGCACGAAGAGACCGCGCCGCCGCACCAGAACCAGGAAGCGCCCACCCGTCTCGATGTTCCGCAACACGCGACCGCGACTCCACCGGCTCCGCGCCAGACAGAAGCACGTCCGCTCCCCAGCGCAGGATCAGATGGTAATCGCGTTAAAGCCTCGCCGCTCGCGCGCCGCCTTGCTGCCGACCAAGGCCTCGACATTTCGCAGATCAAAGGAACCGGCCCGGAAGGTCGCGTGACGGAAACTGACGTGCGCGCCGCGATGAAATCTGCGCCCGCTGCCAGTGGGCCGCAGCAGAAGGCAGCAGCACCTGCGGCCGCGCAGTCGCAGCCGGGCGATCGCATCCATCTCTCCGGCATGCGCAAGGTCATTGCGCAGCGGCTGGTCGAGAGCCTGGGTCCCGTGCCGCATTTTTATCTCACCATCGAAGTCGACGCTGGGCCGCTGATGACCGCGCGCGCGGAGTTGAAGGCTGGCGGCGAGGAGAGCGACACCTCGAAGATCACGGTGAATGACTTCGTGCTGAAGGCGGCCGTCGAGGCTGCGTTGAAGGTGCCGAAGGCGAACGCGTCATTCGACGGCGACGCGCTCATCCAATACCAGGACGTCGATCTCGCGCTTGCCGTCGCCATCGAGGACGGCCTCGTCACGCCAGTCGTGCGCGCGGCGCAAACGAAGTCGCTGCGCGAGATCAGCGAGACGGTGAAGGACCTCGCGCATCGCGCGCGACACAAGCGCATGAAGCCGGAAGAGTTCCAGGGCGGCACGTTCACGGTCTCGAACCTTGGTGGCCACGGCATCGATTCATTCTCTGCGATCATCAACCCGCCACAGGGTTTCATCCTCGCCATCGGCGCCATCACGAAGCGCGCGGTTGTCGATGATTGCGACAACATCAGTGTGGGCCAGCGGATGTCGATCACGATGAGCTGCGATCATCGGGTGATCGATGGCGCCCTCGGCGCAGAGTATCTGAAGGAGCTGCGGCGCTTGCTGGAGAACCCGACGCTGCTGCTGATCTAACGCGCCGGCTGCGGCATCACGCGCCGGTCCCGTTCCGGAGCGACAAGCGGGACCGCGCTGCGGCGCTTCCGGTGCTCCGCCAACTTTGCCGGCGTCCGTGAGTTTGCGAAACGGCTGGAGCCACGGATTCTTCAAGCGTGACGCCCGCACCTGAGAAGAATCTGCAGAAGGTGTCCTTCGTCGTGCATGCGACGCGCGGGCTCATCCGGGATCAAGGCGCGCGCCGCAAGGTGATGTCCGCGACGCTCGTCGTCGCGGTGTTGATGCTGGTGGCTGGCGCCACCATCCTGCAGGGCTGGCTGAACCCGCGCGAGCACGCGGTGCGCTTCATCCTCTTCTGGCTCGTCTGCGCGTGGTTTACGATCACCGCGTTGCTGCTCGCGTTATTTGATGCGCTGATGATCCGCGCGCAGGGCCGCGCCGCGCGCAAGGCACTGGGCCAGCGATTCGCGCAGCGCGCCTCCCATCCTTCAGAGCAGGACGCAGAAGAGCAGTGAGCTGGAAGACGCGCGAGCAGATGGAAGGGGACGAGCAACGCGTGCTCGCCGCCTACGCGCAGAAATCCGGTGAATCGAGCGGGCGCAGATTTGCCGAATCGAAGCATGCGTATCGCACGGAATTTCAGCGGGACCGCGCCCGCATCATCCACGCCCGCGCCTTTCGCCGGCTCGAATACAAGACGCAGGTTTTCCTGAACGGCACAGGCGACCACCTGCGCACGCGCCTCACCCACACCATCGAAGTAGCGTCGATCAGCCGCACGATCGCGCGCGCGCTGTCGCTCAACGAGGATCTCGCTGAGGCCATCGCTCTGGCGCACGATCTCGGGCATTCACCGTTCGGACATTCGGGGGAAGAGACGCTCTCCGAGTGCATGCAGGAACACGGCGGATTCGAGCACAACGATCAGAGCCTCCGCGTGGTTGATTTGCTCGAGGCGGCGTATCCGAATTTCCCTGGCCTGAATTTGACCTTCGAGGTGCGCGAGGGTTTGCAGAAACACCAGGCGTTCTACGATCCACCGGAGCTGGGCGGCGACCAGTACCGCTGCGCGTCGCTCGAGGCGCAGATCGCGAACCTCGCCGACGAGATCACCTACTACAGCCACGATCTCGACGACGCGGTCGACTTCGAGATCCTGAGCGCGGATCAGCTCGAGGAAGTGACGGTGTGGCACCGCAGTCACGCTACGGTCAGCGAGCGGTATCCCGACGCTCGCGAGCCGGATCTGCACAAGCTCATCATCCGCGATATCATCGATGTGCAGGTGCGCGACGTGATCACCAGCAGCGCGGGAGCGATCGAGGATGCAGGCGTGCGAAGCGCCGCCGAGGTGCGCGCGCAGGAGCGCCCGTTGATCCGCTACAGCGACGAGCTGCTGAGAGCGAACAGCGAGCTGCGGCGTTTTCTCTACAAGAACGTGTACTACCATCCGCGCGTGGCGGAGGTGAACCGGCGCGCGTGCGAGATGTTGCACGCGGTGTTTGATGAATACGTGCTCAGGCCTGAGCTGCTCGGCGAGGGAGCGTCGCGCCGCATCGAGGGGGAGGGCCTACATCGCACGGTTTGTGATTACATTGCGGGAATGACAGACCGCTACCTGATCGAGGAGCACGCGCGATTGACAGCGGGGGCTGTAGCCTAGCGCCTCGGCGCGCGCCGCCTAGCCGCTGGGCGCGCTGGCTGGGTCGCGCGACGGTTCACCGCGGCGGTATTGCTCGATCTGCTGGCGGATCGCGGCGCTTAACGCCGAGGTCCCTCCCGCTGGCGATGTCTCCAAGGCGCGCTCTGCTGCGCGGATCGCATCATCGAAGCGGCCGACCTCAGCCAGTGCAGCAGCGAGCGTGGCGCCGATCACTGCATTGGAGCTGCCGGTGAGCGCATCGGCGCGCTGCGCGACGGCGACGGCGCGAGTGCCGTTGCGCAGTCGGGGATCGGGCGAAGTTGCGTATACCCAGGCGACGTTATTTGCCGCGTTGACGTTGTCTGCGTCTGCCGCGAGCGCCGCTTCGAAGTGAGTCACCGCCTCTTCGATGCGCCGCAGCGAGAGCAGTGTGTTGCCGAGATTGTTTTGCACGTCGGCGTTTTTCGGATCGATCGCGGCCGCTTGGTTGAGCTGCGCGAGAGCGTCTTCTGCGCGGCCGAGCGCTAGATAGAGCGCGCCGAGGTTGATGTGCGACGGCAGGTGCCGCGGGTCGAGCTCCAGGGCGCGCCTGTAGTGTTCGATCGCGCTTTCGCCGCGGCCCGACTGCGCGAAGTGGTTCGCGAGGTTGTGATGGGCGGCGGCGTAATCGGGTCGGAGCTGCAGCGCGTTCGCGAACTGCGCGGCGGCTTCGCTCCGCCGGCCTGCCTGTTCGTACGCAGTGCCGAGGTTGTTCTGCGCTTCGGCGTAACGAGAATCGATCTCGATCGCTTTACGGAACGAGGCGATCGCCTCGTCGATGCGTCCGAGGCGCAGCAGTGTGGTCCCGAGATTATTGTGCGCCTCCGCGTAGCGTGGATCGATCTCCACTGCGGTGCGCAGATGAGCGAGCGCCTCCTGTGGTTTTCCGGCGCTCGACAGTCGATTTCCGAGGTTGTTCTGCGACTCCGCGTAGCGCGGGTTGATCTCAACGGCCTTGGCGAAAAACGTGAGCGCTTCGCCTTCGCGGCCCTGCCGAATCAGCTCGATGCCGAGATTGTTGTTCGCCAGCCAGCTCTGCGGATTGCGCGCAATTACGTCGCGCCACAGCGTCTCCGCATCGCGGTACAGTGCAGCGTGACGCGCCGTCACCCATACGAGCAAACCGCAGAGCGCAACCGAGGCGAAGGCGCCGCGCGTCCGCCGGTCTCCAGTGAGGACGCTGAACCCGGTGACGCTCGCCGCGCAGACAAGCGCGATCGGTCCGATTGCGGCGAGGTATTGAAAGTGATCGGCGACGAATGAGTAGCGGAAGTAGTAAAGATTGATGAAGCCGAGCGCAGGGAAGAGCGTGCCGAAGTAGTAGAGATACGCGACCAGAGGCGCGCGAAAGCGCCGGCGCATGAGCCACAGTGCAATCGCCAGCGCCAGGGCCGCGGTTGGGAACACATACTGCCACGCTTCGGCCGCGTTGATCTCCCAACGCGGGTAGATGAACACGAGCTCGGCTGGCCAGATTAGTTTGGCCAGATAAAACAAGATCGCGCGCCCCGCGATCAGGCAGCGCTCCACGAGCGTCAGGGATACGGTGGAACCGAGTGCTCCGATGAGTGACTTCTCGATTGAAGCCGTCAGGAGGCCGGCGGCGATGCTCAAGGCGAAGAATGGCGACAGCGAAACGAGCGTGCGTTTCCAACCAGAGAACCCGTGTCTCCACCAGGCGACCAGCAGGAGTGCGCCGGGCAACGTAGCGATCGCGGTCTTCGAGCCCAAACCTGCGATGAAGATGACCAAAGCGAACGCGTAATAGTTGCGCCTCCCTGTTTCGACGAATTTCAGGTACGCGAGCGCCGCGCCAAAGTAGCCGACCGCCGACAGTGTGTTCTTAAGCTCGGAAATCCATGCCACCGATTCGACGTGCACCGGATGCAGCGCCCACACCGCCGCAGCCAGCCATGCGCCGGGCACGCGCAGAAGCTGCAGTATGCGCACGATGAGCAAGGCCGACCCGGCGTGCAGCACGACGTTGAGCAGGTGATAACCGATCGGCGCGTCACCCCAGAGGTGGTGCCCAAGCCAGAAGACGGTATGGAAGATCGGGTAATACTGCTGCACTGCTCCGGGCTCGGTCCAGATACGTGCCAGGCCCGCCGGAGTTCGCAGCTCGGGGCGCGTGAAATGAACATCGTCGTCCCAAAGCGGCCCACCATTAAGCGCAGGTAGATAGGCGATCAGCGTTGCCAGCGCGAGAAGTGCGGCCAGAAACCAGGTGCGCTCCGAGGACGGCGTGGCAGCGGCGTCTGATGCCGCCGGCAACGCTTGACGCTCGTGCTCCAGCGGCGCCGGCGTTGCTGCTTTACGTGTGGACCGCTGTTTCATCAGTGGACGCGGACTGGCTGAACCGCATCGCACCGCCAAACTAAAGCATCAAATGATTAGTGTCTGCGTCGCGGGGTTTGCTGTTGCGGCTCTTCACGCCGCGATGCGGTCACGCGGCGGCGTCGCCGTCTTCCTCGTTGAGGTAGCGGATCACGAGGCGCAGACGTTCGTGCACGGAAAGCTGCTCGAGCAGCTGCTGTCGCCGAAATGGATTGCTGATGAAGGTGGCAGCCATCAAATCGGCGAGCATCTCTGGGTCGCGCAGGTCGGCGAGGTATTGATCCACCTTCTCCGGAAACTGCCGGCCGTTGCCTTTAAACTGGTTGTAGAGTGCGAGAACTTTCCGCCCCAGAGCCTCTGTTTGCGCCGGAGAGGCCGCAGGGACGGTTTCGAGCGGCTCGATCTTCGCGATCGGGAACGGATGCTCTTGCCGGAACCCGACGAAGCGGACGCGTTGCAGGCCTTGTAGAATCAAATTGGAAGTTCCATCGCCGCGGCCGACGCACGCACGGATCAGCCCAGCGGAGGCCACATCGTGAAAATCATCGGCCGAGCGCCAGTCGGAGCGTTGCCGCCGAAGCAAGGCCGGGCAGAACATGCGGTTTTCCCCCAAGGCGTGTTGCAGCATCGCGCGGTAGCGCGGTTCGAAGATGTAGAGCGGCAATAGGGCATGCGGGAAAAGCAGCGCGCCGGGCAGCGGCATCACCGGAACTTCATCGGGCAATGTGACAGGGTCGGTCATTCGCGTGCGCTCGGCATCGTGGATATACGCGCGCGCCGCGCTCCGAGATGGCGGAACTTAGACCCGCTGCGCCTAACGAGAGCGGGCAAGCCTGCGCGACTCGGCCAGCGAGAGCTGCCCCTCGACTTGCGGCGTGCCGAGGTGGGCATAATTCAACACCGAGCCGCGCGCAATGAGCGCCAGGCGTGACTCTCGCCCCAGCCTGCCGATACCCATCGCGCTCACCGGAACTCCGGACTTCAGCATCTCGAAGCCGGCGATGAGGCGGTCCAGTTCCGCAGGCGTGTCGACGCGCGTGGCGAGCTTGAGCACATCGGCGGCTGCGTCCCGCGCGCGAGCGGCCAGATCGCGGAATGCCGGCAGGCCGGGGGTGCGCTGGAAATTGTGCACGGAGACGATCCGCTTCACGCCTAGTCGCTCCGCCTCGGCGAGAACCGCACGCAGACTGCCGATCGACCGCAACTCGACGTCCACATAACTGGCTGTGACGAGAAACTGCAGCAGCAACGCGCGGCGGCGGGCTGTCGCAAGATTGTTGTTTCCGCCTTCCGCCGGGTGCCGTGCTGTCACGATCAGCGGCGCACGCAAGCGCGCGAGCAGGCGGTCGAATCCCTCACGCGATGGTTCGAGACAATCGAGGCGCAGTTCGAACAGGTCGGGGAGCAGTCGAAGGCTGGCGGCACGATCGAGCTCGGTCGCGGAGGTAATCACACCGACCGTCCGAGGTCGCGAACCTGCGGCTTTGCCGGATCTGGAGAGTCTCATGTATTATTGGTTCGTCAGTTGCTAGACTCTCAGCCGGTCGTCTGCCCACATGCTCGCGCGTCGCCAGGAACTAAACACTCAGCTGCAGCAGATTTTCGACTCGTTTCTGCTCGCGGTCTCGCTCTACGCCGCGCACTCGCTTCGGTATCTGAGCACCGATTGGTTTAACCTCGAGAGGACCGTCGATCCCCTGTCGAATTATCACTGGGTGATCATCGTGGTGATGGCGTTCGGGCCGATCCTGCTCGACCTGCAGGGCTTCTACCAATCGCCGCTCACGAAGACGAAGTGGAAGTCGTTCATCCAGATCACGCAATCGATGGTCTACCTGAGCATCGTGGTGAGCGCCTGCGTCATCTTCCTTCGCCTGCCGCTGTCGAATCGCGCCGTGCCGCTGCTGTTCATCGCGATCGCGACCTCCGTGCTGCTGGTTAAGGAGCGGATCCTGATTGCCGTGATCAGGCGGCGTGCATTGCGGGGCGAATTGCGCGAGCGCGTGCTGCTGGCCGGCGTTCCGCAGGATATGGCCGCGCTCGAGGATTCGTTCACGCCGGAGCAGAAGTTGCTCATGGTGATCGCGGACCGGATCGACATCGAGAATCAGCCGCTCTCGGACCTCGTCGAGGCGATGCATCGCCACACCGTCACCCGCGTCATCTTCGCGGCCGGTCACAGCCAGCTGAACCGCGTGGAACAGGCCATCGGCGCCTGTGAAGTCGAAGGCGTGCCGGCCTGGCTGGTGGCGAACTTTATCCAAACGTCGATCGCGAAGCCGGACTTCGACGCGTTTGCCGGGCGGCCAATGCTCGTCTTCAGGTCGACGCCGGACGTGTCGTGGGCACTCCTGATCAAAGGCGCGATCGATCGCGTCGGTGCCCTGGTGCTGCTGACCGTTTTTGCGATTCCGATGCTCGTCGTCGCGATCATCATCAGGGTGACTTCGAAAGGCCCGCCAATCTTCAAACAGCAGCGCGCTGGCAAACACGGCAAGGCTTTCACGATGTACAAATTCCGCTCGATGTCGGACGATGCGGAGATGCGGCGCGCGGAGTTGCTGCCTTTTAATCAGATGCGCGGCCCTGTCTTCAAAGTGGACCACGATCCACGGATCACGCCTTTCGGACACTGGCTGCGGCGGACGAGCATCGACGAGATGCCGCAGCTGATAAATGTGCTGCTCGGCGACATGAGCCTGGTCGGCCCGCGCCCACTGCCGCTTTACGAGGTGGAGAAGTTTGAGAACACGGCGCAGCGGCGCCGGCTCAGCGTGAGACCGGGGCTCACCTGTTTGTGGCAGATCCGCGGGCGCAATGAGGTTCGCGATTTCACCGATTGGGTGAAGCTCGATCTCGAGTACATCGACAAGTGGTCGCTCGGACTCGACTTCAAGATCCTCGTTCGCACCGTGCCGGCTGTCGTGTTCGGACTCGGCGCGAAGTAGCCGCGCCGAACTTCAATCGTGCGGCGCGTAGCGCGTGAGCATGCGCTCGACGTACTTCGCGAGCAGATCGAACTCGATGTTCAGCGAGTCGCCCGGCGTGACGCCTTTCAAGTTCGTGTGCCGCCGCGTGTGCGGGATGATCCACATCGCGAAACTCTCCGGCAGCACTTCGGCCACGGTCAGGCTGATTCCGTTCACGGCGACGGAGCCCTTGTAGGTGACGTAATGGGCAAAGTCGCCGGGCAATTCGACCTCCAGGCGATGATCTGCGCCCGTCTCTTCAAAGGCGATCACGCGTGCGGCGCAATCAATGTGGCCCTGGACGAAGTGGCCGCCGATCCGCCCGTCGGCCGCGAGCGCGCGCTCCAGATTTACGGGGCTGTCGCGGCGCAATGTGCGCAGGTTTGTGCGATCGAGCGTTTCCTCGAGAAGGTCGAAGGTGAGCTGGTCGCCGCGCTGCGCGGTGAGAGTGAGGCAGCAACCGTTCACAGCGATGCTGTCGCCTTTGCGGATCTGCTCGGAGACTCGCGATGCAGCGATTTGTAACTGTGTTCCACGTTCCGTCGCGCGGATCCACAACACGGTGCCGACTTCTTCAACGAGGCCTGTGAACATGAGTGTGGCGCAATAAACGCCGTGCGCCTCGGGTCCGCAATCACGCTGGCTGCAGTAGCGGCAGTGTGCAGATGGCGCCCGAGTTCGCGATCTCTCCCCATCATCGATCGCGCCGGCGCTTAGGTGCTGCCGGTCAAGAACGCGACGGTCGACGATGCCGGAAGCGCGAGCGAAGGAGCTGCGTCCGCCGAATACACGCTGCACATGGGCTGACCGCCGCACGTGCGGAGATTATGCGCTGCGGATCGAGGAGATTCCAGTGGAGCGCGGGCGCGCACGCTCGTCGACAACATGCGTGCCCGTCCGACTGCGGCCGCCGGGTCATACCGCAATGTTAGAGGCTGCCTGTCTTCGGCGACTGCGGCTCGCAGACTAAGCACGAGTGCGCGGAGGTCATTAGTCGACGCCTGATGCTGCTGCCGCGATCGTGCAGGGAACTCCGGAGCTGTCTGCCGGCGCGACACCGAGCACGTGGTGGTGTCGCACATTCGGGAGGTATGCGCGGATAAGCGCCCAAGATCCTGTGCGAGGGCGCGCTGCTCCTTCGACTGCCGAACGGGCACCCGGCGCCCTCGTGACATCCCCCGTTCAGAAGGCGTTCAAAAGATTTTGAAAAAAGTGAAGAAAAGTCTTGTCACCCTTCTGCCGCTTCACTATTCCTCACCGCCAAACCTAACCCAACCAATGGAGAAACTAATGATTCGAAACGTGCTTACTAAGCTCGGTTCTCTGCGCGCCGCTCTTGCAGCTGGCGTCGGAGTACCTTTCCTGATGGCGTCGAGCGCCTTCGCCCAAGTGGGCGGAACTGCTCCGACTCCAGCAGCAGCCGGACCAACGCCCGCAGTGGCAAGTGGTGCCGGGACCCCGACAGACTCAGCCATCGTCGACGCGGCGGCTGACAGCAACGCGGCCGCCGGCGCTGCAACGACCGAACGCGTCGTTGTGACCGGTTCCTACATCCCGACCGCGGAAACGGAATCGGCGCTGCCTGTTACCGTTTACACCGCGACCGTTCTGCAGAAGCAGGGCGCCAATACGCCAGCGGAAGGTCTCCGTCAGCTGCCGTCCTTCGTCGGTAACACTGTTACTGAAAACGACTCAAACGGTGGTAACGGCTCGGCCTTCATCAACCTGCGCGCTCTCGGCACCGGCAACACGTTGACCCTGATCAACGGCCGCCGCGTGTTCGCGTTCGCGAACATCAATGCCATTCCGATCGGCGCCCTCTCCCGTACTGAAGTGCTGAAAGACGGCGCTTCGGCTATTTACGGCTCGGACGCGGTCGCTGGCGTGGTGAACTTCATCCTCCTGAACGGACCGGGTGAAGCACCATACGAAGGCGCAGAAATCGACCTTCTCTACGGAAATACGACGAACAAGGACGCGCGCGTTCTTCAGGCGTTCATCCGCGGCGGTGTGGCGACGGACAAGTTCTCCGTTGCGGCGGCCGCCGAATTCTACGATCGCTCGGACATCTTCTCGCGCGACCGCGAAATCGCCACCAGCGGTGACCAGCGTTTCCGCGGCGGCTTCAACACCAACAGCCCGACGTACGCAGGCCGCGTCAACGTCACGGGTCAAGGTAACCGCGTGTTGATCGATCTATCGACCAACCAGGTGACTCCGCAGTCCTATCGCCAGTTTGATCCGGAGGGCAGTGGAACCGACCCAACGCGGTTCAACTTCCGCGCCTTCACGCCGTCGATCCCGGGGATGGAAAAATACTCCACCTACGTGACTGCGCGCTACAAGGTCTTCGGTGATGCGTTGCAGATCTACGGGGACGTCATGTATTCCAAGCAGAAGCAGGACAACGGTCTCGCGCCGTCGCCCTTCACGATCCCGCTGGCTCGTTACCGCAATCCGGGGCTGGGCATCTTCAACCAGACCGATGGCGCCCAGAACAACTCGCTCGCTCGCCAGCGCGAAATCCTCCGGGGCAGCCCGTTCAACCCGTTCGGAAACGCCCTGAGCTCGGCCAGCTACCGCACGGTGCAGGAGCTCGGAAATCGCCGCTCGTTCTTCGACTTCGATTTCTATCGATATGTCGCCGGCATGAACGGCAGTGTCACCTTCACGGACAACAACTTCATCAGCTTCCTCGGCTTTGACAGCGCCATCGTGTATGAGCAGAACAATCAGCTGGAGATCAACAGCGGCGATGCTCGCCGGGGTATCATCTACGAGAACATCATCGAGGGCAGATTCAATCCGTTCATCGGGCAGAACGCGCCAGTCTCGGGCATGGCTCCCACGTATGTGAATGGTGTTCCGACCGGTCAGCAGGCTCCGTATGACAACCTGGCTGCTCTCAAAGAGGCGGAGTACCAAGGGCGTTCATATGACTACTTCATTCAGACGCTCTATGACGCGAAGGTCTTCGGTAACCTGTTCCCGAACCTTTACCAGGGCGGCATCGGATTCAACCTCGGTGGCGAGTATCGCACGGAGCGGTCGTATAACGATCCGGACGACGTCTTGGCTGGCGGCGACCAGTTGGGTTTCAACGCCAGTGCTCGTAACGACTTCAAAACGGAGGTTACGTCGTTCTTTGGCGAGCTCCAGATCCCGATCGTCACGTCGGCGATGAACATCCCCGGCATCCGCTCCCTCGAGATTCAGGCGGCGGCTCGCTACGAAGAGTTCGAGCTGCATGATCGCCTGAACGATGACGTGCCGCGCGGCAGTTTCGACAATGGCACGACGCCACGTCTTTCCATCCGCTATCAGCCATACGCAGATCTGACGCTCCGTGCTTCATGGGGTGAGTCATTCCTGTCGCCTTCGGCTGGTCAGTTGCTTGCGCCTGAGACGCAGAACTTCCCGGTTGTGGCCGATCCAGTCGGCGGTGTTCTGCAGCCTGCCAACGGTGTGATTCAGAGTGGAAACATTGCTCTGCAGCCGGAACAGACGGATACATATACCGCCGGTCTGGTATTCACGCCCAAGTTCCTGCCTGGGTTCACCTTCACGGCTGACGTGTATCAGGTGTTCACCCGTGCTGTGATCCTGGGTCCGACAGACTTCGCGCAGCTGGCTCTGACGCTGAACGGCAACTTCATCGCTGCGGGCGGCGACCCTGCGCAGGCTCCGTTTGCTGACATAATCCTTCGCCAGGATGTTCCAGGTGCCCCGTTTCCAGGTACCGGAACGGTCACGCAGATCCAATCGACCAGCCAAAACGCTGGTAAGCGCCTCGTGAACGGCTTGGACATCACCTCAGCTTACCAGCTGCCGTGGACCACGTTTGGCACGTTCACCTTGTCAGTCGGCTACAACTACTTCTTCACCTGGAAGGCAGAGCCGATCGAAGGAGTTGGAAGCGCGAACTTCACCGGCGACTTCTCGGCGAGCTTGCCGCTGGCTCCTGGTGCGATTCCACGCCACAAGGGCTTCATCCGCAGCGAGTACGAGTGGAAGGGCTTCAACCTCGTCGCCACGACGAACTACATCAGCTCTTACCTCGATGATCCAGGGTTCATCAACGCGGCCCAATACAGCCCG
>CADCTA010000001.1 GCA_902805675.1 uncultured Chthoniobacterales bacterium | reverse complement strand
AGAGGACACGGAAGTAGTCACAATGGTGCTGAGTTCGCACGGCTATAGCCAACGACTCAGATTGCGGGAAGTCGCCGCGGTAGCGCTCGAGAGCCTCTGCCGGTGTCGCAACGGTTGTAAGCTGTCCGTCGTCTAACAGGATTCCGACTGTACACAGCTGACGAATGGCGGCGGTGTTGTGGCTCACGAAGAGCACCGTTCGACCACCTCGGCTTACGGCGTGCATCTTGCCGAGGCATTTCTCTTGAAATTGCATATCACCGACGGCCAGGACCTCATCGATGATGAGGATCTCAGGCTCCAAGTGCGCGGCTACGGCAAAGGCCAGCCGCACGTACATCCCGCTGGAGTAACGCTTTACCGGCGTGTCGAGGAATTTCTCCGTTTCCGCGAACGCGACGATCTCGTCGAACTTCGATTTGATCTCCGCTCGTGTCATCCCAAGGATTGCGCCGTTGAGGAAGATGTTTTCACGCCCGGTCAGCTCAGGGTGAAATCCGGTGCCGACTTCCAGCAAGCTGGCAACGCGGCCGTTGATGGAGACTCGGCCGGTCGTGGGCTCCGTGATGCGGCTTAGGATCTTCAGGAGCGTCGACTTGCCGGCGCCGTTGCGGCCGATGATGCCGACGACTTCCCCTTGCTTCACTTCGAAGCTGACGTCGCGCAGGGCCCAGAACTCCTCCGTCACAGAATCGCGGAAGGCGGACTTCGGATTGCGGAATAGCTTGCGAGCGCCGTCGGAGAGCGTGTCGCGCAACGTGCGGTAGCGGGCGCCGTCCTGGCCAGCGTTGCGTCCGAGCTGGTATCTCTTGCCGAGGTTCTCGACTCGGATGATTGCGTCGCTCATCCGGTCAGATGACGTCGGCAAACGTGCGCTCGGTTTTGCGGAAGTACCAGATTCCGGTCGCGAGCAGCGCCGTCACAACGAGCAGGGACAGCAGCAGGCTTTCGGCTGGAAACACGGTTGACCCGCCGTTGATCGACCAGCGGAAGCCATCGATGACGCCGACCATCGGGTTCAGCGAGTAGAGGAGGCGCCATTTCTCTGGCACGATGTTGCTGCTGAAACCGACGGGCGAGAGGTAGAGGCCGAATTGGACGATGAACGGCACGACGTAGCGGAAGTCGCGGTATTTCACATTCAACGCCGCGAGCCAGATGCCGGCGCCGGCGGAGGCGAGGAGTGCAAGCACCGTGAAGACCGGCAGCAGGAGGATCGTCCAGCCGGACCAGACGCCGTAGATCGCCATCAGGATGCCGAGGAGCACCATCGAGATCGCGAAATCAACGAACGAGACGATGACCGCGCTAGCCGGCACGATCAGGCGTGGGAAGTAGACCTTGGAGATCAGGTTGGCGTTGTTGATCAGGCTGCCGCTGCCTTCGGTCAGCGACGTGGCGAAGAGCTGCCACGGGAGCATCGCGGCGAAGACCATCACGGGGTAGGGGACGCCTTCCGCCGGGAGCTTGGCGATGCGGCTGAAGACGAAGGTGAAGACCAGCATCGTCAGCAACGGCCGCAGAACCGCCCACAGGATGCCGATGACGGTTTGTTTGTAGCGCACCAGCACGTCGCGCCAGGCGAGGAAATAGAACAGCTCGCGATACCGGAAAAGGTCGCGCCAATAGTTCCGCTCGGTGTGCCCGGCTTCGATAATCAACTCGGTCGGGGCGTGCGAGGACATGCGGAGCGGAGTTTACCGGTAAATCCGGCAGGCACAACGCGCCGCAAGACTACCGCCTGCCGCTCAACATGGCCGCGGCTGTCGAGGTGAATCACACGGCGGCAGTCGCCAGCGCGCTGTCCGGCTGTGATATGTCGTGCGCTGGATCGCGATTGTCGGCGGAGCTGGAGTCGCGCAACGCTCTGACAAAGAAGAAGATCCACAGCGCCACTGCCGGGTAAAACTTCGCTGAAATCAGCAGCACCCACGGGCCTTTCCTCAACCCCTCTCCGAAGATCGGCAGCCTCCAGGCGATAAGGCAAAGCGATAGCGCGATGATCCAGCGCCATTGCCCCTGCACTTCGCCGGAGAGCAGCATCAGCAGCACGAGCACGAGGCAGGGCAGCAGGTAGATGAAGTGATGCTCCCACGACACCGGCGCGATGAGGAACATCGTGAAGAGATACAGCGACGTCAGCAGGTCGACTCGGCGGGTTCCGTTTGGCTTCCGCCAGGCACGATACGACACCCACACCGTGGCGCCGAGCACGCAGAGGGAAAGCAGCATGATCGATGGTTTGACCAAAGCGGGCATCGGCAGCAGCGCCTCAGAGAAGCCGTTCGGCATGAAGGTGCGGGCGATGAATGCGCGGATGTTTTGGTTCCACGGGCCGGGATGAGCCTCATCGCCGTTGGGTAGTACTTTGATGAGCCAGTCCGACCAGATCCCGCTCGGCAGCAGCAGATGTGAGGCGGCGCAGTAGACCGCGTAAAGCGCGAGCGTGAGACCCGCCGCCTTGTACCGGCGGCAGGTGATCAACAGCAACACGAGCAGGCCCGGATAGGTCTTAATGACGATGGCGAGGGAAAGCGGGATGGCGATGGCGAGCGCGCTCCCGTTTCGCTTCAGCGCGTGCCACATCAGGCAGAGGCAGACCAGGAGGAGCAGGTTCACCTGTCCGAGTTGCAGGGTGACGACCGCTGGATCGAACAACAGGATGTAGACAATGGCGAGCGCGCCGCCGAGCTGGTGCGGGATGCGTGCGAACTCCTCGCGGAAGAGGCTGCGCAGCATGAACACGCTGGCGAAGATGAGGCACAGGTGATTGACCACCAGCATCATCGCCTTCGCCCCATCGTAGCTGAAGAAGTGCAGCGGGTAGACGACGAGCAGGCTCGGCGGCGGGTAGATGAATGGCGGCACCCAGCGCCCGAGCGCGAGCGCCTGCTGCTCGAACGCGCCCTCGCCGTAGGGCGATCGTCCCTGGTCGAAGGTGGCTTTTGTCGCGCTGTAGAGCGGCGGGAAATCGACGGCGGGTTGCTTCAAGGCGTCGATCCCGTGCGCCAAAAGAAACGGCACGTAGGCGAATATGAACAGCCACAGAAGGACCTTGCTGCCGCGCCTGCGCGGCTCCGATGCGGGTGCGGGATGCGTAGGCTCGGCGGTCATGATGGGCGGCGGTCGCGCACACGCTCTGACGCAGTCGGCAGGCTAATCATTCGGCGCGAAGTGCGGTAAGACGCTGCGTATGGGCGTTGTGGCGTCCGCTGGCTCAGCGGAAACAAGCGTGGCATGGCCGTGCCGAAGATGCGCTGGGACAGCGACGCTACAACGGCGAGGCGGCGTTAGGACGCGGCGCTCGCCTCGACTGCTGCCACCGCTCCTTCCTTGCCGCGGATTTTGCGATATAGCGTCAAGGCCTGCCCGACCACCTGGTCCATGTTGTAATACTTGTACGAGGCGAGACGGCCGACGAAGTACAAGCCGGGCGTGTCGTTCACGAGTGCCTGGTACTTCGCATTCAGCTCCGCGTTTTGCGGCCGTGGAATGGGGTAATACGGATCCCCCTCGGCGCGCGGGAATTCCCGGACGATGCTCGTCTTCTCGTGCTCCTGGCCGGTGAGATATTTGAATTCCGTGATCCGCGTGTAGTCGTGGTCCATCGGGTAGTTCACGACTGGAGCTTGCTGGAATACCGGCACATCGTGCGTCTCGAACTGAAAGTGCAGCGACCGATACGGCAGCTTGCCGTAGCGGAAATCGAAGAACTCGTCGATCGGACCGGTGTAGATCATCTCGCGGTATTCGGCCGACTGCTTGATGTCGCGGTAGTCGGTGCTGAGCTGGATGGTGATGTTCTCGTGGTCGAGCATGTTCTCGAACATGCGGGTGTAGCCGTGCAGCGGCATGTACTGGTAGGTGTCGTTGAAATAGCGGTCGTCGCGGTTCGTGCGCGTCGGGATCCGCGCGGTCACCTGCGAGCTGAGCTCGGACGGATCGAGGCCCCACTGCTTACGGGTGTAGCCGCGGAAAAACTTCTCGTAGAGCTCCCGGCCGACCGTGTTCACAACGACGTCTTCCGAGGTGCGGATGTTCTCAACATGCTCGCGCTTTTCCTCGAAGAACTTCTCCAGCCCAGCGGAGTCGAGGTTCAGGCCGTAAAGGCGATTGATCGTATCGAGATTGATGGGAATGGGCAGCAACTGGCCATCCACTTGCGCGAGCACGCGGTGCTCGAATTTCCGCCACTCCGTGAATCGTCCGAGATACTCAAAGATCTCCCGCGAGTTCGTGTGGAAGATGTGCGGACCGTATTTGTGAACGAGGATGCCGGCCTCATCGTAGTGGTCGTAGGCGTTACCGGCGATGTGCGGCCGGCGGTCGACGATCAGCACTTTCTTGCCGGCGTCGCGCGCGAGGCGTTCCGCCAGCACGCTGCCGGCGTATCCCGCGCCAACGATCAGATAGTCGTACATATTTGATGGCCCGGCCGTACCCTCCGACCGGGCGCGCAACGTAGCAGAGGCCGGCGCTTCCGGTAGCGAAACTTCGGTCGCTGCGAGACTCACAACCGCCGCGCGCCGTGGACGCGCAACCGAATCGCCACCACGCATCTTGCGTTCGCCGGTCGCGCCGCGGCCCTGTCATTCCGACCGGAGTGGAGGAATCTCTAACTTCCTCTTATGCAGAGCGTGGGAGAGGCAGAGAAGTAAGGGATTCCTCCACTCCGGTCGGAATGACAGTACGGGGCGAGCGGCCGATACCGCTGCGCACCTGCCAGCGATCGCCGGCTTCGCAGCAATCCTTGCGATTTAAAGCGCCATCTCTACTGTGGCCGCCGACTCTCCCCCGGCATGCACGACTATCTTATCTCGCTCATCCTCGGCATCGTCGAAGGGCTGACGGAATTCCTGCCGGTTAGCTCCACCGCGCATCTCCGCATTGTGGAAGCAATGCTCCACGTCGATCTGCAGGATCCATTCTGGAAGATGTACACGGTCGTCATCCAACTCGGCGCAATCCTGGCCCTGCCGGTCTATTTCCGGCGGCGCATCATCGATTTCATCGCCAGTTTTCCCGGCGGACCACAGGGCGACCGCACGCTGCTCAATCACCCGCTCAGCCTGACGATGGCCGCGTTTGTTGTCACCGCGGTCCCGTCGTGGCTCCTGAGCAAGCAGATCGGCGAGAATCTCGAGAGCCTTGTGGTGATGGGTTGGTCGTTGATCGCCGGCGGCGTCGTGATGTGGGTCGTCGACGTGATGTTTCGCCAGCCGCGCGTGCAGAAACTCGAGGAGATGAATCTTGGCCAGGCTCTCTGGATCGGCGCGGCGCAGATTCTTGCCGCGGTGTTTCCTGGAACCTCACGCTCTATGTCGACGATCGCCGCCGGGCAGGTGGCGGGGCTGTCGCGGCCGGCAGCGCTGGAGTTTTCCTTCTTCCTCTCCATGCCCACCATGGTCGTCGCGACCGGGTACGATCTGCTGAAAGCGGTGCTAGGCAGTGGCGATGCCTCGGACGCGGCGCCGGCTGTGACCATGACGCCGCACCTCTGGATCGTGCTCGCGATCGGTTTTGTCGTGTCGTTTATCGTCGCGCTCGGCGTGGTCGCCTGGTTCATGAACTGGGTCCGGGCCCGCGGTTTCGTGCCCTTCGCGATTTACCGAATCGCTGCCGGCATCGTGCTGCTCCTGCTCGTCGCGCGCGGCTGGCGGTAGCGCCGGCTCACGCCCCGGGCAGGGTAGGGACGGCCCGCTGGGCCGTCCGCGACGCGTGGCAAATTCTTGGACGTCCGAGTACCTCCCGCGCGTGGCGAGCGCCTCGGACATCGCAGCGCGATGTCCCTACCACCCCGCAGCGCCGGAAAATCCTTGCAGCCCAAGCGCTCCATTCTATCCTGCCCGCGAAGTCCCGAGTGCATCCCGGATGTGGATGCGTCGGGACAATTTCGTGTCTGTAGGTTTCACGCATGGCGAACACAATCCTGGTCGGCGCACAGTGGGGCGACGAAGGTAAAGGCAAGATCATCGACGTCCTCACCGGCAACGCCGACGTGGTCGTCCGCAGCCAGGGCGGCAATAACGCCGGCCACACCGTCATCCACGGCGGCAAGAAATACGTCCTCCATTTGATCCCGTCAGGCATCCTGCGGCGGAGCAAAACATGCGTGATCGGCAACGGCGTCGTCATCGACCCGCTCGCGCTCGTCGTCGAGATCGAGGGACTCCAGAAGCTCGGCATTCCTGTCGGCAAAAACCTGCTCATCAGCGACTGCGCGCATCTGGTCCTGCCATATCACCGCATGCTCGACGAGCAGCGCGAGATCCGAAAAGGCGACGCGAAGATCGGCACCACCAAGCGCGGCATCGGCCCTGCCTATGGCGACAAGGCCGCGCGCACCGGCTTGCGCATGGCCGACCTGATGCAGCCGGAGCTTTTCTCGAAAAAGCTTCAGGCAAAGATCCGCGAGAACAACAGCATCCTGCAGGCCTTCGGCGCAAAGCCGATCAGCTTCCGGCAGGTGAACGAGAGCTACCTCGAGGCGGGCGCGAAGCTGCGGCCATTCGTCGAGAACACGGTCGTGTGGCTGCACCGCGCATTGCAGCGCGGCAAGAACATCCTCTTCGAAGGCGCGCAGGGCACCTTCCTCGATATCGATCACGGCACCTATCCGTATGTCACCTCGTCGAACACCACCGCGGGCGGCGCCTGCACCGGCTCGGGCGTTCCGCCACATCGGATGGACGTCGTGCTCGGGGTGGTGAAGGCCTACACCACGCGCGTCGGCGAAGGCGCGTTGCCCACCGAAGATGCAAAGCTTGCCGACATGCTGCACGAGATGGGGCGCGAGTTCGGGGCGACGACTGGACGCGCGCGACGTTGCGGATGGTTCGATGCCGTCGCCGCGCGCTACGCCACGATGATCAACGGCATCGACGAGCTCGCGATTACGAATCTCGACGGGCTCGACACCGTCGACCCCATACGCGTGTGCGTCGGCTACCGACTGGAGGGCAAGCGCGTCGATGTGCCGCCGGCGGATGCGGCGCAGCTGGAAAATTGCGAGCCGATCTATGAAGAGATGCGCGGCTGGAAGAAGCCGACGCACAACGCGAAGAAGTTCACGCAGCTGCCGCCAGCGGCGCGTGATTACGTGCGCGCTCTGGCCGGCCACATTGGTGCGAAGCTCACCGTCGTGAGCGTGGGGCCGGAACGCGCACAGACGATTATTCTGTAGCGTGGTGCTGCTGTGACGGCTGGCTTTGTTGGGAGGCTTCGAAAGGTCGCTTCGCACAGTGTGAAAGCGCCAGAATACTGGCGCACTCCAAGACGCTGGCGCGACGATCGGAGACCTGTTGCAGTCGCTTGCGTTTTGGAGTGCGGCGGTCTTCCGCCGCTTTCACCCCACGCGAAGCTGAACCAAGCGTTGCGTTGTAAACCCGCGGCTGCTGCGGAACACTAGCCACTATGTCCGCGCCGCAATCCGCCGTCCCGCGCCACATCGCCATCATCATGGATGGCAACGGGCGCTGGGCGCAGAACCGCGGGCTCTCCCGGATTAAAGGCCACGAGCAAGGCGCGGAAGCGGTTCGCGAGTCGGTGGAAGGCTGTGGGGATTTGAAGGTCGAGTTCCTCACGCTCTACGCCTTCTCCGCCGAGAACTGGCAGCGGCCGAAAAATGAAGTCTTCGCGCTCATGACACTGCTGGAGCAGTTCCTGAAAGAGAAGACGCCCGAGCTGCTCGAGAAGAATGTGCGACTGCAGGCAATCGGGCGATTGACCGACCTGCCGGAGAGTTGCCAGCAGCAGCTGCATCGATCGATCGAAGCGACTTCCGGTAACGACGGACTCACCTTGATCCTCGCGCTCAGCTACGGTGCGCGGCTCGAGATCATCGATGGAATTAAGAGCCTGATCCGCGAGATCGATGCGGGCCACATCGACAGCGCGATGCTCGATCCCGAGATGTTCAGCAAGCATCTCTACACGCGGTATTACCCGGATCCTGACCTGCTCATCCGCACTTCGGGCGAGATGCGCCTGTCGAACTTTCTCCTTTGGCAGCTCTCCTACACCGAGATGTATGTGACGCCGAAGCTCTGGCCGGATTTCACAAAACAGGATCTCTTCGCTGCGGTGGACGATTACGGGCAGCGGCAGCGACGCTACGGGCTGGTCCTGTAGTCACCCTTGAGTTTCACCAACACTGCGTGGTCATCCCGAGTCGCGCAGACGGCGAGGGACCTCGCGCAGGCATTATGTGCGTTGCGGTCGATGAAGGCACAACGAAGGGCCGAACGTGAGGTCCTTCGTCGTCTACGCGACTCAGGATGACCCGCGCGTGTGGGCGCGATCAAACGAACGCCGCCGCCACAGAATCAGCGAGCAGTCTGCCTTTCGGCGTGAGCACGAACGTGTCGCCCCGCCGCTCCATCATGCCGAGCCCGACAAACTCCGCAGTTTCCGCTGGCCATGCCGCCAGCCACTCAGCGGGAACACCAAACCGCGTCCGCAACAGCAGCGCCGTTTGTTCTGCGCGTTTCATTTCGGGCGTGAGGGCTTCCTTCGTTGCAATTGGCGACGCCCCGCCAAGCACGCGATCAGCATACGCGCGGTAATCGCAAACGTTCTGCCACCGCTCGAGCCCGACGGTAGAAAAGGCGCTCGGCCCAATCCCGACGTAATCATGCCCGGCCCAGTAGCCCCGATTGTGCACGGACTCATGCCCAGGCCTCGCGTAGTTCGAGATCTCGTACTGCCCGTAACCGGCCGCTTCCAGAATGCGCTGCGCAGCTTCGAAGAAGCTCGCATCACTCGACTCATCCTGCCGGTATTCGCCGCGCGCGTGGCGCAGGAAGAACTCCGTGTCTTCCTCGTACGTCAGGCAATACGCAGAGACGTGATCCGGCCCGAGCGAGACCGTGCGCGTCAGCGTCTCTTCCCATTGCGCGAGCGACTGGCCCGGCAGGCCGAACATCAAATCAATGCTGACACTCGGGAATCCCGCGTCGCGCATGACGTGAAACGATGCCTCAGCCTGTGCCGCGTTGTGTTCCCGCCCGAGCAGCGTCAGCAGCGCATCGTCCCATGATTGCACGCCCAGGCTGATGCGCGTGACGCCGCGCTCTTTCAACAGCGCGGCCTTGCGCGGCGAGACGCTCCCCGGGTTCGCCTCCACCGTCCACTCTTCGAGTTCGCTGAGATCGAAGCATTCGTGAAATCCGCCAAGCACGACATCGAGCTGCGCAGTGGAAAGCGCGGTCGGAGTGCCGCCACCGAAGAAGATCGTCTGTGGAGTGATGTCGAAGCGATCCTTGGCCACGTCCATCTCGCGCACGAGCGCTTCGCAAAAACGCTGCGTCTGCGCCGGATCAGCCCGCTCCTTGTAGAATGCGCAGTAAGGGCAGATGCGTGCGCAAAACGGGATGTGCAGGTAGACGTGACGCACGATCTCTTCAGGAGTTCGACGTTCGCCAGAGGACGAATCCGTCCGATTGGCGGATTGGACGTTCGACGTTCGGCGTTCGACGTTTGCTTCCATACCCCCGATTGCCACTGCCGAATATCTTGCTGTTCCAACTTTTAGCGCTGCTTTTTTTCTTTCTCGGGCCGACGGCGGTCACCGTGACGGATGCACTGGCGCTCGAGCGGATCGCGCAGCCCTTCGGGATTCGACAGGCCGATGGCTGCCGCATTTGGCTGCAGGAGGCGGGGCGTTGAACGGATCGGCTCCCATTCCGATTGCGCAGTTACGCGCGGGCATTCTCCGGTCTGTCTCGCGCTCGTTCTATCTCTCGATTCGGCTGCTCCCGCGGCCTGTGCGCGATCCCATCGCGCTTGGCTATCTGCTCGCGCGCGCGACGGACACGATTGCGGACACCGCGGAGATCGATGCTGCGGTGCGGATGCAGCATCTCGCTGCGCTCGCGGATCTGATCCGCCGCGCGGGGCCTCCTGACGCGGCGCTGCCGATGCGCGACTCCTTCGCGCCCCGGCAGACGAATGCGTCGGAGCGCGCATTGATCGAAGCGCTGCCCGATTGCATCACCTGGCTGCGCATGATCGATGATGCCGATCGCGCTGATATTCAACGTGTGCTCGCGCCGATCAACCAAGGGCAGGCGCTCGATGTGCAACACTTCGCGGATCCGCAAACGATCGCTGCGCTGGAAACACCTGCCGAGCTCGATCGCTACACCTTCCTTGTCGCGGGCTGCGTCGGTGAATTCTGGACGAGCGTCTGCTTCCGGCATCTGGCGCGGTTTGCACGCAGGCCGCAGGAGGAGATGTCCTCGTTAGGCGTCCGCTACGGAAAAGGGCTTCAGCTCATCAACATCCTGCGGGACATCGGCGCGGATTTGCAGGCGGGCCGCTGCTACCTGCCGGCCGAGCAGTTGCGGGCGTTAGGCGTCGCGCCGGAAGAGATAAGGGCTAACCCACGCGCGATCGAGCCGCTGCTGAGGGAATGGCAAGACGCTGCGGCTGCAGGGCTGGCGGCGGGACTCGAATACTCCTCGGCTATTGTTCCGTGGCGGGTGCGACTCGCCACGACATTGCCGGCGCTGATCGGCGCGCGCACTCTCGCGCTGCTGCGCCGGGCGGGTGCGGATGCAGTCGCCACTCGCATCAAAGTTCCGCGCGCGGAAATCCGGCGGATTCTGCTCACGACCGCGGCCACGTTTGCCTCGCGGCGCTCGCTTGCGAAGCAGTTCCGCACGTTGTCCGCGGATGGGTGACGGCTAGAGAAAGTAGCGCCGCTGCTTGTCGCTGATCGGGCGGCCGATGCGCTCGAGCACCAGGAGCATGTCCTCCCAAACCTTGCGCTTTTCGGCAGGCGTTTGGTTCCGCAACAGATACGACGGATGATAGGTGATCATCAGCGGCGTCTCCTGATACGAATGCCACTTGCCGCGCAGATCTCGCATCGTCCCGCGTGTGCCGAGCAGCCCTTCGACAGCGGTTGCGCCGAGCGCCACCAGGACCTGTGGCTGCACGATATCGATCTGCTCCGTCAGGTACGGTAGACACGTCTGCATTTCATCGAGCGTGGGCGGACGATTGCCGGATTGCCCGCGCGGCATGTCAGGCCGGCACTTCAGCACGTTCGCGATGTAAACCTCATCGCGCTTAAATCCCATCGTCTCGATGATCTTGGTCAGGAGCTGCCCGGCGCGGCCGACGAACGGCTCGCCCTGCGCATCCTCGTCTGCGCCCGGCGCTTCGCCGATGAACATGATCTCCGCATCGGGATTGCCGACGCCGAACACGGTCTGCGTGCGACTCGCTGCGAGGTGCGGACACTGGGTGCAAACGAGCACGCGTGAGCGGATCGGCGCGAGGCGCTCGGCTTTGGTGAGCGGCCGTGTCGTTGTCGTGGAAGGCGCGGCGACCACGAACTCCGCTGTGGGCGAACTCGGACGCGCCAGCGCTTCGAGTGCCGTCCGCGAGGCGCGAGGCAATCGGCCGCCGCCGATGCGCATCTGCTCCAGCGTGCCGAGCACCGATTCGAGGGCAGTTTGGAATTCGCTCACGCGCTGACAATCCGAGGTTTTGCGTATCGCGGCAATTGTTTGCTGTCATTCGCGAAGAGAATTCGCCACCGAGATCACAGAGCACACACAGACGATCTTCTAAGTGCTTTCTCTGTGGGCTCTGTGCCCTCTGTGGTGAACAATTCCGTCATGAGCCTCGCACTGAGCGATTACGATTATCAGCTGCCGCAGGAGCTGATCGCGCAGCGGCCGCTCGAGCGGCGCGAAGACTCGCGCATGATGGTGCTCCATCGCGCGGAGGAGCGCATCGAGCATCGGCGGTTTGCGGACCTGCCGAGCTATCTCGCTCCCGGTGACTCCCTGGTGTTGAACAACACGCGCGTAGTGAGTGCGCGCCGCTTTTCGGACGACGGCGCGATCGAGTTCCTGTTCGTGGAGCGGCTTGGGCTCACGCGGTGGCGTTCGTTCGTAAAGCCAGGCCGAAAAATGCGCATCGGTGCCACCGCGTCCGTCGCTGGCGCCAGTGTGACCGTGGAGGAGATTTGCCACGACGGAACCCGAATCCTCGCCGCCGATCGCGACGTGGCGCTGGATGAGGGCGGCGTGATTCCGCTGCCGCCGTACATGCGCCGCGGCGCGGATGCGGAAGATCAGGAGCGTTATCAGACGGTCTTCGCGGAGACACGTGGCGCGGTGGCAGCGCCCACTGCCGGACTCCACTTTACGCGGGAGATGCTGGCGCAGTTGCCGCACGTGTTCGTCACGCTGCATGTGGGCGAGGGGACCTTTGCGCCGGTGAAGAGCGAGAACGTCGCCGATCACCGGATGCACTCGGAACGCTTCTCGATCACCGAGGAGGCAGCGAAGCGCATCAACGAAGCGCGGCGGGTAATCGCGGTCGGAACCACCACCGTCCGCGTGCTCGAATCAGCGGCGCGGGCAGACGGCAAGCTCATCGCGCAGGAAGGCTCCACCGACATCTTCATTTATCCACCGCGCGAGGTGCGTCATGCCGATGCGATGCTGACGAACTTCCACCTCCCGCGCTCGACGTTGCTCATGCTGGTGAGCGCGTTTGCCGGTCGCGAGTTTGTGCTGCGGGCGTACGCCGAAGCGATCCGTGAGCGCTATCGATTTTACAGCTACGGCGATTGCATGCTGATCGTGTAGGAGATTAACCGCAGAGACGCTGAGGACGCAGAGCTGTTGAGGAGATTGTTCTAACCTCTGCGCTCTCTGCGCCTCTGCGGTTAATTCCCATCACGTGGCGGGTGCGCCTGTGTTAGCGTGGCCGCTCCGATGGAAACAGCCGAACAGCCGAAAGGCGAACTCGTTATCCGCACCGTGGCGATGCCAGCCGACACCAATCCGAATGGCGACATTTTCGGCGGCTGGATCATGTCGCAGATGGATATCGGCAGCGGCATTCTCGCTTCGAAAACCGCCTGCACACGCGTCGCGACCGTCGCGGTCGAGGGAATGAAGTTCCTTCAGCCGGTCAAGGTCGGCGACACCGTGGCGTGCTACGCCTGGGTGGAGCGGATCGGGACGACCTCGATGAGGATTCCAGTGGAAGTGTGGGTCCAACCTTATCGCAAAACCGAGCAGACACGCGTCACCAGTGCGGTCTTCACCTATGTGGCGCTCGACGATAATGGCCGGCCGATCCCGGTAATCCGCGACGACTCGCAGTCTGCTTCGTCGTTCGCCTAGCAGCTGGCGAGCGACGCGCCCTTCGGCCTTCAACGGTGCTGATCTACCTCGTCATCACAAGCGCGCTCGCCTGCGCGGTCTACCTGCTGCGGCGCAGGGCGGCGGGCAAGGTCGCATTGATGTTGCTGACCGTGGCGCTCTGCTTCACCGCGCTCGAGACGTACTACCGGCACTTCTATGTGCGGAGCGACGGGTTTGGGCGGCTCTCGCGGAACTTCGCCGAGCGCTACTACAAGATCGATGCGCATGGTTTGCGCGCGTCCAATCTCCCGCCCTCCCAGGAGAAGGAGAACGTGGTGGTGCTCGGGGATTCGCACGTCTTCGGCGCCGGGCTGAAGCAGCCGAGCGAACGACTGTCGGAGCAACTCGCGGCGCGTTATCCGCAGACGCATGTGATCAACCTCGGCTACCCGGGATGGGACACGCGCACCCAGACCGAGCAGCTGACGAAACACCTCGGCGACCCTCAGGCGCGCATCCCGCTCGTCGTCCTCACCTACTTCTTCAATGACATCGAGGAGGACGTGAGCGCAGCCGATCGCGAGCGTCTTCCGCCTCCCGCCCCTCCGCAGCCGACGGCCGTGGACCGCGCCTTCCAGTGGATCTCGAATCACAGCCGGTTTGTGGAGCTGTTTTACTACCGAATCGGATATCCGCGGCTGGTGCGCGATCGGCTCGAGCAGATCCGCACGTTCTACGCGGATCCCATCGTGCTACAGCAGCACATGGCAACGTTGGAGCGGTTGCGCGATGTGGTCCGGCAAAAGTACTCGGCAAACCTGCTCGTGCTTCTGTTGCCATATCTTCATAGCGAGGAGCTGCTGAACCGCGTCGAGTTCTACAGCGCTTTCACCCGCGAGCTTGATGCGCGCGGGTTTCCGTTCGTGGACATGCAGCCGATCTACGCGCGGCACGGCACGAGCAAGCTCATCGTCCACCGGTTCGACCCGCACACGAATGCGTTCGCCAATCAGCTCGCCGCCGCGGAGATCGTCAGCTACCTGCAGGCACATCCGGAGCTGCTCGGACCGACGGCAGCCGCACGGCCATGAACATCCTCGGCATCTCCGCGTTTTACCATGACAGCGCGGCCTGCCTGGTGCGCGACGGTGAGATCATCGCCGCCGCGCAGGAAGAGCGCTTCTCACGCAAGAAGCACGATGACCGCTTCCCGCGTCACGCGATCGATTACTGCCTGCGCGAAGCTGGTCTCGCCAGCAGTTCAGAGCTCGATCTGGTGGCGTTTTACGAGAAGCCGTTCGTGAAGTGCGATCGGCTGTTTTCCACCTATCTCGGCGTCGCGCCGCGCGGGCTTCAGTCGTTCCTGAAAGCGGTGCCTGTCTGGATCAAACAGAAGATCTGGATCAAGCAGATCCTGCGCGACGAGTTGAAGTTCGAAGGGACGATTCTCTTCCCCGAGCATCATGAGTCACATGCCGCGTCGGCGTTCTTCCCATCGCCCTTCGAAGACGCCGCAGTGCTGACCGTCGATGGCGTAGGCGAATGGGCGACCACCACCATCGGGCGAGGCGCGGGCAATCGCGTCGACCTGCTCCGCGAGCTGCACTTCCCGCATTCGCTTGGGCTGCTTTACTCCGCGTTCACCTACTACCTCGGCTTCCGCGTGAACTCTGGCGAGTACAAGGTGATGGGGCTTGCGCCGTACGGCCAGCCGCGGTTCACCGATCTCATTCTTTCGAACCTGGTCGACCTCAAGCCAGATGGCTCGCTGCGGCTTAACCTGGATCACTTCGATTTCATGGCGGGACTGACGATGACGAGCCGCTCGTTTGCGCAGTTGTTCGGCGCACCGCGCCGCGCGCCGGAGGCGGAGCTCACGCAGCATCACATGGATGTCGCGCGCTCGCTGCAGGCGGTGACCGAGGAAGTGATGCTGCGCATGGCCCGCCATGCACACGAGGTGACTGGCAGCAGTAACCTCTGCCTGGCAGGCGGAGTGGCGCTGAACTGCGTCGGGAACGGCCGCATCCTGCGCGAAGGCCCGTTCGAGAAGATCTGGATTCAACCGGCAGCGGGCGATGCGGGCGGTGCGCTCGGGGCGGCTTTGCTGGGGTGGCATCATTATCACGATCAGCCGCGTGAGGCGCCCGGCACTCACGACGCACAGAAGGCGTCGCTGCTAGGGCCGGCCTTCGATCCGGCTGAGTTGGTGGCGCGGAAGGAAATCGCGCACGAGCAACTCGGCGACGATGAGCTGATGGAACGCGTCGCCGCGTTGCTCGAAGACCGCCAGGTGATTGGCTGGTATCAAGGTCGGGTGGAGTTCGGACCGCGTGCACTCGGTAACCGCTCGATTCTCGCGGACCCGCGCGTGCCGGACATGCAGCGGCGGCTGAACGAGAAGATAAAATTCCGCGAGAGTTTCCGCCCGTTTGCGCCGGCGGTGTTGCGCGAGCGTGTGGCCGAATACTTCGAGCTCGATGAGCCCAGCCCGTACATGCTGCTCGTCGCGCCTGTGAAAGCGGCGGTCGAATCCTCGGTCGATGACTCAGCTGGGTTCGGCGACCGGCTGCGTGCCGTTCGTTCGCCGATTCCAGCAGTCACGCACGTCGATCAGTCAGCCCGCATCCAGACAGTCGATGTGCGGGAGAATCCGCGGTTTCACGCGCTGCTGCGCGCGTTTGAGCAGCGCACCGGCTGTGGCGTGCTCATTAACACGTCGTTCAACGTGCGCGGCGAACCGCCGGTCTGTGCGGTCGAGGACGCCTATCGCTGCTTCATGCGCACCGGAATGGACTACCTGGTGCTCGGGAATCTTCTGATCGACAAGCGTCAGCAGCAGCCGCTGCCGGCCGCGCCACCTCCGACGGCTCGCAGTTGGATCGCGGACGACTACGAGCGCATCGACCGTTCTCCACGCGCGCTGCGTCGCTTTGGATTCACCATGGGGATCGTGGCCGGGGTAATCACCGCGTTGCTGATCAGGCGATATCCTGCGGTTGCGATGACGACGGGCGTTGTTGCGGTGCTCTTCGCAGCGGCCGGGCAGTTCGCGCCGACCTCGCTAGCTGCCATCCACCGCATCTGGATGCAGATCTCCCTTGCGATGGGCTGGGTGATGACGCGTGTGATCCTCACGCTGGTCTTCTTTCTCGTCCTGACACCCGTCGGCTTGCTCCAACGGCTGGCGGGCAAGAGGGCTTTCGAGGTTGCGTTCCGAACGCCCGAGAATACTTACTGGAAGGGGCGCGAGACGCCGTTTGAGCGCGAGAGTTATGAGAGGCAGTACTAGAGATCGTCCCATGCATTGTCGTCGCGAGCGGAGTCGAGGGACCCCGAGGCCGGACGGCACGGTTGGCCACGGGATTCTTCGACTCCGCTGCGCTTCGCTCAGAATGACAGTCGAGTCGGTGTGACCCGATATTGTGAACGGTAAGCTTTCCATCCTGGGCGAATTCTGGACGTTCTTGCGCGTGCGCAAGAAGTGGTGGCTCGCGCCCGTCGTGCTCATGCTACTGCTTCTCGGCCTGCTGATCACATTGAGCGAAGGATCAGCGCTCGCGCCCTTCATCTACAGCTTGTTCTAAGGCGCGGCGTCCGCTTTGGAATCACCGATACCTCGCCACGTCCGCGCAGCGCGTCGACGTGATTTGCCCCGCTATATTGCGCTCCTGGCCGCCGTCGCGCTCGTGCTGGCGAAGCTCTGGTTGAGCCACTCGGAGGAGATCTGTGGAAGCGCGACGCGCTACGATGCGTTCTGGTTCGTCAATTCGGCCAAGGATTGGTATTGGGGCGCGGCCTACAATTGGACGGCATTTGTCCGCCCGCCCGCCTACCCGATCTGGCTCGCGCTGGTCCATGAACTCGGCCTTCGTCAGCGTGTCGCGATCGAACTCCTCCAGCTAAGCGGATTTGCGGTTCTGCTGCTCGGTCTGCGTCGCGCAGGTCTGCCGCGCGTGTGGTGCCTCGCGGGTTTCGCGGCCGCCACTTTCCACCCCGGCAGCTTCCAGCTGAATAACTACACGATGGCGGATCCGTTCTACGGCGCGGTGCTGCCGATGGCGGTCGGCGGAATGCTTCTCACGATGAGCAGCCGCCGAAACCTGGCGCCGATCGCGACTGGCGCAGCGCTGGCGGTGTTGTGGTTCACGCGCGAGGAGAGTGCGCTGATCGTGCTGCTGATCGCGGCCTTCGGCCTGGTGTGGCTGCTGCACGAGCGTTCGATGATCCGCAGATGGGACCCGGCGATCAGACGCATGCTGCGGCCTTCGTCCCTGATGGTCGGGACGTTCGCGCTGCTCGTCCTGGTCGTGTATTCGGCGAACCGCCGCACGTTCCGCGCATTCGGAAAATCCGAGATGAGCGGCCCCAGCTACACCCGCGCTCTGAACGCGCTGATCCGGATCGAGCCGACACGGTTTCAGCGCTTCGTTCCCGTGACCGGGGAATCGCTCGAACGCGCCTTCGCGGTGAGCCCAACTTTCGCCCGGTTGAAGCGCGAGTTCGACGGCGGAGTAGGGGAAGGGTGGCGCACCGAGACGCTCAACGTGCAGGGCATCCGCGGGGAGATCGCGATCAATTACCTGATGTGGGCGTTGCGCAACGCCGCTGCCGAACGCGGCATTCACAGCGACGCAAAGAAGGCGGAGAAATTCTACAATCGCATGGCGCGCGAGATCGGCGCCGCGTGCGACGACGGCAGGCTGCCGGCCCGCCTTGTGTGGGCAAGTTTCATCGGCCCGAATCTTCTGCCGAACGCCCACCGGCTGCCGCGCTCGTTAGGCGAGATGCTCGGCGTTTTCGTGCTCCGCTATGAGATGGCGCCGCTGAAGGATGACGAGATTTTGCTGCCGGAGGAGCACGCAGTTTACGATCAGATCACACGCCGCCGGCCCGTTGCGACGCTGGGCCCGGCGTCGGCGCCGATCGCCACGGCGGTAAAGAATGCGATCGGCAGCGGCCATCGGTTTGCGGTGATGGCGCTTTCTGCAGCCGCTGCCGTGGCTTTGGCGGCGCTCGTCACCCGCGCTCGCGCGCAGCTATCCCTTTCGGATTCCCTGACCGCTGCGTTGCTGCTGATCGGCTGCGCGATCGTTTCACGCGTGGCGCTTTTCACGATCATCGATGCGACGTCCTGGCCGGTCGCGTACGAGCGGTTCCTGTTTCCGGTGATGCCGATGGCGAGCGTGTTCCTCCTCGCGCTGAGCGTGCACGGCTTTGATCTGCTGCGTCGCGGGAGCTCCGCGGCGCGCGACGCGACGAAGCTAACCGTCTGATGGTCCGCCGCCCTCCGGGCCAGCAGAAGTCGACTCAACGGGATCGGAGACGGATGCGGGCGGCACTTCCTGTTGCGTCCGCTGCACTTTCGTCTGCTGCTGTGCGCGGCCGGCTCTCGATTTGTTCACGTACTTCTCGTAGGCGCGGCGGCTGCGCGCTTCCTTCGAAAATCCAGCGCAGCCGGGCGTGGCGAGCGCGACAATCAGGAGCAGAGCAACGGAGCCGGTCGCTTTCATGTTACGCGACTTTGTCCGCCAGCTCGGCTGATGCCAACACGAAATGTCCTGATCGCACTAGTGCGCTGACTGCCTGGTAGATTTTCACCTCACAGAAATCAAACCGGGGGTAAAGCGAACGAAGCGGAACACGCCGCTTGTCCGAGTAGCGCCAGATTTGCTCGATCAGCGGCCGCAATGACATCGGGCCAATATTTTCCGCCGACAGGTGCGGCTTTCCTCGCTCGAGGATGACAGCGGGATCGGGCAGCTCGCGTTTCAAGACATGGATTTCGTCGCGTCCCTGCAGCGCGTGGATCAACATCTCGCCCGGGGCACGCGTGATCTCCGGCTCCGTGGCCTCTTCGAGAGGTGCATCGCCGCGCGAGGAGAATGAGAAGGTGCCGGGAATATCCTCGGCCAGGAAGAGCTGCCAGAACGCCTCCTCACCGATGAGATGGTCGAACACGCCGCTCCGTGGTTGCCCGGCTTCGAAGTGGAACGTGCTGATGAGCTCGCCCGTGTCGCTCCGGATCGAGAGCTCACCGGTTTGCGATGAGTTGACGATCGTCTGGTAAATGGTCACCAGGTCGAAGTTTGCCAGGCTGCCGCTGAGCTCCAGGCAGCGCACGGGCGCGGGCGCGGCGACGCGAGTGTCTGCCAGACGGTGCGCCAGTTCGTCGCAGAGAAAGCGGAAGAACGCCGGCAACCGCTGGAGAATCTCTGGGAAGTCGTCGCGTTTAAAACATTGCAGGCTGACCGGTTCGCAGGCGCGGACGCCATGCCGCCGCGGCTGCGCGGTGAAGACTTCGACCTCGCCGAAGACGTCGCCGCGCGACAGAAATGTGCCCGAGCCAGCCGCGCGCCCTGTTTCGTCGAGTACCTCGACGACGCCGCGATTGATGATGTAGAGCGTGTCGCCGGGGTCGCCGGCTTTGTAGACTGTCTCCGCTGCCGCAAGGTGCTCCACGCGGGAGAGCGCGCCGATTGCCTTCAGCTCAATCGGCCTGAGGCTGGTGCAAAAGGCAAAAAAGTCCTGCTTCGGCATTCCGCGCGTTTTAAAGCAGGTTTCGTGCGGCACGGCGGGCGGTGGGCGGGGCCCCGTTGTGGCGCCCCGACGCGCGCCGGGCTTTCAAAGCCGCAATTCCGCCGTTTAGTTGGCCGGATGCTCCGTGTCGCCTACCTGTTCGAGCGGTTTCCGTCGTTTGGACAGACTTTTTGTTACCGCGAGGTGGCTGAACTCGAGCGCCAAGGGGCGGAGGTGACGGTATTCTCGATTCGGCGGCCGACGGGCGAGCCGCCGCAGGATTGGGATGAACGTCTCGTCGGGAGGGTGCATTACCTGCCTGACGAAGCGGCGCTCGGGAAGGAAACCGACGCAGCGATGCGTAACGGCGAACTGCCGAACGGAGCCGTCCGGGCCCTCCAGGAATGGGGCCGGCAGTCGGATTTCCTGCGCCTGCATCAAGCTGCGCACGTGGGACTCCGTTTGCGAAAATTGGGCATCAAACGCGTGCACGCGCACTTCGCCGGAATGGCGGCGCGGACCGTCTACTGGATCCGGCAGTTCTTCGGCACGGACTACAGCATCACGGCGCACGCCAATGACATCTTCGCGCCGCGGGATTTCGTCGTCAGTCTCGACAAAATCATCCGCGACGCTGCCGCCGTGGTGAGTGTGAGCGACTTTGCGGTTGAGCTGCTGCGGAAGCGATTCCCGGACTGCGCCTCGCAGTTCCATCGCGTTTACAACGGCGTGGAGCTTGGCGCCTTCGGGCAGGCGCACTTCGCCGGCCAGCCGCCGCTCATCGTCGCCATCGGCCGCTTAATCGAGAAGAAGGGTTTCGCGGATCTGATCAGCGCATGCCGGTTTCTTGTGGAACGCGGGGGGGCATTCCGCTGCGAGATTATCGGCGAAGGCCCGCTCGGTGAGAGCCTCGCCGCGCACATCGCTCATTCTCATCTCGAGGATGTCGTGCATCTGGCAGGAACGCGGACGCAGTCGCAAATCGCGGAGCGGCTCGCGGCCGCAAACGTGTTTGTGCTGCCATGCACCACTGAAGCAGGCGGCGGCATGGACAACCTGCCGACTGTGATCATGGAGGCCATGGCGGCTGGTTTGCCTGTGATCTCGACGCCCGTTGCCGGCGTTCCCGAGATGGTTGAGCCGGGGCGCACGGGCGAGCTTGTTCCGCCGCGCGATCCGCTGGCGCTTGCCGCTGCGATTGAGCGCATTATCGCCGATACGGAGCTCGCGCGTCGCCTCGGCGCCGGCGGGCGCGATAGGGCGGCGGAGCGGTTCGCAATCGAGCCGAATGTTCGCGCCCTCGCAGCAATCTTGGCCTCGCCTGAGTCCATCCGCCCGTAGCTGTCGAATACCTTCGATGATTTCGACCGATTGCTCTTGCCCGATCCTCAAAGTGGAGGCGAAATAAAGCCTGTGACCGCTCTCCGCGTGGTTCTGACGCTCTGCTGCCTCGCCGCGATGACAGCGGCGCAGAGCTTTGCCCAAGCCCCGGATTGGACTTCCGACTACGGGCGGCTGCTCGGCAAATACGCGACCGCCAATGGCGTGCGTTACGCGGCTTTGAAGAGCAACTCGGCCGACGTGCAGGCTTTGCAGCGCGTCGTCGACGCCGTCGCGGCGCAGAATGTCAGCTCGTTGGGCCAGAAGGAGCAGCTCGCGTTTTACCTGAATGCCTACAACGCCTGGATCATTCACGAGGTGCTGGAGAAGTATCCGACCAAGACGGTGAAGGACGCGCTCTACACTTTCTTTACGGCCAAGCGGATCAAGGTCGCGGGCGAGGAGATGAGCTTTAACCGACTCGAGAAGGAGATCATCATCCCGCGCTTCAAGGAGCCGCGAATCCATGTCGCCCTAAACTGCGCGAGCCAGAGTTGCCCGCCATTGCTGAGCGAGCCGTTCGCAGCCGACAAACTGGATGGGCAGCTCGAACGTCTCTCAAAGGGCTTCGTAAACTCCGAGCGCGGCGTTCGCCTCTCGGGCGATGGCAAGGGCGCCGAGCTGTCGAAGATTTTCGAGTGGTACAAGCAGGATTTCGCGGCTGGCGGAGGCGCCGTCGGGTTCGTGAACAAGCGACGGAGCACGCCGCTGCCTGATGGCATCAAGGTTACCTATCAGGAGTATGACTGGGCGTTAAACGAGGCGAAGTAAAGTATGGTTGCACTGGTAAACAACGAGCAGGTAGAGCGGCGATCGCCATGGCGCGCGCGCTGGCACGCCTTCCGTAATCCGATCCACGAAGAGAAAGCGCGCGTGCTCAAGGAGCGCTGGGAGTCACTCCCGATCGAGCTCCGCACGAACAACCAGATCTCCGGCCGGCACCTTACGCACTGCGGCTTCACCCTGGGCGCGAGCTACTGCTCGTTCCATTGCACGCACTGCTATCTGCCGAAGAACGCGAACCAGATTCCGATCCCTTCGCTCGAGCAAGTGAAGGAGCAGATCGATGCCAACCGTCGTCTGCAAGGGCCGGGCGGGGGACTTCAGATCACGGGGGGCGACGTGGCCGACGCATACTGGAAATCCGGCCGCGCGGACGAGCTGGTCGAGATCATCAAGTATGCATACTCGGTCGGCTCAATTCCGATGCTGATGACCCACGGGCAGACGCTGATCGAGCAGCCGCAGTTTCTCGAGCGGCTCGTAGTGGAAGGTGGGTTGCGGCAGATTTCCGTCCACGTCGATATGACGCAGGCCGGCCGCCACGGCTATCCGATCGGCCGCATCAAGTGCGAAGCCGATCTCCATCCCGTGCGACAGGCGTTCACCGATCTCGCCTTGCGCGTCCGTGCAAAGACCGGGTTCATTCTCGAGTACGCGCTCAGCTTCACGGTCACGCGCCGCAACATCGACGACGTGCCGGAAGTGATCCGCTGGTATCTCGCCGACCCGCAGCGCAGCTACATCTGGAGGATGCTCAGCTTCCAACCCGAAGCCGACACGGGACGCACCATCTTCTCGCAAAAGCCGATCACATCCGCAGACGTATGGCAGAAGATTTGTGACGGCGTGGGCCTGCCGCTGCGCCGCGGTGCCTCCATCTTCGGTCATCCTGATTGCAACAGCTGGGCGTCGCTCCTCGTGGCGCGGCCGTCGGGCAAGTATTTCCCGCTTCTGCCCGATGACCCGAAGTTCGACGCACTTCTCGGCGAGGTGCTCGCGAGGATCGGCGGCCTGTCGCTTGTGAATGATGATGCCGGGACGCCGGCGTATCGGTTGGCCGGGGTCTTGTTCAAAAACCCGCTGCTGATCGCGCGCGTCGCCACGCAGATGTTGCGCTATCTCACCTCACGAAACGCGCCGCGTGAAATCTTTCAGTCATTGCTGCGCGGGCAGGTGCACACGATGGGCGTCGGCATGCACAATTTCATGGACGCAAAGCAGGTCGCGCTGGCCGACAGCGATCCGGTGATCAAAGCGCGGCTCGACTCGTGTGTCTTCAAGGGAGCGGTGAAGCGGAACGGTAAGTGGGAAGCCGTCCCGATGTGCTCGATGAATCAGCAGACGTGGTCTGAAGTTTACGATGGCCGGCTCCAGGATCCTGAGTTGCTGAAGCAGCCGCAGGTGTATGCGCCTGCTGAGACCGAGCCGGCGCTCCCGGTGGTTTAGGGCTGGCGCTGGGCCAACGGCCTGCCTAGGGAGCACGGGTTTTCAACCCGTGGTTGCCGGAATTCTTCCGGCAACGTTGGCTGGGTACGGATCCATAGCTGGATCCCCTGCGCGCGGATCAATTTCGGCAAGAATCGCCGAAACCACGGGTTACAAACCCGTGCTCCCCGGAATCACCGACGACGCAAGCGCTGCGCAGACCAGCGTTAAATGAGATCACGAACCGCTTTGACGGCCCGCAGGTAGACGCGATGCGGGCCGCCGCGCATCAGCTCTTCCCGCATCAGTCGCACTGGATCGTTGCTGCCGGCCGGCATCAGCTGTCGCATGCGCTCTGTTCCCTTCACGTGTGTCGATACGCAGAGCAAATCGGCGCCGCGAGCATGCTCCACGCGGTACTCGGTCCCGGCAGAGAACAAGCTGCAACCGCTGATCGGTTCGCCTTCGCCTTCGCGGAGCGCGACGGCGATCGTGTTGCCGCCCTTATCCGCGAAGTGGATCGCCGCGCTCCCAAACGTGGCCGATTTCTCCCAGCCAAGTTGCGCCGCAAACCAACCGGTCAGCAAAATTGCGGTGGAGCGATAGCCCGGCGCAAACGTGATCTGCACGCGATCGATGTCGCGCAGGCGATCGCGCGGGTTGGCACCGTCGAAGAACTGCGCGATCGCGAGCCGGATCTGCACGAGGCGCGTCCAGTTGAGATCGCAGAGCACGACGCGTTGATGCGCTTCTTCCTGCGCGGCTTCGACGAGCCGCATCTGTTCGTCGTAGTGCTGCCACGCAAAGCTGTCGTAGATGAGGCGGTCGACCCAGGTCCACAGTTGCGGATCGATCGGGTCCGGCAGCTCGCCCTGCCACCAAAGGTAGAACGGCAGGTCGGAATCGAGATGGGCGAAGACGACGTTCGCGAGCATGCCGATGTAGCAACCGCTGAGCGCAAACGACAACTGCTCCGAGCACACCTGCTTGCCTCCGGCGCGGCTGATGTGGCAGTGCGCGCTGATCCACGCCTCCGCGCGGTCGACCACGGCGCCGCGATCGGCCGCGATGACGATCGCGCGGCAGGCGTGCTCGCGGGTGATCTCGGAGACGATGCGCGTGTTCTCGGCGAGGGAGGCGGGCTGCTCGCTGTAGACGGCGAGATTGATGAGCGAGGCCCGGGTCATCACTTCGCCGCCCTGTTCCCAGAGCTTCTTCAGCTCGCGATCGATCTTTGCAATCTCGACTGGCACGCCGGCAGCGAAGGTCGGGGGTTCTGTGATCGCGCTCATGCCAAAGTGTTGCGCGGGTCATCCTGAGCCGCGGAGACGGCGAAGGACCTCACGCTGGGACAGGTGGTTAATGCTTGAGAGTTGGCGATGCGGCGGCGGATGTCGGACGCTTGGGGCGCTGATGACGCGGTGGGTGTGTATAGGCTTACCTGCCTGCGTGAGGTCCTTCGCCGTCTTCGCGGCTCAGGATGACCGCATTGGGGGTGCGGCGAGTTCATTGCAGGCATCACAGCCGGCGGCGGGTTCATTGCGCGCATCACAGCCGGCGCCAGGTTCGGCCGTCGCGCGCGAGCAGATCATCCGCTTCGTCAGGTCCCCACGAACCCGCCGGATACTCGAACAACTTCGGAGCCCGCTCCGCGACGTGCCACGCCTCTTCGATTGCATCAATGAACGCCCAGGCCTGCTCCACTTCGTCGCGACGCGCGAAGAGCGTGGCATCACCGGCCATCGCATCGAGGAGCAAACGCTCGTAGGCCTCGGGGCTCGCTTTGCCGAAGGAGGTTCCGTAGTGGAAATCCATCTTCACCGGCTCGATGCGGAAGCTCGTGCCCGGCATCTTCGCCTGCATGCGCAGCGAGATGCCTTCGTCCGGCTGGATGCGGATGACGAGCACGTTCTGGTCGAGCCCCTGTGACTCTTTGTTGAACAAGACCGGCGGCGCCTTCTTGAAATGCACCGAGATCTCGGTGCCGGACTTCGGCAGACGCTTCCCGACGCGCATGTAGATCGGCACATCGGCCCAGCGCCAGTTGTCGATCTGCAACCGCAGCGCGACGTAGGTTTCGGTCTGCGAGCTCGGGTTCACGTTCTTCTCGGAGCGATAACCTGGCGCCGGTTTGCCGCTGATCGCGCCCTCCGCGTACTGACCGCGCACGACGTTTACAGCGACGTCTTTTGCGGAGAGGCGACGGAGCGAGCGCACCACCTTCACCTTCTCGTCGCGGACGCTATCGGCGCCCAAATCTGTGGGCGCCTCCATCCCCACCAGGCAGAGCAGCTGCAGCAGGTGATTCTGCACCATGTCGCGCAAGGCACCGGCGCCTTCGTAGTAGCCGGCGCGTCCTTCCACACCGAGCGTCTCGGCCGCGGTGATCTGCACGTGATCGACGTAGCGGTTGTCCCAGAGCGGTTCGAAGATCGCGTTTGCGAAGCGCAGCACCAGGATGTTCTGCGCGGTCTCTTTGCCGAGGAAATGGTCGATGCGGTAGGTGTCGTGCTCTGGAAAAGCGGTGCCGACAATGCTGTTCAGTTTGCGCGCGGAGGCGAGATCGGTGCCGAACGGCTTCTCCACAATCACGCGCGCCCAGCCGCCTTGCGCACTTTTGTTCAATCCCGCGGCCGCGAGGTGCTGCAGGATCGGCTCGAACTGGTCCGGCGCGGCAGCGAGATAGAAGAGCCGATTACCGCCGGTGCCGCGCTCCGCGTCGATCTGCTCCAGCCGCTGAGCGAGGCGCGTGTAGCCTTCCGCGTCAGCGAACTCGCTTTGATGGTAAAACACCGAGCCCGCGAACCCTTTCCACAGGTCATCGCGCAGCGTTTGACGTGAATGCTTGCGCGCCGCTTCTTCGAGCTCACCGCGGAACTCCTCATCGCTCTTCGCCCGCCGCGCGAAACCGACGACGGCCAACTGCGGAGGAAGCTCGCCATCTGCCGCGATGTTGTAGAGCGCGGGGATTAGCTTGCGGTGCGTGAGGTCGCCGGTGGCGCCGAAGATCACCACCGTGCAGGCCTGGGGGACGCTGCGCGTGGCGATGCCTTCGCGCAGCGGGTTGCCTTGCGGATCGTCGGAGTCCTTTGCCATCGGTGCTCAGAGATTACGCAGGCGGCGGCGGCAACGTAAGCGCAAATTGCGGTAAGGGCGTGTGGCAGGGTGAGGCGACCTTCGTACGTGACAGCGCGTGAGCCACGCCGCTCGGACGGCGCAGCGCGCCGTCCCTACCAGGCCATCGCGGTGTGGTGACGAACTACGACGGCAACGCGAAGCGCCGCGTCATCTCGCGCACCTGCCCGCGGATCGCTTCGAGCGCAGCGCGATCGTCGCGGCGTGTGAGCGCGTCGTTCATCAGATCAGCAATGTCGAGCATCTCTTCTTCCATCATGCCGCGCGTGGTGACGGCGGGCGTGCCGACGCGAATGCCGCCTGGCTTAAAGATTGGGTAGGTGTCGAACGGAATGCCGTTCTTGTTCACGGTGATACCCGCGTGGTCGAGGACTTCCTGCGCTTGCTTGCCGTTGATCTCCTTCGGACGCAAATCGACCAGCATCAGATGATTGTCGGTGCCGCCGGACACGATCCGGTAACCGTGCTTGGCGAGTCCTGCGGCGAGCGCTTTCGCATTGATGACAACCTGCCGTTGGTAATCGCGGAACTGCGGCTGGAGCGCTTCATGGAAGCAGACCGCTTTCGCCGCGATCACGTGCATCAGCGGCCCACCCTGGACCCCAGGGAACATCGTCGAGTCGACCTGTTTCGCGAACGCACTCTGGCACATGACGATCCCGCCGCGCGGACCGCGCAAACTCTTGTGCGTAGTCGTCGTGACAAAATGGGCGTGCGGAATCGGGCTCGGGTGTTGCCCACCGGCGACGAGGCCGGAGATGTGCGCCATGTCGATGAACAGGAGCGCGCCGACTGAATCCGCAATCTGACGCATGCGCGGAAAATCGATGATGCGTGGATAGGCTGAGGCGCCCGCAGTGATCATGGCCGGCTTCACTTCTTCGGCCTGCGTCTGCAGCGCGTCGTAGTCGATGTGCTCCGTCTTCTCGTCGACGCCGTATGCCGAGACGGTGTAAAATTTGCCGGAGAAATTCGCCGGATGGCCGTGCGTGAGATGGCCGCCGTGGGCGAGATTCATGGCGAGGATCTTGTCGCCTGGCTTCAGCACCGAGAAGTAGACGACCATGTTCGCCTGCGCTCCGCTGTGCGGCTGAACGTTGACGTGCTCCGCGCCGAAGAGGCGCTTCGCTCGCTCGATCGCGAGCTGCTCGACGACGTCCACGTGTTCGCAGCCGCCATACCAACGCTTGCCGGGATAACCCTCGGCATACTTGTTCGTCAGGCAGCTGCCCTGCGCTTCCATGACCGCGCGGCTCGTGAAGTTCTCAGAAGCGATCAGCTCGATGTTCTCCCGCTGGCGCTTCTCCTCCGCGGCGATGGTGTCGAAGATTTCCGGGTCCGTTTTACGCAACCCGCCGCCCATCTGCGCGCCGGAGCTGCTAGCCGCGCTTCCGCCCGCGGTGTGAGAAGACAATTCAGCCATAGAGTAGGAGGAAGTGCTGCCGCCGCGCGAGATTGCCGGCGTCGCAACTTCGTTTTGTTCTACGAACGCGAGAACGCTCGGTAAAGCGTTTTTGATCGTCGCGGCGCAGTGAAGGTAAACCTCGCGGCTGCTGCCGATCGGGTCTGGCACATCACGCCATACCGTCGTGCCCGGCTCCTCGAATTCGCGCAGCAGAAAGGACTTGTCGGAGCCATTCGGGAACAGCATTTGGATGCTCTCGAGGTGCGCCCCGGTCATGGCGAAAATATGCGTGGCGCGCTCGACCAGCGTAGCGGTCAGCGGCTGGCTCCGAATGCTGCTGATGTCGGTGCCTTCGCGCCGGCAGGCATCCACGGCATACGTGCTTGGCGGTTGGCCGCGGACCGCGTGCACGCCTGCAGAAGCGACCGTGATGTCCTTTCGATTGCCAACCAGACGACGGAAAAGTCCCTCCGCCATCGGGCTTCGGCAGATGTTTCCCGTACAGACGAAAAGAACGTGTTTCACGGTGTGCAGCGCGACCGCGCGCTCGGTTTCGAAGCTAAAATCAATCAGGATCAAGTCAATCGACCGGGGGGCGCTGCGCGCGGGCGTAGCGCGGAGACAGTGCGCGGTTTTTGAGCGAGTCGGTCACAGGGGGGAGCGAGCGGGATAACCGGAGATCCTCGGAAGGCGCGACCGCGATAAGGTTTTGCAACGAAGCGCAGCAGACGCAGAATGCGAGGTTGATCAGCGCTTGAGGTGACCGTCGAGGCGCGACCAATCTGACGCGAACGATGACCACAACCTCGACTGAGCGTCCGCTCTACATCCCCATTATCCTGGGAACTGCACGACAAGGCCGCCGCAGCGAGCATGCTGCCCGGTTCGTTCTGGAGCAGACACGCGCGCGGGCCGCCGTGGAGACGGAGCTGATTGATGTGCGCGAGATTCCGATGCGGCTTGATGATGCGGGGGAGCAGATCAAGGACCCGCGATACGCGGAGATGATCGTCCGGTGCGACGCATTGATCCTCGTGGTGCCGGAGTACAACCACGGTTATCCGGGTCTGTTGAAGCATGCGCTCGATATGTGCCTCGAGGAGTACATCCACAAAGCGGTCGGCATTTGCGGTGTCTCAGCCGGCCCATTCGGCGGCTCGCGCGTGATCGAGAACATGCTGAGCGTGATGCGCGAGCTCGGGCTCGTGACCATCTTCAACGACGTCAACTTCAGCAACGCGGCGAAGCTGTTCTCTGAAACAGGCGAGATCCAGGACCCCAGCTACGAGCGCCGAGTGGGCAAGTTTCTCGACGAGCTGATCTGGATGGCGCGGGTGCTCCGGTACGGGCGCGAGAACATCGCGCCACTCTGATCGGCGGCATGGCGGACTCATTCCAGCTTCGCCTCGAGCGCGCGGGCATCCGGGAGGCGGATCTCGAGGAAACCTTCGCGCGCTCTGGCGGTCCAGGCGGGCAGAACGTGAACAAGGTCTCGACCGCGGTGACGCTGCGACACGTGCCATCCGGGCTGAGCGTGACGGTGCAGGATTCGCGCTCGCAATCGGCCAACCGCAAGCTCGCGCGCGAGCGACTGCTCGAAGCCATGGAACGGCGCCGCAGCGATGAGCGCGCCGCCAGGGTTGCGGATCGTGAGAAGACTCGCCGCCAGAATCGGCCGCGCCCGCGCGCCTTGAAGCGCCGCATCCTCGAGACGAAGCGCAAGCGCTCGACGGTCAAGAAATTGCGGGGCAATGTCGACGAGTGAAGCGAGCTGCGAAGACGGAGAAATCCGCGAAGAAGATCAACCTCGGCGTGATCGGCACCGGCTGGCCGGGGCAGCAGCACGCGCGCGTCATGAGCGACATCGCGGAGGCGCACCTTTACGCCTGCGCCGACCTCGACGAGGCGCGGCGCGCTGAATTTCACGCGACCTACGCGCCGCAGAAGTGCTTCGGTGATTACCACGCACTTTTGCAGGATCCGAAGCTCGACGCCGCGATCATCTGCCTGCCGAACTTCCTCCACTTCCCCGCGGCGCTCGCGGCACTGGAAGCCGGCAAGCACGTCCTTTGCGAGAAGCCGCCCACGATGAACGCAGCCGAAATGAAAGTGTTGCACGAGGAGGCGGCACGGCGCGGACTCATCTACTACTTCAGCCGGCAGTTCCGCTTCACGCCTGGGATGCGCGCGGCGAAGGGACTGATCGAGGCTGGCCGGCTCGGCACCATTTACCATGCAAAAGCGACCTGGGTGCGTTCTCGCGGAATTCCGCAGGGCATCGGCGGCTGGTTCACGGAGAAGAAGCGATCGGGCGGCGGCGCGTTGATCGACATCGGCGTGCACGCGCTCGACTCCGCGTGGTATTTGATGGGGAACCCGCGCCCGCTTGCCGTCAGCGCGCAGGTTTATCGAAATTTCGAGCACCTTGTGCAGGATCCAGTCTTCGATGTGGAGGACGCGGCGTTTGCCTTCATCCGCTTCGAGAATGGCGCCGTCGTGCAGCTCGAAACGTCGTGGGCCGGCAATCTCCCGGATGACATTCCGCAAGGGCAATACTTCGGGCGCGAGATCAACAACTCGGTCGTTTACGGCACGCGCGGGACGATTCGGCTGAAACCGTTGACGCTGTTCGAAGATCAATCCGGAGCATTGGTGACGGTTCCGGTTGATCTGCCTGATGACACCGACAGCTTCGAGCTGCAATTACGCAACTTTCTCGACGCGGTCAGGGGACGCGCCGAAGCGATCAACAATGCGAATCAGGCGGTGAAGTTGATGGAGATGCTGGACGCGATTTATGCTTCGAGCGTCTCCGGGCGCGAGGTGCCGATCGTCTAGCCGGGAGCGAAAGTTAGCTGCACATACGGCTAACGAGCGGTTGCGTCCCGAACTGAGGGTGGAACAACACTTCTACTATGAAAAAACTACTCATTCTTGCGCCGGCCCTGGCGCTGGCCGCGACGGTCTTAACCTCCTGCACGACGGTGGTGGAGACACCCGCGCCTGCAGCGACGAGCACGACGACGGTGCGTGAATCTGCAGTCGTAACGCGGCCGGCCTCGAGCACCAGCACGACCACAACCGTGAGCGGCGGCAGGTAATTCCGCGTCCCGTCACCACCAACACTCCACATATGAAAAAACTCACAATTCTCGCTCCAGCTGTTGCAGTTTGCGCGTTCGCGTTCAGTTCCTGCACCAGCCCGGAAACCACCACGACGACAACTTCCACCAGCCGTGAGTCCGCTACGATGACTGGCACCGGCGCCGGCACTGGCACAACGAGCACGACCACTGGCGCAGCCGGCACCACGCGTGCGGGTGGAGCCAGCTCGACCACCACGACCCGCGGCGGCGGAATGTAGTCCGCGCGCAAAGGTAAATTGAAAGAAGGGACACGCCGTCGGGCGTGTCCCTTTTTTTATTCCCGCGCCGCCGGGGCGGGTTCCGATTCTTCCGCCTCCTGGCTCACCACCGGCGCGATCGCCTGTAGCTTCTCCGCACCGCGCAGGTCCATCAGCTTCACGCCTTGCGCGTTGCGACCTGTCTCGCGGATTTCTTTCACCCGCGTACGGACCATCTGGCCTTTGTTCGTGATCAGCATCAGCTCGTCGTTGTCAGTGACGGTGAGCGCGCCGACGACCTCACCCGTTTTCTCGCCGGTCTTCATCGTGATGATGCCTTTGCCGCCGCGTGACTGCGTGCGGTAATCGTCGAAGCGTGTCCGTTTGCCGATGCCGTTCTCACCCGCCACGAGCAGCATGGCGTTCGGATTTACAATCGCGATCGCAACCATGAAGTCGCCTTTATCGGGTCGAATGCCCCACACGCCGACCGTGTTGCGTCCCTGGTCCCGCAGCTGCTCTTCGTGGAAGCGCAAGCTCATGCCCTGACGGGTGATCAGGACAATCTGGTCGTCGCCATTCGTGAGCTTCGCGTCGATCAGGCAATCGTCGTCTTCGATCTGGATGGCGATGATGCCTCCTTTGCGGACGTTTGCATAGTCCGACAGGTTCGACTTCTTGACGATGCCGGAGCGGGTGGCGAAGACGATGTGGAAGTTTTCATCCCACGTGGTGTCGATTGCTGCTGCGCCGGTGCCGCTCCGCTTGGCTTGCACGCGGATGGTGGCGGCAATTTTTTCCTCGCTCCGCAGCTCGAGCAGGTTTGCGATCGAGCGGCCTTTCGCGGCGCGGCCCATCTCGGGAATTTCGTAGACCTTCTCGACGTAACACCGCCCCGACTCGGTGAAGAACATCAGGAAGTCGTGCGTGGTCGCGGTGAAGAGATGCTCGACGAAATCGCCTTCGTCTTCCTGCGTCGCGCCGTCACGGGTGGTCATGCCGACGACCCCTTTGCCGCCGCGCCGCTGCGCCCGGAACGCGCTCACCGCGGTGCGCTTGATGAATCCGCCGTGCGTGATGCTGATGATGGTACCCTCGTTGGCGATGAGGTCCTCCATGTTGATCTCACCCTCGTCGGGCACGAGCTGCGTCAGGCGTGGCGACGCATACTTGTCGCGGATTTCGCGCAGCTCGCTCTTGATGATCTCGAGCACGCGCGATTCCTTGGCCAGAATGTCGCGCAGGTCTTTGATCGTGGTGATCAGAGCTTTGTACTCGTTGATGATCTTCTCGCGCTCGAGACCGGTGAGCTGATACAGGCGGAGGTCGAGGATCTGGTTCGTCTGGTGTTCGCTGAAGGCGTATCGGCCGTCGGTTAACCGCGCTTCGTTGCGGATCAGAAGTCCGATCTGCTCGACCTGGCGGCGGGTGAACTCGAAGGCGAGCAGTTTTACCCGAGCTTCTTCGCGATTGGCCGATCCGCGGATGATGCGGATGAACTCGTCAAGATTCGCGAGCGCGATGAGGTAGCCTTCCAGAGTCTCCGCGCGGTCCTCTGCCTTGCGTAATTCGAAGCGCGTCCGCCGCAGCACCACCTCGCGGCGATGCTCGATGTAGGCTGTATTCGCATCCTTGAGGTTGAGGAGTTTCGGCCGGCCATGGTCGATCGCCAGCATGGAGGCCGCGAACGAGCTTTCCAGGGCGGTGTGCTTGTAGAGGTTGTTGATGACAACCTTCGGATTGCCGTCGCGCTTCAGCTCGATCACGACGCGCGTGTTTTCGTCCGACTCGTCGCGAATCGCGCTGATATCGCTCAGCACCTTCTGGTTCACCAGGTCTGCGATGCGCTCGACCAGCGTGGCGCGATTCACGTTGTACGGGATCTCCGTGATGACGATCTGCTCGCGGTTGCCCTTCAGCTCCTCGACACCGGCCTTGCCGCGTACCCTCATGCTGCCGCGGCCTCCGGTGAGGTATTGCTTAATGCCCGCCAGTCCGAGAATGGCGCAGCCAGTGGGGAAGTCCGGGCCCTTCACGTACTTCATCAATCCTTCGAGATCGATCTCGGGCTCGTCGATCTGCGCGCAGATGCCGTCGATCACCTCGCCGAGATTGTGCGGCGGGATGTTCGTCGCCATACCGACGGCGATCCCGGTGCCGCCGTTGACGAGCAGGTTTGGGAACGCGGCCGGGAAGACGGTCGGCTCGGTGCGGGTCTCGTCGTAGTTCGGGACAAAGTCGACCGTGTCCTTGTCCATGTCCGTCATGAGCGCTGCGCCGAGATGCGTCATGCGCGCCTCGGTGTAACGCATCGCTGCCGGCGGATCGCCTTCGACGGATCCGAAGTTGCCCTGGCCGTCGACCAGCGTCTCGCGCATGGCCCATGGCTGCGCCATGTGCACGAGGGTGGGGTAGATCACCGCTTCGCCGTGCGGGTGATAGTTACCGCTCGTGTCGCCGCAAATCTTGGCGCACTTACGATGCTGCCGGTTCGGGAAGAGCGACAGATCGTGCATCGCATAGAGGATGCGGCGTTGAGATGGCTTCAGTCCGTCGCGCGCGTCGGGTAGTGCGCGCGAGATGATGACGGACATCGAGTAGTCGAGGAACGACCTCGAGACTTCCTCGGCTACGTTGATTGGCTCGATCTTTTCGTTGGGGTTGTACACGGTGTTTCGAACTAGACAGGATTGACGGGATTTTTTGGATTAACAGGATTCTGTAAGTCCACGTCTTCGAGCTGTGACAGCTTGCGACGGTGCTTGCGCTTAAACTGCAGACTCTCGGATCCGAAATTGAGCAGCAATCCGAGCTCGTGGTGGGTGGCGGTGAGGTAGTTTACGAGCTGCACCTCGTCGGCTTTGCTCAACGCGGCAGCCGCCTTGAGCTCACAGATTAATGTTTCGTTGATCACCAAGTCGGCAATGAAATCGCCCACGATGACGTGTTCGTATCTGACGGTGATGTGCTTCTCCAGCTCGACCGCGAATCCCGTGCGGCGCAATTCGAACGCGAGCGCGTTGCGGTAAACAGATTCAAGGAACCCCGGCCCAAGTTGCCGGTGCACTTTCATCGCGCACCCGATGATCTTTTCGGTGAGCGCGTGGTTATCGGAAAAATCCAATCCCGTAAATCCTCTGAATCCTGTTAATCCTGTCTAGTTCGGTCAGACGTCGAGATTGCGGACATTCAGCGCATTATCCTCGATGTACTGACGCCGAGGCTCGACCACGTCGCCCATCAAGCGCGTAAACATCTGGTCGGCTTCGACGGAGTTGTCGTCCGTCAGATCGACCTTGAGCAGCTTGCGCTTGTCCGGATCCATCGTGGTGTTGAAGAGCTCCTTCGCGTTCATTTCACCCAAACCTTTGAAGCGCTTGATCTGCACACCGCGCCGGCCGATCTCGACGATCTTCTGGTGGATCTCGGGGATCGAGAACAGCGGATGGGTGACGGCTTTCTCACCATCGCCCTCGATCAACTCGAAGATCGGCTTATCGCTGGCGGCATAGTGATTGAGCTTCAGCCCGCGCCGCGCGAGCTCGCCGATGAGCTTCTGGATCGTGGTCGCTTCGTGCAGCTCCACTTTCTTGGCGCGGCGCCGGATGCCGGTTGGCTTCGCGGCCGGGACCGCAGGCGCCGTCAGCGGGAGAAGCTCCTGGCCCATGTCCACGTCGAGCAAGTTCAGGTCGACGTTTGCTTCGTGGAAGGCGCGTAGTTCGCGCTCGTCGTGGAAATAGTGGACGGTCTCGTCGTTGCCTTCGCGGATCTTGACGAGGTATGCGGGAAGCTTGCCGGTTTTCTCCTCGCGTTTCGTGAGGAACGTCTCGAAGTCGCCACCGTGCCGCCGGATTGACTCGCTCAGCTTGGCCAGGCGCTCCAGCGATTCGAGCACGTCCTTCAACTGCGCGGCGCTTAGCTCCTTGCCGTCGGCGAGGTTCTTCAAGCGCACATCTTCCGCGCCTAACGAAATCAGAATTTTATTCAGCTGCACGTCGTCGTCGACGTACTCCTCGCGTTTCTTGCGCTTGATTTGATAGAGCGGCGGCTGGGCGATGTAGATCTTTCCGGCGCGGACAAGCTCGGTCATCTGGCGGTAGAAGAACGTCAGGAGCAGCACGCGAATGTGCGAGCCGTCGACGTCGGCATCCGTCATGATGATGATGCGGCCGTAGCGCAGCTTCTTGATGTCGAAGGTGCCTTCCTCCTTGCTGTTCGCGAGCCCATCTTCCTTCGGCTTACCGATGCCGGTGCCGATGGCGGTGATCATCGATTGGATCTCGGTGTTCTTAAGCGCCTGATCGAGACGCGCTTTCTCGACGTTGATCAGTTTGCCGCGGATCGGCAGGATGGCCTGATAACGTCGATCGCGCCCCTGCTTGGCCGAGCCGCCCGCCGAATCACCCTCGACGATGTAGAGTTCCGTCAGATCCGGATCGCGCTCCGAGCAGTCGGCCAGCTTGCCGGGCAAGCCGCCACCTGTAAGTGCGCCCTTGCGGATCGTCTCGCGCGCTTTGCGGGCCGCTTCACGTGCGCGCGCCGCGGTGAGGACCTTCTCGAAGATGCGCTTCGCGACCGGAGGATTCTGGTCGAAGAAGGTCATCAAGCCTTCGTAAACGACCGAGTTCACGATGCCGTCGATCTCGGTGTTCACGAGCTTCACCTTGGTTTGTGATTCGAAGCGTGGGTTCGGCAGCTTGATGCTGAGCACGCAGGTGAGCCCTTCGCGCACGTCGTCGCCCGAGATGGCCGGATCCTTGTCTTTCACGAGGGTGTTTGCCTTCGCGTATTGATTGACCGCCTTGGTCAGCGCGCTGCGGAATCCCGTGAGGTGCGTGCCGCCGTCCGGATTCGGGATCGAATTGGCGAAGCAAAGGATCTGGTCGTTGTAGCTGTCGTTGTACTGCATCACGACATCGACGAAGACCTCGTCGCGCTGGCGAGAGAGGATGACTGGCTTCGGATGAATCACAGTCTTGTTCTCTCCGAGCTGGCGCACGAATTCCTCGATGCCGTGCTTATAGAAGAACGTCTCTTTCTTGGGCGACTCGCCTCGTTCATCGGTGAGCGTGATCTCCAGCCCCGGATTCAGGAACGCGAGCTCGCGGAGACGACTCGCCAGGCGCTCGAATTTGAACTCAACCGTGATCGTGAAGATCGTCGGGTCTGGCAGGAAGGTGATGAAGGTGCCGGTTTGCTTCTTGTTCTTCAGCTCACCGATCACTTCCAGCTTCTGCGTGGTTTTGCCGCGCTCGAAGCCCATGTGGTAGACCTTGCCGTCGCGCGAGACCTCCACCTTGAACCAGTCGGAGAGCGCATTGACGCACTTCGCGCCGACGCCGTGCAGACCGCCGGAATATTTGTAGGCGCCCTGCCCGAATTTACCGCCCGCGTGGAGATTCGTGAGCACGAGCTCGACGGCGGGCATCTTGAATTTCGGATGCATGTCGACGGGGATGCCGCGCCCGTTGTCGCGAATGGATGCGGACCCATCGACGTGAATGGCGACCTCGATTTTGCTGCAGTAGCCAGCGAGATGTTCATCGATCGAGTTATCGAGAACCTCGAAGACGCAGTGGTGGAGGCCGCGTTCATCGGGGTCGCCGATATACATTCCCGGCCGCTTCCGGACCGCCTCCAGACCTTCCAGTTTGTCGATTTGCGCGGCGTCGTACTTCTGGGTTTCGAGAACGCCAGTGGCGCGATCCGCGTCGGATTTGTTTGTAGCGATTCCGTCTTGGGTTTGGAGCATAAGGAGCGGTCGAAAGGACCGGGCAAAAAGATACTCGGGAGCAGCTACTTGGACAACTTATTTCTCCTCTTGGTCGGGTGCCGGAATGCACCAGATATTGGGCAGCGGATTTGATCGCTCTACACCGTGTTGTGGTTTGCAAGGCGCTCCCAAAGATGGTCATGTCGAGCGCAAGTCGAGACATCCCGCGGCTCTGCCCAAGAGCTTCGCCACGGGATTCCTCCACTCCGCTTCGCTACGGTCGGAATGACGGCTCGACGCGAGCTGCAAGGGCGCTGAAGCTTCGAGCATATGGCGTGGCTCTACCTGTTTCTGGCCGGACTCACCGAAGTGGCGTGGGCGATCGGCCTGAAGCAGACCGACGGCTGGACCCGTTTGTGGCCGAGCATCATTACCGCCAGCCTGATCGTCATCAGCTTGTTCCTCCTCTCGCTTGCGCTGAGATCGCTCCCAATCGGTACTGGCTACGCCGTCTGGACCGGCATCGGCGCGGTCGGCACTGCAATCGCAGGCATCATCTTCTTCGGCGAGCCGCGCACCGCGGTTCGGCTGGGCTGCATCGCGTTGATCCTGATCGGGATTATCGGCTTGAAGGCTTCGTCTCCGCACTAGCACCTCAGCCGTGCGTGGTTGACCGCCGGTTCGTAAACCCCGAAACTCCCGACGCGTATGCGCCGGCAAACCCTCTACGAAGCGCGCTGGATTTTCGCGATTCTCGCAATCCTGGCGATCGGCAGCTGGCTGATCAGCCCCTGGATATCGCTGATCTGGATCGCGCTGATAGCCTACACGTTCGCGTTCTTCCGTGATCCGGAACGCACCACGCCGGCCGACCCCGATGCAGTGGTCGCCGCGGCGGATGGTGTGGTGTCGGACATCATAGAAACCGAAGAGACGGAGGTGCTGAAGGCGCCGCAGAGGCGCGTCGGTATTTTCCTCTCGGTTTTCGACGTGCACACAAACCGGGCGCCCGTCGACGGACGCGTGACGTACCGTCAGCATCGCGAAGGCCTTTGCCTGGACGCGCGCAGCACGGAGTGCTCGAACAAGAACGAGTCGATGACGTGGGCGTTCGAGAACACGCGCGCGACGATCGTCGTGAAGCAACTGACCGGCGCGATCGCGCGGCGGATCGTTGGCTGGTCAAAGGTGGGCGACGAGGTGAAGAAGGGCGAGCGCTTCGGGATGATTCGGTTTGGCTCGCGGACGGAAGTGTTTTTGCCGCTCGACGCGACGGTGGTGGTGAAAGTCGGCGACCGGGTCGTCGGCGGCATCACGATCATCGCGCGCCTGCCGTAGCCATGAGCGACCAGAGCCCGAAGATTTACCTCCTGCCGAATTTGATGACGGCGGGGAACCTGTTCTGCGGGTTTGCGGCTACGCTAAAGATTGTGCAGGGCGCGCTCCTGCAAGGCTCAGATGCGGAGGCCGCCGCGGCACTCTTCCACACCGCGATTTGGTACATTCTGGGAGCGTGCATCTTTGATTTGCTCGATGGCCGGCTGGCGCGGCTGGGCGGTCAGGACAGCGCGTTTGGGCGTGAGTTCGACTCGTTAGCCGACATTGTATCGTTCGGCCTCGCACCGGCCCTGATGGTTTACCGCATCGTGCTGGTGGATTTCCCGCGAGCCGGCTGGGTCGTCGCGTTCGTCTATCTCCTTTGCGGCGGCCTGCGGCTCGCGCGTTTTAATTGCATTGCAGCAGCCGGGCAGAAGGGCGGCAGCGATAAGAATTTCCGCGGCTTCCCCATCCCGGCAGCCGCGGGCGTGATCGCGTCGCTGACGTTGTTCATGCTGTGGTGGCTCGGCGAGCGCGACCACGATATCGGCCGGTGGAAATGGGTGCTGCCGCCGCTCATGCTCTTCCTATCGTTCATGATGTTTAGCGGGTTCAGCTACCCGAGCTTCAAGGGTCTGGGCTGGAAAACCACGCGGTCCGCGCCGCGGTTCCTGATCATCGCCGTCGTGCTGATCTTCACCGTGATGAACTACGAGTGGATGCCAGCGGTCCTGTTCCTGTCGTATCTGCTCTACGGATTCATCCGGCCCTGGCTGTCGAAGGCGTGGCAGCGCGAGATCGAGGAGGAAGCGGAGAGCGAGAACGGCGAGCACGGCGAGCCTGAGCCGGTCGAGAACGCTCGGTAGGGACGCCGCGCTGCGGCGTCCGGTGCGTGTGGCAAGGTCGGGGGATTCGCGCGTTCTGTGCGTGTGGCACGCCCTCCGGACAGCGCAGCGCGCTGTCCCTACCACTTAACGATTTAGCTCGGCGAGGATCTCTGGATCGCGGACGTCGGCCCAGCTTCCGGCAAGCTCGAACGCCTGCACCTTCCTGCCGGACTGCGCCAGCTCGCGGATCGCATCGGTGAGCTCGAACTCGCCGCGCGGCGAACGCTGCAGGCGCGCGGTGAAGTCGAAGATGCTCGCCCGGAACGTGTAAACGCCGGCGTTGTACCAAGGGCTGGTCGGCTCGCCGGGCAGCGGTTTTTCGCGCAAGTCGACGAGCTCGAACTTGTCGTTCACGAAGACGGCGCCGCCTTTACTCACGTCTTCGTTGCGCTTCACGCTGACGATCGCTTCCACGTCTGCGGAGGGCGCGGTGAGTGTCGCGTAGTTAGCCGCCTCGATGAGGATGTCGCCGTAGCTGAGCAGGAACGGATCGCTGCCGCAAAACTCGCGAGCGAGCTCGACGACCTTGCCCGTTCCATCCTGCACCACTTGCGTGGCGTAATCGATTCGGACGTCGAACTGGCTGCCGTCGCCGAAGAAATCGCGCACCACGTCCGCGCGGTAGCCGACGATCAGCAGCACGTCAGTCACGCCGGCCAGCCGGATTCCTTCGATGATGTGCTGCAGGATCGGCTTCGTGCCGACGACCAGCATCGGCTTCGGCAACTCATTCGTCAGCTCGCGCATGCGCGTGCCTCGTCCTGCGGCGAGCAGCACCGCTTTCGTCACTCCGGCCATGCGCACACGTTTCGGCGCGCGCCTTTGATTTGCAATCTGTCTTTGATCCGGCCAGCGTCGCGCGATGCGGATGCAATGGCTCGGAAAGTATCGTGAGGCGGGGCTGCTGTTGATGCGCGTCGCACTCGGCGTGCTCTTCGTCATCCTGACCGGCCCGGTGCTGCTCTCAGGGCCGGCGCGATGGGGGAGCTTCGGAAGCGGGATCCGCAATATCGGAATCGCGTCGAATTACCAGATCTGGGGCTTCCTTGGCGCGCTCGCCGGCTGCATGGGCGCGGTGTTGATGATCCTCGGCCTATTCTTCCGGCCGGGCGTTTTGCTGGTGCTCGCCCTCACGCTCGTGCACGCGATCGGCGCCTTCGACGGCGGCGGGACGGTGCGCGGTAATCTGGCCGCGATCGAGTTATGCGTGATGCTGGTCGGCTTGCTCCTCGTCGGACCCGGCAAGTACAGCGTCGATAAGAGCTGACGCCCTGTCCCCGATCTACCGCCCCCGCGCCAACGCCGCCTTCGCATGGCCGGCGACGACATTCATCTTCAGGCCGGACGGTTCCTCCTGTTCCTCGCTGAACCCGGAGAGCTTCTTGAAAGCGTCGAGCTCGCGGCGGAATTTGCCCTTGTTCGAGCAATAAAGCATCGCGTCCTGTTCGCTGACCAGGCCCTCGCTGTAAGCCTTGAGCAGCGACTGGTCGAACGAATGCCAGCCGAGTGTGCTGCCGGCTTCAATGATCTCCTGGAAGGTCTTCCCCTCCGCTTCGCCGTAGAGGATCGTCTCGCGCGTGCGCAAGCTGCTGCCCATGATCTCGCTCACCATCAAGCGTCCGCCGCCGACTTTGCTGACCAGGCGCTGGCTGACGACATACCGCACCGTCTCGGCGAGACGCTGGCGAAGCTGCTGCTCTTCCTCGCGGCTGAACATGCCGAGGATTCGGTTGATCGTCTGGCCGGCGTTGATCGTGTGCAGCGTGCTGAACACTACGTGACCAGTTTCTGACGCGGTCATCGCGATCTCCATCGTTTCGCGATCGCGGATCTCTCCCACGAGGATGACTTTCGGCGCCTGCCGCAGGGCCGCGCGCAGTCCGTCGGCGAAGGTGAAGAAATCCTTCCCGAGCTCGCGCTGGCTGAAGGCAGCCTTCATGTGCGGGTGCATGAACTCGATCGGATCCTCGAGCGTGAGGATGTGAATCTCCTGGCTGCGATTCAGCTCATTGAGCATGGCGGCGAGCGTGGTCGTCTTGCCGCTTCCGGTGCCGCCGGTGATGAAGATGATGCCGTTCTTCTCCTTGATCATCTCGCGAAAAACCGGAGGCAGCCCGAGCTTCTCGAGCGTGGGAATCTCCGATGCCAGCTTGCGCATCACGATGGCGAAGCGGCCGCACTGCTTGAAGATGTTGACGCGGAACCGCGCCAGGCCTGCGATCGCGTAGCTGCAATCGCACGAGCCATTCTTGGCGAGATCACCCGTGAGCCGCTCGTTGCCGTCGATCATGACGAGCGCGATCTGCTCGATCAGCTCGGAACACATCACGCCGTCCGGCACGTCGATCGGGAACTCCTGCAGGCGGCCGTGGAACTCCACGAGCGGCGGCTTGCCCGCGACGAATAAAAGATCCGACACTCCATCGCCGCTCTGAAGCATCCCGGTGAGCAGCGCATCGATGATTTCCCTGTTCATGCGCTTCAAGCCACAAGCTAGGATCGTGCCCGAGAAGCGCCGCTTGTGGCCGCCTGAGCATGTGTTGTGATTTGAGGCGCAGGGGATTACATTCGGCGGGTGCGTAGGGAGGTCGAGGCGTTCACGCTGATCGAGATCGTCATGGCGGTCTTCATCCTCATGCTCTTGCTCTTCGTGGGCGTGCCGAGCCTGAATGGCGTTCTCGCCGACCGGCGACTGCGGCGCTCGCTTGATGAGATGAACAAGTTTGTGCAGCTGGCGCAGGAGAAGGCGGTCATTGAGCGCCGCTCCTATTTGATCTCCTGGCAAAAGGACCACGTCATCCTTCGACCCGAAGCCGTCATGAACGACGAAGATCCGGAGCCGGTCGCGAAGCTGCAGCTGCGCAAAGGTGACGCGTACGTGCTGAACCTGCCGGCGGCGTTGGCTGAGGATCCGCCGGCGGACTGGGCTTTCTGGCCATCGGGAACGTGCGAGCCGGCCGTTGTCACCTATAAAGGCGTGGACGGCTCGTGGACGGCAAACTACTCCGCGCTGACGGGCCGGGCAGAGATTGCGAGTTATGCGACGAAATAGCCAGCGCAGCCGCGCGTTCGCGCTCTACGAGGTGATGATCGGCGTCACCATTTTCGTCGTGGGCGTACTATCGCTCGGCCGCTCGGTGGAGAATTGCATGAACGCCGTGACGTTAAGCGCGCAGGAGGATCGCGTGCGGCAAGTCCTCGCGAATCGCATGGCTGAAGTGCAGGCGACTCCCGGCTTCCCCGACGCCAAGTGGGAGGCGAACATCGAGACCGGCTATGGACCGGTGAAACTCATCCAGGCCAGCGCGCCCGCTGAGTTGAAGGATGAGAAAAACCTCGACGTCGGTAATATCAACCGCGTCTCGTTAACCGCGGAATGGAACCGCAGCGGCGTCGCCCAAACGCGTCGCATCGAATTCTATGTCTACCGCGCGGGTTAAGCGCAACGTGAGCAGCGCGTTCACGCTGCTCGAGATTATGTTCGCCGTCGTCATCCTCGCGATGATGTCGGTCGCGATCTATCGCTTCGTGCAATCGAACCTGACCGCGCTGCGCGTTTCCGCGCTCGTGAACGCCACCGACGCGCGCTATTCCGGCTTCGAAAGTCTTCTCGCCACCCAATGGCAGAGCCTGCCCGCCGGCGCCGGCGCGCTGCTCGGTGAGCCATTTAAATTGAACGAGCGGCCGCGCGACGAGATCACATGGGTAAGCAGCGCGGGGCCGGGGCTGCTGACGCGTTACGCCGCCGGCGAATACCGCGTCAGCATGCGGTTACGCCCAGTCGCTAAGGACAGCGAGAAGATGGAGATTGGACTCGCGCGCAGACCGAAGACAGACGAAGCCAATGCCGCGGACCGCGAGAGCTGGATTCCGCTGCTCCCCGACGTGCAATCCCTGCAAATCCGCTACTTCGATCCGCGGCTGAACACCTGGGTCGATCGCTGGACCGACACCGTGACGCTGCCGCGCCTCGTGAAGGTCGCGATCGCGCGCAGCGATAGCCCGGCGCCATGGGAATCGATCATCGCTCTCGGGCGCACGCCACTCTGATGAAACTGCGATCGTCACGAAAGCAGCCGAGCACGGGCGCGGCGTTGATGCTCTCGATGTGGGCGCTGTTTCTCCTCAGCGCGATGGTGATCTCCTGGGCCATCGACATCGGTTCGGGGCTCGCGCTGAACGCGCACTCGGCGCGCGTGATCGAGGCATCAGCGATGGCGGCTTCCGGCGGCGAGATTGCTTTGCATCCAGGAGTGAAACCCGGTTCGCCGCTGTTGCGCGGCGGAGTCAGCCGCACGCAAACCTTTGAGGCGCGACTCACGGGTGAGGGGGGGCGCTTAAACCTGAACTGGGTGGTCGCAGGCGAAAACCCGGCGCGCATCGAGCTGCTCCGCAGTTATCTCGAACGCAAAGGGATCGACCTGAATGAGCGCGATCACATGATCGATTGCCTGCTCGATTGGGTGGACCCGGATAATCTCGTGCGGCTCAACGGCGCCGAGGACGGGGATAATTACCGGCCGACCAACACGCTGCTCACGCGTATCGACGATGTGAAACGCATCCGTGGCTGGGGTGATTTCGTCGCGCAACCTGGCTGGGACGCGGAGATCACGGTGAACAGCACCGGACCGCTCGATCTCGCCTGGGCGCCGGAGGATCTCCTCGTCAGCCTGCCGGGGATGACCGAGCCGCTCGTCGAGCAATTCCTCGCCATGCGTCGAGGCGAGGATGGGCTGGATGGTACGGAGGACGACGCCACCTTCAAGACGCTGGACGAAGTGCGGGTTGCGCTGGGATTCACGGCGGAGCAGTTTAAGCAGATCGCTGCGCTGGTCGGGTTCCGCGACCAGGTGATGCGCATTGTCAGCACGGGCCAGTCCGGCAAGGTGAAGCGCGTCGTGCAGATGATCGTCCGCAAATCCGGCAATGTCCCGCAACTGATCAGCTGGAAGGAGCTTTAGTATCGCCGCCCCGCCCTCATCAGTGTTTCTCATTCCCGCCTCGGCAGGCTGGAATGTCGTGCGCACCGGGCCGCAAAACGGCTCGTGGGATGTGACCACCGTCGCGTCGCTAGACGAGGCCGTGCCGCTGCTGAGTGGCGCGACGACGATTGTGCTCGGCCTGCCGGTCACGGCGGTGCTGGCGCAACGCCTCCGGCTGCCAACCGTCGAGCCGTCGGAGTTCGCCGAAATGGTGCGCATTCAGATCGAGAAGGCGCTGCCGTATGCGCCGGAAGACGTGACGACGGATTTCGAAGTGATCGAGCAGACGGAGCAATCGAGCGTCGTGTCGGCGGTGGCGATCCACAACGACCGTCTCTCGGAACTCGCTGCGCCGCTGCTGTCGCGCGGGATCATACCGGACCAGGTGACGGTTTATGCCGCGCAACGTGCAGCGACGCATGCGGCGGCGGGCCGGGCCTTCCTCCTCTATCGCGAAGACGCCTCGCTTGTCTGCGCGATCAGCGAGGAAGGGAAGCTGGGATTCACGCGCTCGCTTAACGGAGCAGACGCTACGCAGCTGCGCCGCGACATCCCGCAGCTGGCGCTGAGCGCGCAGCTGCAAGGGATCGACACGACTTCGCCGGCGCTGTTTGTGGACGAGAGCCTGTTCGAGCTGCGCGACACGGTCGAGGGGCTGTTTGTCGGGCGCGCCGACCTGATGGGCGTCGAGACGCCGCCAGCGGCAACCAAGATCAACTTGCTGCCCGGTGCGTGGCGCCAGCGGCGGGAGGAGCTCGCGAAACAGGCGCAATGGAAGAAGCGCCTGCTGATCGCGGGAGGCGTTTACGCCGCAGTCCTGGCGCTGTTTTTCGCCTACGTGCTGGTGCTGCGCCTCGAGACCGGGCGGCTCGATCGACGAATCGAACGCGATGCGCCGAAGACGGAGTTCATCCGTAAGACGGAGGCGCGCTGGAAGGCGCTCTCGCCGGCGATCGATCCACGTTATTATCCGATCGAGGTGTTGCTGCACCTGTTCGAAAGCCTGCCGTCGCCGGATGTGCAGATCACAGCGTACGATCAATCGGCGCGTCAGGTCTCCGTCGGCGGCGAGGCGGCCTCAGCTGCGCTTGCCTATCAATTCGCGGACAAGGTGAAAAAGCATCCCGACTTGCAGATGTTCCAGTTCGACATGGCTGCGCCGCGCATCCTGCCTAATGGGCACGCGCAGTTCCGCCTGGAGGGGAAACCGAAATGATGCCGGCATTTATCCAGCGCATGAATCGGCGCGAACGCGTTCTCTCGATGTTGGTCGGCGGTGCGCTGTTCCTCCTCGTGAACTGGCTTATCTGGAGCTGGCTGATGGGGTCGCTCGCCCAGACGCGCACCGACCTTGCCACGCGCAAGGCAGCGCGCACGCAGCAGAGCCTCCTGCTGAAGGAGCGCAGCATGTGGGAGAAACGTGAAGCGTGGCTGAAGAAACAGCAGCCGACGCTGGCAGGCCCCGGGGAAGCGTCAACGTTGCTCGACCAGGTGGGGAAGATCGCCGGCAAGCACAACGTGCTGGTCGAGAACCCAAACCTTGGCGGAGTGGAGGCCACGCCAACCCATCAATCCACCTCCGTCTCCGTCGAAACCAAAAGCCCCTGGCAGCCGCTCGTGCGATTCCTGCACGACGTTCAACAGCCGGAAGCTTTCGTTGTCTTTGAAAGTGTAAACCTCGCGATCGAGCCAAGTGACCCCACGATGATGCGAGGTAAATTCAAAATCGCGCGCTGGTTCGCGCCCAAAACCTAAGCCATGAAATACCTGCTACTCACCGCCGCTTCCGCCGCACTGCTCGTTACGCCGCGCACCACTCGCGCTGCCGACGACTTGCCGCAGCCGATTCAGCTCGCGCGTTACGACGCGATGATGAATCGCTCGCCCTTTGCCGTCGCCACTGCCCCCGCGGCGACGCCGCCACCGGCGCCGAATTTCGCGAAGGACTGGTACATCGCCAACGCGGCGCGGTCCCCAGAAGGCGATCTCGTCACGGTCGCGTCGAGCACGGACAAGAACTTCAAGGAGTACCTGACCACGAAGGAGCCGGTGAAGGGGATTAGCATCTCGAACATCGAGTGGTCCGATAAAGTCGGCGCAACAAAGGTGACGATCACGAAGGATGGGCAATTTTCGACCCTGACGTTTAACCAGGCGCTGCTGAGCCAGCCGATCGCGAATGCACCATCGGCTCCGCAACCCGCGCCGGTCCAGCAACCACCGGCGGGCGGTCAGCCGCAGGTCGTGCCTCAGCCGTTCCCGCAGGTGCCTGGTGCCACGCCGGGCGCTAACACGCCGATCAAGCCGGCGCCGATCCCGACGCTACCCACGCCGCCACCAAGAGTCCGCAGCATCATTCAGCGCAGCCCGCAGGCGGGGGCTGCTCCGGTGCCGGCTCCGCCGGACAGCCAGGAGTAGGTCGACGAGCGTTCCAGCGCGGCGATTAACCGCCCCACTCGTCGTCGGCGGTGTCGGGCTTCCGATCCTGACCTGCAGAATACAGGTCGTACCCGGTCGGATTTTTCCGGCCCGGATTCACATACACGAACTCAGACCCCCACGGGTCCTTCGGCACGCCATCGAGAAATTGCGTCCAGCGCGTCGGCCGTGGCTCGCTGGAGGGCTGGCTGACAAGAGCTTTCAGCCCCTGTTCCGTCGTGGGCATAAAGCCGTTCAGGCTCTCGTAGGACCGCAGCTGCGTTTTGATGCTCTGGATTGAGCTCTGGACCGCAACGATGCGGCTCATCTCCACGTTACCGCGTAGCTTGTAGATCGCGGTCCCGAGCAGGAGCGCGATGATCGTGACGACGAGCATGATCTCCAACAACGTGAAGCCGCTCTGATTTAATTTCTTTGTCATAGGTGAAGGAATTGATCGTCGGTACGAGCGACTTTTAACTTAGACGCCGTAGGAGCGCAAATCGCTCAAAACTGACGGAACTTCGACTCAGAAGCCGCCCGTCGAAGGTGTCGGCTGGAGGAGGTAGTCCGACTTGTCCCAGAGATACTTCAGCTGGATCTGGGTGCCGCGAATCGCAGAGACCGGTGTGCCCGGTCCGCCGATCACGAGAAGATCGTTGGTGCCGACCTTGAGACTTGCAGCCGGCACGAGCTTCTGCGCTCGCACCCAGCCGGTGTAGTAGAAGCGCATGCCGGAGACCAATCGTTCCGACTCGCCGCGGTATCCCGGGTCCGCAAGGTCCGGCAAAGTCATGGAGGCAGGGCCAAGGTTCTCGCCGTTCAGGTAAACCTCGGGCGCGGAATCCGCGCGCGGCGTCGAGACCTCGAAGGTGATCAGCGCCATCAGCGGCAGCGATTCGATGCCGAATTGAAATGCGGCGCCGTGCTGCACGCTCGCAGCAATGCGGATCGTCTCCGGCGCCAGCGTCGCAGTGACGGTGCCGAAAGTCTCACTATCCTGCTCTGGCACCTGCAAGGGCGCTGCCGCCGAAAACGGCTCCGGCATCACGTCGCGTGACTGCGCGGAAAGCGGGTGGGCGACATTGCGGCTCACCATCCAATCCATGAACGCCCCGCGCATCGTCGCGCCATCGCCCGGCACTTCGACGTCGATGGCGGAGATCCCAAGCATCGGGAGGATCACCGTGTCGGAGCTCGGCAGATCGATGCCCGACCCGAGCGCGCCCGATCGGATCACGCTGCTGCCTGATTCATCCCACGCGGTGATGGTCGGCTGCTGCCCCGGTTTGTCGTCGAAGAAGAGGCGCAGCATGAGCAGCTGCAAGTCGGGCCGCGGCCGTGTCACCCGGATCCGAAACACCGTGCGCGCGACGCCTTCATTCTTTGGCGGCATCGGGACTAACGAGACCGCCTCCACCCAGGGCGGCGCGCTTTGCGGGTTCGCTCCCGCAGCCGCGTGCTGGCGCAGATCGATCCAGGCGCTATGCGGCGTCGAGGTTTGATTGCCGTTCGCATCCACCGCGTCAGACGTGAATGCATCCTGCGATCGCGCCACAGACGCGGCGAACAGGAAGACTGCAGACGCGAAGACGCGGAGGAACATCGAGGGCCGATGCTACCTTACTGCGGCCGCATCTGCAAACTACTCGTCATGTCGAATACAGCCGAGAGGATGCTGTAGACGACGAAGCCGACGAGCACCGCGATCACCGCGATGATCACCGGGGGAATCAATGCGGAGACAATTGCAACCGTGCGGTCGAGTTCACGCTCATAGACATCCGCTACCGTCTGCATCGTGTCGGAGAAGTGCCCGGTCTGTTCGCCTACCGCCATCATATCGGTGAACAGCTCCGGAAACAGATGTTGTTGGCTCAAAGCAACGGAGAGATTTGCGCCATCGATCACCGCCCGACGCACATCAGCGAGACGGCGTTCCAGGTAGCGGTTTCCCGCAATTTCGGTCACCAGATCCAGAGCTTTCAGCAGCGGCACTCCGTTCTCCATCAATGTGCCGAGGGTGCGAGAAAACTGCGCGTAATAGCGGTGCCGGATGATTCGACCGTAGCCCGGAACCGCCAGCCGAAAGCGATCCCAGGTGAGCCGCCCTTCGTCCGTGCGCACGAAGGCGCGGAAGCCAATCATCCCGCCGATCCCGAGGATCAGGCCCACCCACCAGTAGCCGGTAATCACGTGATGCGCTCCCAGCAGGATGCGCGTCGGCAGTGGAAGAACGCCGCCGCCCTGCGTCATGAAACTGGTCAGCTGCGGCACCATAAAGGTGATGAAAATCGTGATCAGCGCGGCGCCCGCGAGAGCAAGGAACGCCGGGTAGATCAGCGCCTGCTGCACGCGATCGCGCAGGTTCTTCGCCTGCATCAGATGGCTCACGAGCCGCTTCAAGATATCCGGCAGCGCGCCACTCGCCTCGCCCGCCGCGATCAAGTTCACATAGATCGCCGGGAAAATGCGCGGGAAGTCGCGCAACGCCTGCGAAAAGCTGCGCCCATCAACGAGCGCCTGGTGCAGCGCCTTTGTCATCTGCTGCACGCGCGGGTGCTTGAGCCGCTTCTCCAGCACCGCCAGGCCCTCGTCGAGCGTCATCCCCGCCTGGAGCAAATGTGCGAGCTGCTCCGTGAAGATGAGCAATTGCGTGTGCGGAATCTTCAGCCGCTCTGCTAGCGCCGTGGACGGCGCTGGCGCCGCCACCGCGCCGCCACGACTGGCGACCTGCGGCTGCGCGCCCGCCGCTTCGATGCGGATCGGGATGTAGCGCAACTGCTCGATCTGCCGGATGGCGACCGAACGGTCAGGGCAATCGAGAACGCCCTCGACGAGGCCGCCCTGAGCGTTGCGTGCGCGATAGGAGAACTGTGGCACGGCCGCTAGCGTAGCCGGAAACCGGTCGCTCCGAAAGTGGGCAAGTGCGTCGTCCGCTCACCCAGACGCAGTGTTTCACGCGACGAGGCTGGGGGCGACAACGCCGGGTCACTGGGCCTCAGGCGAATGCTGACAGGCTCGTGAACCTGCGGTGCGTCGCGCAGCCCGGCGTGAGCGCATAGGGTCGTGGGGCGAAACTCTCCGCTTCTGAAACAAACAAAGAATTCCCGAAAACCCGACGTTCTAGAAAGGGTATTACAAGTGCGTGCGTTACGTGCCGAAGTTCACAATCAACACACCGAAATATTATTGTTTATTAAAATGTCGCGACGTTTACGAAAGATAAGGTAGCTGCCCAACAAGATGCCAAACCGCAAAGATTTAGTTCCGTCTTTGAAGCTGAGTAGTGATGCGGAGCGTTGTACACGCGGAGGTTCGGTCTCACGCGGCAGTTCGGGTTTTGGCGCACTCTGCGGCCTGCTGCTTCACGTTCACTCGATGAGTTTCGGTGGGAGCCCTGACTCCGCGAAGCAGTGCGAGATGCCACACCACCACATTTTAAAAATAGTCTGAGCCCATTCAGCCGGTTTTCTCGCGTTTACATTTAGAGGCGCGTCTTCCGACGGCCACAACCGATGACCGGCATCAACCAGATCATGACCATGGATAACGACGAAATTATTGAGGGCTCCGGCTCCGAAATTCACGAACAACTTGTGCGCGCTGGTGTCCCGGCGGAAACCGCACAAAAGATCCAGGCGAGAGGAGCGAGTCTGACCGACAAAGTCGGGCATACTTACAAGTGCACGCGAACTCGCGTCCTCTGCGAGGATGCAAATCCGGGTTCGACTACAGGAAAGAAATACGGATTCACCGTAACGTGTCACGTGACCTACGATGACGGATCGAGCGACACGATTGTCGAGGATTACGGTTGCTGACAACGCGCGGCAGGGCTGATGCGTCAGACTAAGCCCGACACTCCGGCGAACTACGTGTCGCACAACAGCCACTTATGCACTCGGGAGTCGGTTGACTTCCAATTGCATCTTAGCCGGATTCGCTCTGCCGTCATACGTGACGGTGGAGCTACAGTCGGGCGCGCCGGATTCGAGCTGCTCTGTCCCGCCCACATGACAGTTCCGGAGCAGTTTCAACGCATCGCCGAAATTGCGGACGCCGAGGGCTGGAGCTTTGCGTTTCTTCCGGATGGCACAGTTCACTTCGGCCTTTGCGCGCGGACGACTTGGCCTTGTCGCTGACAATCAGCTATCCGAGCAGCCGGCCCGGTTCTGCCGCTAAACGTTCGACGCCTACAGGCAACGTCGCCGGGCGCGACTCCTGCGGGACGATTGCGGCAACAACTCCGCGAGACGTTTCAGCGTCTGCGCGCCGTCGACGCCGAGATCACGCGCCGCAAGGACACCGCGAACGAGCGGCCAAAACCATGTACGCAGGCGGTTTTGGCTGACGCTGAAGCTCATCATCGCAGCTGACGCGGCAGGTAGTTGCGGACTGCACCTCCAGTCGCGTTTCTAAAGACCGCTGCTTAGCGGCGCGAGGTACGTAAGTTCCTGAACAGGAGAGGCGGGGGCGGGAATCGAACCCGCGAATAGCGGTTTTGCAGACCGCTGCCTTACCACTTGGCTACCCCGCCGAACCGAAGAGCCACGAGCGTAGCGTCTGCCCGCGCAGTGTCAACGCGCGCCCAACTGCGCCGCATTTTCAACGTTCGACGTTGCTTCGCGGCTCCCGCCGCTCACCCGCTGCGCGGGCTTCGGCCATGTCGCACCGCTTCCCGCGGGCTCCATTCGACGTTCGACGTTCGACGTTCGACGTTCGACGTTCGACGTTCGACGTTCGACGTTCGACGTTCGACGTTCGACGTTCGACGTTCGACGTTCGACGTTCCCGCTCGCTCATGTCTGACCACCGTTCGTCGCTCTCCACATCCGCGGAGCTGTTCGCCCGCGCTCGCAAACACATCCCCGGCGGCGTGAACTCGCCGGTTCGCGCCTTTCGCGGCCTGGATCGCGAGCCGTTCTTCGTCGCGCGGGCGGAAGGCGCAAAGATCTGGGACGTCGAAGGCAAGGAATACATCGACTACGTCGGCACGTGGGGCCCCGCGATCCTCGGCCACGCTCCACGAGTGGTCACCGATGCAGTGCGCGACGCAGCGACGCGTGGCGTCAGTTTTGGCATTCCAAACCCGTACGAGGTCGAAATGGCCGAGCTGATCTGTCGCTGGATTCCATCAATCGAGAAGGTGCGGATGGTGAACAGCGGCACGGAAGCAACGATGTCGTGCATCCGGCTGGCACGCGGCTTCACCGCGCGCGACAAGATCATCAAGTTCGATGGTTGCTACCACGGCCACGTGGACTCGTTGCTGGTGAACGCTGGCAGCGGCGCCCTCACGCACGGCCAGCCGGATAGCGCAGGCGTGCCGCGCGAATTCGCCGCGCTTACGCTCGCGCTCCCATTCAACGACATCGAGATGGTGCGCCGCGCCTTTCGCGACAACAAAGGCCAGATCGCCGCCGTGATCCTGGAGCCGATTCCCGCGAACGCGGGGCTCTATTTCGCGGGCGAGAACTTCCTCCAAGATCTCCGCGACGAATGCGCTCGCGAAGGAACGCTCCTCATCTTTGACGAAGTGATGACGGGGTTCCGGGTCGCGCGTGGGGGTGCACAAGAGTTGTACAACATCACGCCGGACCTGACGGCGCTTGGCAAAGTGATCGGCGGCGGTCTTCCCGTCGGCGCGTTCGGCGGCCGCGCGGAGATCATGGATCAGCTCTCGCCCGAAGGGCCGGTCTACCAGGCGGGCACGTTATCCGGCAATCCGCTCGCCATGGCCGCGGGCCTGGCGCAGCTGCGCGAACTGGAGCGGATCGGCGGGTGGAGGCTGCTCGAGCAACTCGGCGCGCAGCTGGAAGAGGCGACCCGCGCGACCCTGCGGACGCTCGGCCTGCCTCTCACATTCCAGCGGATCGGCTCGATGTTCTGCCTCTACTTTACCGCCGGTCCGGTGGCGGACTTGGCCAGCGCAAAAAGCAGCGATCGCGAAGCGTTCGCGCGGTACTTCCGCGCCTGTCTGGACGCGGGCGTTTACGTCGCGCCATCGCAGTTTGAAGCCGGCTTCTTGTCGACCGCGCATTCCGCCGCGGACATCGACCGCACCGCTGCGGTCGTGCGCCGAGCGTTGTCGTAGAAGCGCCTCGCTGGCGGATTGAAAACCTCCCGAAAAAATCAGTTGTGGTGCATCCATATCTGTCTAGGTTTCGTCTATTAAATGATTATATGATGTCCACCCACGCTTCCCCGGCGTTGGATGCTCATGAGCATGCAACCCCTCTCACCGATACCGAGCTCCTTCAGCTCGTCGCCGCAGGCGATCACTCGAGCCTCGACGACCTCCACCGTCGCTACTCCGGCGTCCTCCTCGCCACCGCGTTCCGCGTTCTAAACAACACGCGCGATGCCGAAGAGGTGGTGCAGGAAGCGTTCGTGCAGATTTGGGAAAAGGCCGGCATCTACGATGCCGAGCGCGGCAAGCCGCTGACTTGGGCCATGACGCTCACGCGCAACAAAGCGATCGATCGCCTGCGCCGCATCCAGCGCCGTCATCGCCTGCACGACGAGATCGAGGAAGAGGCCCAGATCTGGGACCGGATCGTCGAGAACGACTCGTGCGACCAGGCCGTCTCGCATGAGACGCAGGCGATGGTCCGCAGCGCCGTCATTCAACTCTCCGGCGACCAGCGCCGCGCAATCGAGCTGGCGTTCTTCGGCGGCCTCACGCAGCACCAGATCGCCGAGCAGCTGGACGAGCCGCTCGGCACGGTGAAGGCGCGAATCCGCCGCGGCATGATCAAGCTGCGCAACATCATCGCGCCGAAGCTTTAAACAGTTAGTTGTAGCGGCGTCGCTCTGTCCCGTTTGGCTCGACAGCGCGGCGTCGCTACAGCGCTCTACGCCGACCCTAAAAGCTTTGCGTCCACCGGACGCATCGACTAGGGAACTCCGCTGTGAGTTCCGCTTCACCGGGCGCGGTTCGCGCCGTCGCCAAGTTTTTCTTCGAGGGCGATCGGAAGTTCTTCGTCAAAGGCGTCACCTACGGCCCGTTCGCGCCGGATGCCGACGGGCATTACCTCGGCAACGAGGAGCAACTCGCGCGGGACCTCGAGCAGATGCGTGAGGTCGGCATCAACCTGCTGCGCATCTACCATGCGCCGCCGCTTTGGTTTCTCGATCGATGTGCGGCCGCCGGTTTGCGCGTCTTGATTACTTTGCCGTGGGCGAAGCACGTCGAGTTTCTTCGGCGCAGAGTCGCGCGCGAGGCGGTGGTGGAATCAGTGCGAGCGGCCGTCGCGGAACACGCCGGACATCCCGCGATCTTCGGTTATCTGGTCGGCAACGAGATCGCGAGCACGATGGTGCGCTGGCTCGGCGTGCGGCGGGTGACGGAGTTCGTCGAGCACCTCATCCGGGTCGCACGCGAGGAAAACCCCAACGTCCTCTATTCCTACGCCAGCTTCCCGCCGACCGAGTTTCTGCTGCCGCAGAATGTCGATTTCCTCTGCTTCAACGTCTACCTGCACAATCAGAACGAATTCGAGCGTTACCTGCTGCGGCTCCAGAACCTCGCAGAAGACCGGCCGCTGATTCTCGGCGAGTTCGGCATGGACACGATCCGCCACACGGAAGACGAGCAGGCGGAAATGCTCGGCTGGCACGTGGAGAGCGTGGTGAAGTGCGGCCTCGCCGGCACCGTCTTCTTCGCCTGGACGGATGAATGGTTCACCGGCAACCAGGAGATCACTGACTGGGCGTTCGGCATCGTCACGCGCGAGCGGCAGCCGAAGAAAGCGTTCGCCATGCTGCGGGACAAACTCGGGCGCGACAACGCAGCGCTTCCGCATCGGCCGCTCGCCGAGACGCCGTTCGTCTCCGTAATTGTCTGCTCGTACAACGGCGCCAACACGCTCGCCAGCTGCCTGGAGTCGTTAGGCAAACTCGACTACCCGCACTACGAGGTGATCCTGGTCGACGACGGCTCGACCGACAACACGGCCGAGATCGCGGCGCAGTTTCCCGCCGTTAACTACATCCACCAGACCAATCACGGTCTGAGCCACGCGAGGAACACCGGCGCGGCGGCCGCGAAAGGCGATGTCTTTGCCTACACCGACTCGGACTGCATGGCCGATGTCGATTGGCTGTATTACCTGATCGGCACCCTCACGAGCGGCAACTACGGCGGCGTCGGCGGTCCGAACATCTCACCGCCGGCACAGAACTGGATCCAGGCGTGCGTCGCAGCCGCTCCCGGCGGACCCAGTCACGTGCTCCTCACCGACACCGTGGCCGAGCACATCCCCGGGTGTAACATGGCCTGGTATCGCTGGGCCTTCGAGAGCGTGGGCGGCTTCGATGTCGAGTATCGAAAAGCGGGCGACGACGTCGACTTCTGCTGGCGCGTGCAGCAGGCGGGCCACGCGATCGCATTCAGCCCGACGGCGATCGTCTGGCATTACCGGCGCTTCACGCTGGCCGCATTCAAGAAGCAACAGGAAGGCTACGGCGAGGCGGAATCGATGCTGCGGTTCAAGCACCTGATCTTCTTCGGGCCGACCGGCTCCGCGAAGTGGCGTGGCCAGATCTACGGCACGCCGCGCTTCAGCTGGTTCATCAACCGGCCGATCGTTTATCACGGCGTCTTCGGGGAAGGCTTCTTCCAATCGATCTACCCGACGCCGCAATCGGAGATCGCCGGCTATCTCAGCAGCGTGGAGTGGTTCGCCATTACCGTGTTCCTGTTCGGGCTCGGCATCTTCCTGCCGGAGGTGCGGATCATTCCGTATCTGATGTTTGGTGGGACGCTGCTCGTCGCGATCTCTTACATGCTGCGTGCGCGCATCGAGCAGAAGTTCGATACCGCAGCGGCGCGGCTCCTGGTCATGTTCCTCGCCTTCACGCAACCGCTCGTCCGCGGTTGGTCGCGTTATTTCACCTGGCTGCAATTCAAGCGCACGCCCCGCGCCGTCATCGCCACGCGCGAGTCGCTGCCGCCGGGAACTGCGTCCGCTGGCACGCTTCGCCGCCGGAATTACTGGAGCGAGGAGGGGAAGGACCGGAACCACTTGTTAGGCTCAATCCTGACTCTGCTGGAAGAGGAGGGCTGGCGTTATTCGACCGACACGGGCTGGAAGGACTGGGACGTCCAGATCTACGGGAACTTCTGGTGGAGCATCGAGCTGCAGACGGTAACGGAGTATCACGGCGGAACTAAATGCCTCACGCGTGTCGGCCTCCGTAATCGCTTCGTCACGACGACGGTGATCATCAATCTCGTCATCCTCATGCTGCTGATCTACGGCCAGCTCAACACGCCGCAATCCGATCTATGGGTGCTGGTGCCGTATTTCGCATTCGTGGGCTTTCTCGCCAGCCGTGCGCGCAGACTGAAGCGACGCGTGGCTGATCTCGTGGATGTGGCGGCGCATCGCGTGGGGCTGCAGCCGATCCAGCGCGCGCGGGCCGCGATGCCGCAGCCGATCGAACCTGCTGTCGCCGCCGCGAAGGTCGGTTAATCCGGAGCATGCCCGTCCAGAGGCTGCTTCGATTTTTGTTCGCGCTCGCTGCCGAGCTCGGGCTGCTCGCGGCGCTGAATCTGTTCGACGATTGGACGCTGGCCGAGATGCCGGTGCGGTTCGTGACCGCCGGTCTTCTTTGCGGGATGGCGTTCCTCGTCGCGGCCTCGGATTTCCCGGTCGGCATTAGCCTGCGTAAACAGGCGGCGCTTTTCTGGGCCGTCGCGGTTGCGTTGCGAGTTCTCGCGCTCCCACTCGAGCCTGGCGACGATTTCTGGCGTTACCAGTGGGAAGGGAAGATTCAGCAGGCCGGATTCAATCCGTACGTGCAGGCGCCGGACGATCCCGCGCTCGCGTCGCTGCGCGAAGAATTCCCCGCGTGGCACAAGATCAATCACCGCCACTTCCGCACGATCTACCCACCCGGCGCCGAGTTGGTGTTCCTCGCGCTCAGCCGAATCTCGGATAGCGCGCTGTTGTACAAAGTGCTGTTCGCTGCTGCCGATCTTGCGACCGCAGGCATCGTGTTGCTCCTGCTCCCGCGCGCCTCGCGGTATGCAGACGCCGCGTGGTACGCGTGGAACCCGCTGGTCGTCTACTGCTTCGCCGGCGGGGCGCATTTCGACAGTTTGATGATCCTGCCGATGCTCGCGGGCGTCCTTTTGCTCACGCGAGTCGAGAGTGCCTCCGATTCTCAATCGAAGTGGCGACTTGCCGTTACTGCGGCTGCCCTCTTCGGCATCGCGATCTCGATCAAGCTTATCCCGCTCCTGCTGCTTCCGCTTTGCACGTTTGCGCTCGGCAGACGCGCGATCGTGCTCGTCTTGAGCCTGGCGATTCCGGCGCTGCTGAGCCTCGCCTACGGCTATCCGGAGGTGCCGATCTGGCAGTCGCTCCGCGAGTTCGCCTACGTCACGCGCATCAACGACCTCTTCTGGTGGATCATCGAGGAAACGGTGTGGCCAAATCCGCGCCAGAAGAACTACCAATACAACGTGATCCTGGTTGCGGCAGTCGCCCTGGTGTCGCTGTTTTTCTACCGCAACTGGAAGCGCGGAACGATTTGGGTGCTCGGAATTGCACTGATCCTTAGCCCGACACTGCATCCCTGGTATTGCACCTGGATTCTGCCGTTCGCGGCGTGGCGACGGGCGCAGCCGTGGCAGGTGTTGTCGGTTACGCTCTTCGCCTACTTCCTCTTTTGGAATGAGCGACTCTTCGCGTTGCCCTGGCGTTCTGAGCTCTGGCTGCGCGGGATCATCATGCTTCCACCCATAGCAGCGACGCTGTTCCTGCTCTCGGCGAAGCGAGGCGAAGGCACGTCGCAGTAGTCAAGCGTGGGCAGCATCAAATGCGAAAGCGCCAGAAGACTGGCGCACTCCAAGACGCTGCCGCGCCTGCTTCCGTCAGCGCCGGCGCGGTAGCGTTGTGGAGTGCGGCGGTATTCCGCCGCTTTTTGCGAGCAGCGCGGTTCCGCCTACAACGGCAGCAGCACAAGGTTCTCGCCAAAGTCGGTTGGAATCGGCGCCTCAAACTCCCTCCAATCGCCGGAACGCGGATGCGAGAAGCCGAGCTTCCAGGCGTGCAGCATCTGGCGCGAAAACCCCTTCGCGCCCTTGGCCGCGTACACCTTGTCGCCGAGCAACGGGTGGCCCAGATGATGCAAGTGCACGCGGATCTGGTGAGTGCGTCCACTATGCAACGTGCACTCGACGAGGCTCATCTCATCATCCGAGCGCAGCACACGATACTCCGTCAGCGCCGAGCGCCCGCGCGTCGTCTTAGAGACAGCCATGCGCTGGCGGTGAATCGGGTGGCGCGCAATCGGTGCATCGATGAAGCCGCTGGGTTTCTTCAATCGACCGGCCACCAGCGCGAGGTAAACCTTCTTCAACGTGCGCGCGGCGAACTGACGCGAAAGCTCACGATGGGCGATGTCGTTTTTGGCGACCACGAGACAGCCGCTCGTCTCCTTGTCGAGCCGATGCACGATCCCCGGACGTTCCTTGCCGCCGATGCCGGACAGCGTTGTGCAATGACTCAGGAGCGCATTGACGAGCGTGTGCTCCTGATTGCCGGCGCCCGGATGCACCACCATTCCCGCAGCCTTGTCGAGGACGAGCAGGTCATCGTCTTCGAACAGGATCTGCAACGGAATCGCTTCGGGCGCAGTGTCGATCTTCTCGACCTCAGGCACGCGCAGCTGCACGACATCTCCGGTCGCGACGACATCACGCTGGCGCGGCTGCTTCTCGTTCAGCATTACGCAACCGTCGTTGATCAGCGTTTGCAGCCGTGAGCGCGAGAAGTCCGGCAGCTCGAGCGCGAGGAACCGATCGAGCCGGAGCTGAGCGCGTTCCGGCGCGACGCGTAGTTCGATCATGACCCTGCGCCGATGGCGCGGCGGCGCTCGTAATTTGCGGCTGAATCGCGCATGATAGCGTGACCCGAATGGCCGAGACGCAAACTGACGCGCCGCAACAAGCTTGCCCGGCTTGCAGCACACCTGTGCGGGTCGCTGACGCCGAGCCGCTCGCGCGCGTCGCCTGTCCGAACTGCGGCGAACGCTTCCGCATCGCGAGCGTGTTCGACCATTTCGAACTGGTCGAGACGGTCGGCGTCGGCGGGATGGGTTCCGTTTACAAGGCGCGGGATACGCGCCTCGATCGGTTCGTTGCGCTGAAGTTGCTGCGGAAGGAACTGAGCGCCGACCCGCTTGAAGCGGCGCGGCTCGAGCAGGAGGCGCGGGTCACGGCGGCGGTGAACCACCCGAACGTGGTGCAGGTTTACTCGACCGGGACGGCGCACGGCCAGATCTACCTCGTGATGGAATTGGTGGATCATGGCAGCCTCGACGACGTGATGGCGCAGCAACCGCGAGTGCCGGAAGCGCAGGTGCTCGAGACAGGCATTCAGGTGGCGAGGGGACTGCAGGCCGCGCATGAGAAAGGGCTCATCCACCGCGATATCAAGCCGGCCAACATCCTGTTCTCCGATCCGCAGACGGCGAAGATCGGCGACTTCGGCCTGGCCGTCGCTGCGGGCCAGCAAGCGGAGGCGCAGAAGGAGATCTGGGGCACGCCGTACTATGTCGCCCCGGAGCGATTAAACAATGAGCCGGAAGATTTCCGCAGCGACATCTACAGCCTGGGCGCCACGCTATTTCACGCGCTCGCTGGACGGCCGCCGATCGAAGGCGAGACGACATCCGCGAGCGAGCTGCGCCGCTTGAAGGCGATCCCGCCAGACCTTCGCCGCCTGTCGCCGGATGTTTCGCGCGCAACGGCGCGCCTCGTGAATCGCATGATTGCGCCCGATCCGGCGCAACGCTTTGCATCATACGGTCAGGTGGTCGACGGGCTGCAGCGCGCGCGGCGAGCGTTGCCGGATATGGCACGCGGCGCGAAGCGGCGGCGCATGATCATCATGGCTGCTGGGGCCGGGGCTGTGCTGTTTGTCGCCGGTCTCGGCTACTACTTCTACGAAGCCAAACGCACTGCTCACCCGGTGATGGTTCGAATACCAACACCGACACCGACGCCGGACAACACGGCAGCTCTCCAGCGTCGCTATGACGAGACGCGCCGGCAGCTACTCGATGGCAAGTATGAGCCGGCGGCGGCTGCCTTCACCCGCCTCGTGAGTGAGGTGCAGAACCGACAGCCACTCCTCAGTTGGATCCAGATGCACCGCGGACTCGCAGCGCTGCTCCAAGGTAAGACCGCACCTGCACGCGACGCATTTCGCGAGATCGAGAAGCCCGGCAACTTCAGCAAGGCGGATGCAGAGCTTGCTCGCTTCTTCGCGGAAACCGGCAAGATGTTGGCCGCGCCGGGGCCCATCCGCGGACCGGCGCCAGAAATCGACCCGAAGACGCCACAAGCATTTGCGACGTTCTTGTTTGGGGTGAAGAACTGGCAGATCGACGAGTTCGCAGAAGGCGCCGCGCACTTCGAGCGCTACCTCACGGCAGACGCGAGCGGCGATTTCGCCTGGATGAACGACTACAAACCGGTGGCGCGCACCTTCCTCGAGGATCACCGCGTCTTCACCGAATGGAAACAAATGCCGCAACGCTTCACTAGTTCGGCCGAGCTGCGGAACGCTGTAGCGAAAGTGCGCGGGTTGGAAGGCAAACTGAAGACGCAAGGTGCGTTACGCAATGCGCTGAAAGACGACATGAAGCGCCTCAGCACGCAGCTCACTGACCGGGAAAAACAGGAGAAGCAGGCACGCGATGCGGAGAGGGTGCGTGTGCTCGAGCAGGAGACGCCTGTCTGGAATGCGGCGCTTGCCACCACGCGCAAGCAGGTCGCGCTCTACGATTTCACCGGCGCGTTGGCGGCCATCGATGGGGTGCCGTTAACCGACAGCTCGCTCAAGCAGGCGCAAGCGGCAGAGCGGAAAAAAGTCGCGTGGCTGGCCGAGTGGAAGGCGAGGCTGATCAGCGATCTCGGCACCGGCAGGTTCACGGCAGCGGTGACCACGCTTGCCGGCGCAAGTTACACCGGTGCGGCAGGTGCGAGCGAAGCCAGTATCACATTGAAGCTCCCGCCATACGGGGCCGCGGAGGTGGAATGGACGAAGCTTGCTCCTCAGACGTTGCTGGCCATGTCCGCGGCATTCATCCCGGGCGCAGCGGACGCAGCCGATCGGCAATGGGTGGCGGCCGTGTTCGCTCATGAGACGGGACAAGCCGAACAGGCGGCGCAGCTCTCCGAGGCGGCGGTGAAAGCGAAGCCGTCGTATCGAAGCGAGCTCGGGCTCCTCAAGGCTCCTGCCGCGGCCGGGCGGTAGTCGCGCATAACCGCTGGCGCATCTCCTGCTTCGGATCGAGGCATGCGTACGCTCATTTGTGCCGTCCTCCTTGCGCTTGTCGCCAGCTATACCGCCACTGCGAAGCCGGCACCGCTCACCGTGAAAGAGGTGAGCCTGATGCTGCGGAGCGGCTACTCTGTTGCCGCCGTGGAAGCCGAACTCGCGAAGCGGCACTTCATTGAGACGGTCGACGCCACGAGTGAGAAGGCGCTGCTGACTGCCGGAGCGACACCTGCACTCGTAGCCGGATTGCGGAGCGGTGCGTATTCAATCCCGCCGGAAAAGGTCGCAGCCGTGCAGGCGGAAATCGACGCGCAGGCTAAGCGCAAAGCTTTGCAGGCTGAAGAAGCGCTCAAGTTGAATTCGCTCTATCAGGCGAAAGTGGCGCAGGAACGCGGCTCCGCCGGCCTCACGACCACGCCGAACGGTGACAATAAAATCGCGGCGCTGGTAAAAGGCGATCTCGTGAGCTCGAAGAACGGCGTCCTGCAGGCGGTGAACGACCAGGCACTCGCGCAAAAGAAACTGATCGGCCTCTACTTCTCGGCCAACTGGTGCCCCGGATGCCGGAAGTTCACTCCCGAACTCGTGGAGTACTACAACCGCATCGTGGCGGCGCATCCTGAATTCGAGATTGTGTTCGTGAGCAGCGACCGCTCGGCCGCCGCGATGGAGAAATACATGACCGAGAGCCGGATGCCGTGGCCGGCGGTGAAGTACGAGAAGATCGCTGAGAAGGAAGAGCTCAACCAGTATGCCGGGAGCGGAATTCCCTGCCTCGTTCTGGTGGATGCGAGCGGCACCGTGGTTTCCGACAGCTACGCGGGCAAAAACTATCGCGGTCCCTCGCAGGTGCTGCGCGACCTCGACCAGCTCTTCGGCGGAGCTGCTGCGCGTGCTCCGGTGGCGCAACGTTAACGCAAGCACGTCAGCCCGAGCGAAGTCGAGGGATCCCGTGGCGGCACGGATCGCTGCCGCCACGAGATTCCTCCACTGCGCTTCGCTCCGGTCGGAATGACGCTCTGGTTTTACACGCCCGTCGCGGGTGGTAGGTTCCCGGGCGCTTGGCTCGGGCCTCCCGGGCAGCCGCTCTCTACATGGACCAAAACCCGCCCTTTCCATCTCCAGACGAACTACGCTCCAAGCTCTCCGAGTTCATGAAATCGAACTTCGGAGACAAGGTTTCCTTCGCTAGTTTCGCGCAGCCCGAGACCGCCGAAGCAGGCGGCGACGAGAAGCCGACCAAGCCGGACGAAGCGCAGTTCGCCTTCCATTTTCTCCCGCGCGACATCAAGGCGCACCTCGACCGCTTCGTCATCAAACAGGATGAAGCGAAGAAGGTGCTCTCGATCGCAGTCTGCGATCACTACAACCACGTCAACTACCTGCGAAACCTCGAGCGGCAGGACGCGGGCCGCGCAGACGAGACAGAATACGCGAAGCAGAACGTCATCCTCGTCGGGCCTACCGGCGTCGGAAAAACATACCTGATCAAACACATCGCGGAGCTGATCAAGGTGCCGTTCGTCAAAGCCGATGCGACGAAGTTCAGCGAAACCGGCTACGTCGGCGGCGATGTGGAGGACCTTGTGCGCGAGCTGGTGCAGAAGGCGGACGGGGATGTCGCGCTCGCGCAGTTCGGCATCATTTACATCGACGAGATCGACAAGATCGCGGCGGCCGGGAACCTGGTGGGCCGCGACGTCAGCGGCCGCGGCGTGCAGACGACGTTGCTGAAGCTGATGGAGGACACGGAGGTGCCGCTGCGTAGCGCGAACGATCTGCAGTCGCAGCTTCAGGCCGCCTTCGAAATGCAGCGCCGTGGCGGCAAAGCGAAGCGCGAGACAATCAGCACGCGCCACATCTTGTTTGTGGTCAGCGGCGCGTTCGAGCGGCTGAAGCAGCAGGTCTCGCGGCGTATCACCCAGGGGCAGATCGGGTTCAACGCGGAGCCGCGGCAGGTGATGGACAACGAGCTGTTCCAACACGTCACGACGCAGGACTTCATCGAGTACGGCTTCGAGCCGGAATTCATCGGCCGCTTGCCGGTGCGCGTGGTGTGCGAAGAGCTCACGGCGGACGATCTCTTCAAGATCATGAAGTTCTCGGAGGGCAGCATCCTCCGCCAATACGAACGCTCGTTTCGCGCCTACGGGATTGAGGTCAGCTTCGAAGACGAAGCGCTACGCTTGATCGCCGAGGACGCCGCGACAGAGAAGACCGGCGCGCGCGGCTTGCTCACCGTTTGGGAGAAACTCTTCCGCGATTATAAATATTACCTCGCCGGCTCGGGATTGACGCAGCTGCGCGTCTCGACCGAGCTGGTGCGCGAGCCAAAGCGCGTGCTCGAGCGCCTGTTAGCCGAAGGACACAAGCAGGAGGAAGCCGCGCTCGTGCAGAGCGCGACCGCTTTCGCGGATCAATTCAAACGCGAGCACGGGCTGGAGATTGTCTTCGATGAAGGGGCACAACAGCGCCTCGTCGACCGCGCACACGCCGAACGCATGACGATGCCTGAGCTTTGCGCTCACCTGTTTAAGGATTACCAGTTCGGGCTCAGCCTCGTGCAGAAGAATACCGGCCAGCAGAGCTTCGTCCTGAGCGCTGAAGCGGTCGATGCGCCGGACAAGTTCCTGAGCGAGCTGGTGGTGCGCTCGCACTATCCACTTGCGCCAGCCGACAATCGTTGAGAGCAATTCACCGATGAAACGCTCGTTAGTCGTAGCGCTGATCGTGGGCGCCGTGGTGAGTGCGATCGTGATCGTGCTCCACGCGACTGGCATCACCATGCCGCTCGAGGAAGCGGTCATGAGCCTGCTCCTGGGCGACCAGACGACCACGAAAGCTGTCGGGCGTTTCGTGCAGTACGCGATCGTGATCGTGCTCGCGGTCTCCGTCGTGTGGCTGGTGCTCAACAGCTCGAAGCGGAGGCGACTCGGCTGGCCGTTAGGCGTTCTCGCGCTCGAGCTCGTCACCGTCTCCTGGGTTTGCCTGCTCTATCAGGTGTTCTTTCAACCGATCCCGTCGCTGCTCGCAGTGGGGCTCGGTTTCGCTGGCGCGACGGGATACGCGACGTTAGCAGGGCGCAGCCGCTCGAGCGTTTCGTCGGAGCTTTTCAACGGGCGCGTGTCCGATGAGCAGCTGTCCCGCCTCGTCTCGGGCGACCTGACGTACGATCGCGAGCCGCGCACCTACGAGGCGACCGCTGTCGTTTGTGACATCGCCAATAAGCATGATCTCGCCGAGGACGGGACTCCAGCGGAGCTGAGCGAGATCACGGAGAAGTTCATCCGCCACGCGACGGCGTCGCTGCTCAAGGCCGGTGCTTACATCGAAAGCGCGAACGGAGAGGGAATCGTAGCCATCTTCGGCTTCCCGCAGGAAGACGCCGAGCAGGCTGACAAAGCAACGCGCCACGCGCTCGCGTTGCTGCAGTCATTCGAAAAGCTTCGGGCCAACCGGAGCGACGATGCATTCACGAAGTTCGACGTTCACGTGGGCGTCAGCTCTGGGACGGTGATCGTGGCCCCCGTGCAACCAGACGGTCGCGTCGAGTTGCTCACGGCTGGTGAGCCGATCGAGCTCGCGCGTCGGTTCTGTATCGCGAATCGCTTCTACGGCACGAGCGTGCTGATTGGGCCGCGCACGTTTGAACTCACGAGCAAAACGGTCCTCGCGCGGCCGATCGATTTCCTCAGCGGAGTCGATGTGCGCGAGCGGCATGAGATTTACGAGCCGCTCAGCCTCGCAGCGGAAGCGACTGCGGAAGAAGTGGCGCGGCGCGACGCGTTCTGGAACGGCGTGGTGCTGTATCGTGAAAAACGCTGGGCCGAAGCGTACACCCAGTTCCAGGGAGCGCGCGGGCCCGGCGGCGACGGCGAGGACCGGCCGCTGCACTTGTATCTGCGACGCATCGAGCCCCTCGCGCTGCACCTCGCGATGTCGCAGGAAGAATAGCGCGGCGTTTTGAGGAAGGTTGAGTATCCCGTCGCGATCCGGGAGCTGATCGCGCAACTGCGGCACATGCCGGGCGTCGGCCCGCGTTCCGCCGAACGTATTGCGCTCTGGATGGTGCAAGCGCGCGGCGACCAGCCGGACGCGATCGCGCGCTCGATTTCCACCACTCGCCAGACTGTCCGCCCCTGCACGCAGTGCGGCTTCTTCACCATGCAGGAGCTGTGCGAGATTTGCGCCGATCCCACGCGCGTGGCGGATCAGCTATGTGTGGTCGAACAGCCGACCGACATCCTTCCGCTCGAGAAGACCAGCGCCTTCCGCGGGCGCTACCATGCGTTAGGCGGCCGTATCTCGCCGCTCGATCACGTTGGGCCGGAAGACCTGCGCATCGGTGAGCTCGCCGCTCGGGTGGAGAGGGAGGGATTCACGGAGGTAATTCTCGCCTTGGCCGCGGATGTAGAGGGCGAGGCGACGACGAATTATCTAGTGGAGCTACTCAGGCCGCTTGGGGCCGCGATCACGCGGATCGCGCACGGCTTGCCGGTCGGTGGCGGTCTTGAATCGGCGGACGAGCTGACGCTGTATCAGGCGCTTTCGGCGCGAACGAAGTTATAGACGCTGCCTTTTTCCGGGCGCCTCAATTCCGCGGGTCATCCTGAGTCGAGAAGACGACGAAGGACCTCACGCAAGCACGAGCGTGCTGCGCGACCGGTAGGGCGCCACCACCCCACGTCTCTGCCCGTCAACCGCAGCGCAACACCTACCACGCATGCGTGAGGTCCTTCGCCGTCTGCGCGGCTCAGGATGACCGCGCATTGTTGCGGGCGCGCCGTTCAAGCGCAGCCTCGGTGGTTTGCTTTTGATCCAGCAGCCGGATACTTTCCCGCCCAATGTCCTGCGCGAAGATCGACCCATCGCTGCACCAGGAGAAGAAGCCGCCGTGGATCAAGGTGAGGCTGCCTTCGAACCCGGTGTTCTTCTCCACGAAGGCGCTGATCTCCGACCTGCGGCTGCATACCGTCTGCGAGAGCGCGCAATGCCCGAATCGCTGGGAATGCTGGAGCCAGGGAACTGCGACCGTCATGATCGCCGGGGAACGCTGCACACGTGCGTGCGGGTTTTGCGCGGTGAGCACGGCCAAGCCATTCGCGCTGGAAGAAGATGAGCCAGAGCGCGTCGCGGAAGCCGTGCGTCGCATGAAGCTGAAACACGTCGTCATCACGGCCGTGGCACGCGACGACCTTAAAGATGGCGGCGCGAATCATTTTGCCCGCACGATCAACGCAGTGCGCGAGATGGACCCTTCGATCATTATCGAAGTGCTGACGCCCGACTTTCACGCGCAGGAGTGGTGCATCGAGATCGTGCTGAATGCCGCGCCCGACATCTTCAATCACAACATGGAGACGGTGGAGCGGCTGACGCCGATGGTGCGTTCGCGTGCGAAATACCGCACCTCGCTAGAGACGCTGCGCAAAGCCAAGGCGATGTCGCCGAAGGTGGTGACGAAGAGCGGCGTGATGCTGGGCCTGGGCGAGACGGAGCCGGAGCTATTTCAGACGATGGACGATCTGCGCGAAATTGGCTGCCAGGTCCTGACGCTCGGGCAGTACCTGCGGCCAACCCCCAAGCATCTCCCGGTTGTCGAGTTCGTCACGCCGGAGCGATTCGATGCCTACGGGGAAATCGGCCGCGCGAAGGGCTTTTCGCACGTGGCTTCGGGGCCGCTCGTTCGCAGCTCGTACCATGCTGCGGATTTCCACCCCGTGGTGCGCTGAGGATGGACGGTTCGCCGAGTGCGAGCGTGGTGAACCGAACGACCGTCGCCGCCATTATCCCGGCGTACTTTGAGGAGAAGCATGTCGGCTCGGTTGTTGAGCGCACGCTCCAGCAGATCGATCACGTGCTCGTTGTCGATGACGGCTCGACCGATGCGACGAGTGAGAACGCCCGCTCCGCCGGCGCCGTCGTCATCAAGCACGAGCGCAACTCCGGCAAAGGCGAGACGATCAAGACTGGCTTGCGCCACTGGCTCGAACGCGGCTTTCAGCACGTAATCATTCTGGACGCGGATGGACAGCATCTGCCGGAGGAGATCGCGCGCTTCATCGCGGCCGCGCCCGGTGGCGCGGATCTGCTCATCGGCACACGCATGAACGACGTGCGGCAGATGCCGCTCGTCAGGCGAATCGTCAATCGCTACATGAGCCGGCGCATTAGCCGCGTCTGCGGCCAGGATGTGCCCGACACGCAGTGCGGCTTTCGCATGTTGAGCGCCCGCGTGATCCCTCATGTGCTCGATGGCGCGGAGCGCTTCGACTACGAGACGGAGGTGCTGTTCATCGTGAGCCGAAACGGCGGACGCATCGAGTCCGTGCCGATTAGCACGGTTTACGGCGATGAGGTCAGCAGCATCCACCCGGTGAAGGACACGCTTCGGTTCCTGAAGCTGATGCGGCGTTGGGAGAAGAAGTAGCCGTCGCTACAACAGACCACGGCGGCGGAAATCGCCGATGTTGTCGCCGGAGGAGCGCTCGATCAGGTCGATCGTGAACTTCAGCAGGCAGACCTCCCACGCATCATCGACTCCCTGGATGACAGCACTCTGTGGCTCGTTCGCGTTCTGAACCTGCGCGCGCGTTCTGTCCACCACCGCCTCGAGCGAATCGCGCACGCGGTTCTCGGTCACGCCGGTTTTGCGAAACTGGAAGCCGTAGCGCAGCACTGCGATGTTCCGCATCCGCTCGCGCAACTGCTCGACGTACTGCTGCGCCTGGTCTCCGAAGCCCTCGAGCAGCAATCGCGCGTAGTGATCCGGCGTCACAATCTGCGGCCGCTCGGCGTGGATATGACCGTCGCGCACGCGCACCTCGTCGACGGAATCCATTAGTTCCGAGATGAGATAAAACCGGAAGCTTGTGGTGCCAAAGGTGGCGATCTGTTGCTCGGGCGCCACGATCACCCGCGTGTTCTCCGCCGCGTATTGAAAGTCGTCTTCGCTCCACATCTCCGGCAGTACTACGCGGCTGAGGAAGGGATCACGCGGAAGCTTCGCTGATGCGCGCCGCCGTGGCGGTGGCCGTCCTTGCTGCGCGCCAGCGACGCACCGTCTCCGCGGTGAAGATGGCGAGCGCGATCCAGATCAACGCAAAGGTGATCAGGTGCGCGCGTGTGAATGGTTCGTCGTAGAGAAAGACGCCGAGGAAAAACGTGCAGCTCGGCGCGATGTATTGCAGGAACGCCAGCGTCGTTAAGCGCAGATGACGCGCGGCATGGCCGAACCACACGAGAGGCAGGCCTGTTACGACACCGGTGGTAAACAACAGGACCGATGCGGTCCAATGCGGTGCGCCGAAGAACAGCGTGCCCTTCGTTTGCTGGATGACGAGGTAAACCATGCCAACCGGGACAAGCAGGATGGTCTCGATGAACAGTCCGGGCGTCGCCGCGGTGCCGGAGACTTTACGAAGCAGGCCGTAGAGGCCGAAAGAGACGGCGAGCACGACCGCGATCCATGGGAAGCTGCCGTATCCGAACGTGAGATTTAGGACGGCTAGCGTGGCGAGGATGACGGACGCGAGCTGAAAGCGACTCAAGCGCTCGCGCAGGAAGACGGCGCCGAAGAGGACGTTCACGAGCGGCGTCATGAAATAGCCGAGGCTCGTCTCGAGGACCCGGTTCGCGTTCACCGCCCAAATGAAGACCAGCCAGTTCAGCGAAATGGCTGCGCCGCTCGCGAGGCAGTAGAGAGTCGTGCGACGCGACTTGATGGCTGTCAGCACCTCCACCCATCGGCCGTTCCAGCTCAGAAGAATGACGAGGAAAATCGCTGTCCAGATAACGCGATGGGCCAGGATCTGCGGCGCCGGCACAGCCGCCATCCACTTCCAGTAGATCGGGATCACGCCCCAGAAGCCGAACGCCGCGAAGGCCGCGATCAGCGCAGAGCGTTCATCTTTCTCTGCAGCAGAAAGGGGGTCTGCGGGCACGGTCATGTGTGCTCCTATTATACGGTAGATCGCCCGCGGCAAACGCGCGCGGTCGCACAGCAGCGCGGCCAACACACTGTCATTCCGACCGAAGTGGAGGAATCCCGTGGCCGACCTTCACGGTCAAGCCACGGGATCTCTCGACTGCGCTCGAGATGACGAGTCTGGCGAGCCGTGAATCTCCGGCACGCGGATGCAGGCCGCCGGGTGGTCGAAGCCCCACGTCTCGAGCGGCGGCACCTGTGCTTTGCACTTCTCCATCATGAACGCGCAACGCGGATGGAAGGGACAGCCCACCGGCGGGTTCATCGGCGAAGGCGGATCGCCTGCGAGCACGATACGCTTGCGCTGGCTCTCGCGTTTCGGATCCGGAATCGGCACCGCGCTAACGAGCGCTTTCGTGTACGGGTGAAGCGGATGGTCGAGCACCTGATCCGGCGTTCCAAGCTCGACGATCTTTCCGAGATACATGACCGCGATGCGATCGGAGAGATGCTTCACCACCGACAGATCGTGGGAAATGAATACGAGCGTGAGGTCCATCTCGCGGCGCAGCTTCGCGATCAGGTTGATGATTTGCGCCTGGATCGAAACGTCGAGGGCGGAGACGGGCTCGTCGGCGATGATGAGCTTCGGCTCGACCGCGAGCGCGCGCGCTATCGCGATGCGCTGCCGCTGACCGCCGGAGAACTCGTGCGGATACTTCTTCATCGCGCGCGGGAGCAGCCCGACTTTACTCATCAGCTCGGCCACTCGCGCAGGCATATCGCGACGCGACACCTTTTTGTGGGCGCGGATCGCTTCGGCCAGCGTGTCGAACACTGTCATGCGCGGGCTGAGGGACGCGTATGGATCCTGAAAGATCATCTGAAAATCGGCGCGCGCGCGGCGCAGTTCGCCGCCTCCGAGCGCGTTGAGGTTCCGCCCCTCCAGGATCACGGCGCCAGACGTGGCTCGGATCAATTGCAGGATCGTGCGGCCCAGCGTCGATTTACCGCAACCCGACTCACCGACCAACCCGAGCACCTCGCCTTTGCGCAAGGAAAGCGAGACGCCATCGACTGCCTTCACCGTGCCGACGTGGCGCTTGAGCACGAACCCGCTCTCGACGGGAAAGTGCGTCTTTAAGTCGTTGAGCTCCAGGAATGCGCTGCTCACCGTGAGCACGGTAGCCCTGTCCTCAGCGGAAATCGATGCGCGTTGCCGCATCCCGCGCGGATGCGCTGGGGACAGTGCACGCTACACCGCCCTAGTTCTTGCCTTCGAACAGCGGGAGGAAACGCTCGTAGCCTTCCTCTTTCAGCTTCTCGACCGGGATGAACCGCATCGACGCCGAATTCATGCAGTACCGCATGCCGCCTTTGTCACGCGGACCATCATCGAACAGATGCCCGAGGTGTGAGTCGCTCTTCTTCGAGCGGACTTCTACGCGCACCATTCCGAGCGTGCCGTCGTTCTTCTCCACGACATTCTCTTTCGCGAGCGGCTTCGTGAAACTCGGCCAGCCGGTGCCGCTATCAAACTTGTCGAGCGAGCTGAAGAGCGGTTCTCCGCTGATCACGTCCACGTAGATGCCGGCGCGCTTGTTATCCCAATACTCATTCCGGAACGGCGGCTCGGTGCCGTTCTGTTTCGTGACGTGGTACTGCTCTTTCGTGAGCTTCTTGCGGAGCTCGGCGTCTTCGCTGCTGGTCTGCGTCGAGGTGCTGTCGTTTTTTTGTGCCATGGAGCGATTGAGGAAGAAGATCACAGCGCCCGCGGCGACGATCGCCACCAGCGCGATGAACATCCATGAGCGCGAGCTGCTGTAATCAGTGGTGGTTTGCATATGAATGATACGCGTGCGGCTGTGATAGCTACGCACGAACAGGATCTTCGACAGCGGAAGTGTCGGGACGTTCAGCAGGGGTGAGGTCGATCTCGCCGAGCTTGACGCGCAGGCAGGCTGACCGGTGATTCGGCGCGACGTCCCAGAGCTCGATCTTTGACGTGACGCATTTCTCCTGGGCGTACTCGCAGCGCGGCGCAAAGGGGCAGCCGCGCATCGGCTTCGAGACGTCCGGTGGCGCGCCGGGAATGGTGTAGAGATCACGGCCCTTTGCATTCAACGCGGGGATCGCGCGTTGCAGCGCCTGGTTGTAGGGATGCTTCGGCTCGTAAAACAGCTGGGCGGTTGGCGCCGTCTCGATGATGCGCCCGGCATACATCACGAGCACGCGATCGCAGAAGCTCGAGACGATGCCGATGTCGTGGGTGATGAAAATCACCGCGCTGCCGAGCTCGCATTGCATCTTGCGGATCAGCTCCAGGATCTGGGCCTGAACGGTGACGTCGAGGGCGGTGGTCGGTTCATCGGCGATGAGCAGCTCCGGCCGCGTGATCAGCGCCATCGCGATCATGACACGCTGGCGCATGCCGCCAGAGAACTCGTGCGGGTAGGAGCGCATCCGCTTCTCGCCATCCTGGATGCCGACATCGCGCAAGGCCGCCACGCCTTGCTGCCACGCATCGTCTCGCGAGACATCGCGGTGCAGGAGCAGCGGCTCGATGAGCTGCTCGCCGATCCGCATGTATGGGTTCAGCGACGTCATCGGATCCTGGAAGATCATCGACAGGCGATTGCCGCGGATCTTTCGCAACTCCTCGTCGGAGCAGTGCAGCAAGTCCGTGCCGTCAAACATCGCGCGGCCACTTTCGAAACGGCCGGGCGGCTGCGGGATCAGGCGCAGCAATGAATAACAGGCAACGGATTTGCCCGAACCGGACTCGCCGACGATGCCGAGCGTTTCACCTTTTCGAATGTCGAACGACACGCCGTCGACCGCGCGCACGACTCCGCCGCGTGTGTGGAAGTAGGTCCGCAGATCTTCGACCTGCAGGAGTGCGTCGCCCGCCATGGTCAGTCCTTTGACGCGCGCGGATCGAGGGCATCGCGCAAGCCGTCGCCGAGGAAGTTGAGGGAGAAGAGCGTGAGCGCGAGAGCGGTGCCCGGGAAGATGAGCATCCACGGGAACTCCTCCATGTTCTCCGCGCCTTCCTTGATCAACACGCCCCACGAGCTCATCGGCGGCTGCACGCCGAGCCCGAGGAAGCTGAGGAACGCCTCGAGCAACATCACGCTGGGGACGGTCAGTGTTGCGTAAACGATAATGGGGCCGAGCGCGTTTGGGATCATGTGGCGGAAGATGATCTTGTGCTTCGGCAGGCCAAGTGCTTCGGCGGCTTCGATGAATTCCATCCGACGCAACGACTTCACCTGGCCGCGAACGATGCGGGCCATCGTGAGCCATTGCACGGCGCCGATGGCGGCGAAGAGGAGCACAAACTTACGCCCGAAGAACACCATGAGCAGGATGACGAACACGGTGAAAGGCAGCGCGAACATGATGTCCACAATGCGCATCATCAAAGCGTCCACTTTGCCGCCGATGAACCCGGCGACGGTGCCGTAGATCACGCCAATCGTCAGCGCGACTGCCGTCGCGCACAGACCGACCGCCATCGACACCTGGCCGCCGTAGAGCAACCGCACGAACATGTCGCGGCCGAGGGTGTCGGTGCCCAGCCAATGTTGCGCGCTCGGCGGGGTCGCGCCGAGCTCGAGGTTCTGCGTTTCGTATGACTGCGACATGAAGAGCGGCCCAAGGAACGCGGCGGCGGTGATCACGATGAGCAGAATCGCGCCGCTCACCGCGAGCTTGTTCTTCGCCAGCCGGTGCCATGCATCTTTCCAAAGCGAGGTGCCTTGCTCGGCGGGTTCCGCGGCAGCGGTGCCAGCCGGCTCTTCGACTACGGGCACAAAGCTCATGCGAACTTCTGTTTCGGGTCCATCCAGACGAGCACCAGGTCGACGAGCAAATTGAAGAGCACGATGAGCGCGGCATAGAAGAGCACCGCGCCGAGGACCATGGTGTAGTCGCGATTAAACGCGGCATTTACGAAGTAGCGGCCCAGGCCCGGGACCTGAAAGATGCTTTCGACAACGAAGGAGCCGGTGACGAGACCGGCGACCGCAGGCCCGAGATAGCTCACGACCGGCACCAGCCCGCCGCGTAGCGCATGCTTCATCACGACGCGCAGCTGCGATGCGCCTTTCGCTCGAGCGGTGCGAATGAAATCCTGCGAGAGAATTTCGAGCATGCCGCCGCGCGTGAGTCGCGCGATGTAGGCTGCGTAGAGCACGCCCAGCGTGATCGACGGCAGAATGCGATCGATCCAGTCATCCCAGCCGGAGACGCGGACCCACTCGAGCTTCAGCGCGAAGACGAGCACGAGCAGGGGACCGATGACGAAGTTCGGAACCGAGATGCCCGCCATCGCCAGCGAGCTGGGGATGTAGTCGCTCGCGGTATTCGGCCGGAGTGAAGCGGTGATCCCCGCTGGTAAACCGAAGCCGAGCGCGATGAGCAGCGACCACAGCGCGAGCTCGGCGGATACTGGGAATGACTCGCCGATCAGCTCGTTGACGGTCCGGCTGGAGTACTTCGAAGACGGCCCGAGATCGCCTTTCGCGAGGTTGCCGAGGTAATCGCCGAGCTGGAGCCACAAGCTGCGAGGCGAGCCGTCGGGATTCACCATCCGGTAATACTTCTCCAAGCTCTTCCGGATCTCAGGGCTGACACTTTTCTCCGCATCGAATGGCCCGCCGGGCGCCAGCCGGATCATGAAGAACGTCAGCGTGGCGATGATCAGAAGGACAGGGATCATCTGCAGCAGCCGGCCGGCAATGAAGCGGAACATCTCGGCGGCTAATTTGCTGCAGCGAGGCGCTGATGGCTACGGACGATTTTGTACTCTCACGCACAGCATCCGCCCACCGTCGTGTCGACCGAAGTGGAGACATCTCTAACTTCCCTCTTCAAACCGTGTGCGCGAGAGGTCGTCCCACTTCGGATTCATTCGGTTGATCAACGAGAGCTTCTTGTCGCGACGCCACTTCTTTAGCTGCGTCTCTCGAGCGATCGCGTCGCGAACATCGCGGTAGTGCTCGTAGTAGACGAGCCGGCGGCATTGGTACGATGCTGCGAAGCCTTCTCCGTCGCCTGATTGGTGCTGGTAAACGCGGCGGCTGAGGCTGTTCGTCATGCCGATGTACAGGACCGTTCGGTTCTTGTTCGTCAGGATGTAGACCCAGAAGTCGTACTCTCGCGCCACAGAAGGAAGTTAGAGATTCCTCCACTTCGGTCGGAATGACAAAGTGCCGAGGCTGTCGGTGAGGGAAGAGCCTCCCTCGGTGGTCGGCGCTCTGTGGACCCGAAGACGACGCTGCGGCGCGTTTGTATTGGTTCGGCAGGTCGGCGCCTCGAGCGGAACCCGCCCCTACACCATCTTCGCGATGAACTCTCGCCCATCGAACGGCGCGAGGTCCTCGAGCTTCTCGCCTGTGCCGACGAAGCGCGTCGGGATGCCGAGCTCGTTCTGAATCGCGATCACGACGCCACCTTTGCCGCTGCCGTCTAGCTTCGTCACGATGAGGCCGGTGAGGCCCACGGATTGATGGAATTCTTTCGCCTGCGAGAGCGCGTTGCTGCCCGTGGTCGCGTCCACGACCAGCAGGGTCTCGTGCGGCGCCTTCGGGTCGTGCTTTGAGATGCTGCGCTTCACCTTCTCGAGCTCGCCCATCAGGTTGATCTTCGTATGCAGGCGCCCGGCGGTGTCGCACAGGAGAAACTCAACGTCCTTTCGATCGGCCGCCTGGTAAGCGTCGTAGCAAAGCGCCGCGGGATCGGCGTTGTATTGGCCTTTGATCATCTCGACACCGATCCGGTCCGCCCAGACGCCAAGCTGCTCGATTGCCGCGGCGCGGAACGTATCCGCCGCGACGAGCATGACGCTATGGCGACGGCTCTTGAAGTAGTGCGCGAGCTTGGCTGTCGATGTCGTCTTGCCGGTGCCGTTCACGCCTACGACCAGGATCACCTTCGGGCCAGCGGGCAGGGGGCGGATGGGCGGCGGCGCGATCGGCAGCACCCGCCCGATCTCATCATGCGCTACCTCGCTGATGTCGTTCGACGTGATCGTCTGACGCGTGGCGCGGTCCTGGAGCGACTCGAGGATGCGCATTGCCATTGGCACCCCGAGGTCGGCGCGGATCAGCGATTCCTCCAGCTCGTCCCAATCGACGGGCTTGCCGGTAAATTTCTGGACGAGGTTGCGGAGGAAATTCATGGCTGCGGGCAGTTACTGCATCGAAAAGACCGACCGCGCCACGGGTTTATGCGTGAGCGTCGCCAGGCAGTTTAGGCCTGCGCGGGCATGCTCCTCAACCGTAGGGATTTAACCTAGAAAACCCTGAGGCGGCTCCCCAATTGTCCGACCTGCTCACCGCAGACAGTCTGTGGGCAGATGGCACTCCGGAAAACCCTCGCGAGCGAAGACAAGCTCGCAGCCTTGCGCAAAGGCGACCCGCATCACGCCTGGCAATCTTTGGACGACCGTTGCTCGTGCATCCTGTGCGATCGGACCTTCTCCGGGCGGCAGGTGGACGTGGCGATCGGTGCCACCGGGCGGGTCCGGCTGCGCTGCCCCAGCGAGGGATGCAGCAGCACGCCGCGCGAATGGGTGCACCCCGGCAATCCGCTCGTTTCGGCGAAGGCCTGGAAGGATTGGGCCAGAGTTTTAGACGGCGGAAAACGGCCTCGCGCGAGAGCCACTCAACAGAATGCAGCAGCTAATTAAAATATGATCGCACCTACCATCGACACCGCCGCCCTCGCAGGACTCCCTTCCGATGAATCGCTGATGGCGAACATCGCAGACCGCAAACAGGCTGCGATCGGTAAGCTTTACGAGCGCCACGGGAAGACGCTGAAGAAGGTCATCTATCAGGTCGTGCAGGACGAGGCTGAAGCGGACGACGTCCTCCAGGAAAGCATTCTCCAGATCTGGAACGAGGCGAAGAGCTACTCGGCCGCCCTCGGCAAGCCGCTCGGCTGGCTCGTCACCATCGCCCGCCGCCGCGCGATCGATCGGGTTCGCCGCCGCGCCGCCTACTGCCGCGCGAAGGATCGGTTCGAAGTTTATGTCGAAACCGAGCCGCGCTCATGGCTGCAAAGCTGCACGACGGAAGACAACGCCGGCTCCGACATCCGCCAGTTCCTGGAGCGCGAGATGAATCGGCTCCCCGATTTCCAGCGCGAAGCGCTTCGGCTCTCATTCTTCAACGGCCTGAGTCATCGCGAGATCGCGGCGCATACGCGGACGCCACTCGGCACGGTGAAGACGCGCCTGGAGCTCGGCCTGCGGAAGCTCTCGAGCAGCGTGCGCGCGCAGCGCAGCAAGATCTAGCCGGCACCACGGCACGGTAGGGCGGCGCTCTCTGTCGAAGCCGCGCATGGGTGGCGAAGGGCAGGCTCGGCAGAGTTCCCGCCCTACCTGATCAGCTCGCGAGTGGCGCTGATGCGCCATTGCTACCGCGGCGCATTTATGGAATAAGGGCAGCCGCAAATGAGCGACGTCGTTATCGAGCCCGCGACCTTCGAAGATTTGGACGAATTGTCGGTCCTGCTCGTCGAGCTCTTTAGCGAGGAGAGCGACTTCCGGCCGAACAAGGATAAGCAGCTGCACGCTCTGCGTCTGATCTTCGAACAGCCGAACCGCGGACGCGTTTTCGTGCTCCGCCAGGACCGCACGATTGTAGGTATGATCAATCTGCTCTTCACGATCAGCACCGCGGAGGGCGGCTTTGTGCTCCTGCTCGAGGATCTGGTCATCCACAAGACTTTCCAAGGCAAAGGCTACGGCTCATTGCTCCTCGAGCACGCCATCGCGTTTGCGAAGCAGAAGAACTTCCTGCGGATCACGCTACTGACGGACCGGCCAGAGCTCCGCTCGCAGCACTTCTTCAAGCGTCACGGCTTCTTCGAGTCGAACATGCTGCCGATGCGCCTCCTGATCTCGCCGGACCAGGGTCGGTCCGAGATCACCCTCTGACCGGCTGCCGCGCTGCTCGCGCAGGCATTTTCGTGCGAGCGACCGCTGCCGTGCGTTCGTATTTTATCTAGAACTCGGATGAAGACAGGAGCGCGGAAGGTATTCGTAAGTGCAACGGCAGCGGCAGCGATTTTGTTGCCGGGCAGCGCGGTCTTTGCACAGGGCGACGATCGCGCGGCCGAGCGCGCGCGGATGGTGCAGGAACTGGTGAGCGGTGGCGGCGGCGGCTCACGTCAATCAACTGCACCTCCGCCGAGCGTCGGCGGCGGCCCGGACGCGAGCCTCGGTGTGCCGATGGCTTCGGTCCGTGCGGTGGATGATCACCAGCGCATCCAGAATCCACGCGTGCTCGACGCGATGCGGAAAGTTCCGCGGCATCTCTTTGTGGCCCCGGATATGCAGCGCGAGGCGTATGTGAACCGCCCGCTGCCGATCGGGTTCGGCCAGACGATCAGCCAGCCGTTCATCGTCGGCATGATGACGGAACTACTGAATCCGAAGCCCGGTGAAAAGATTCTCGAGATCGGCACGGGCAGCGGCTACCAGGCGGCGATCCTGACGGAGTTTACGCCTGACGTTTACACGATCGAGATTGTGCAGCCGCTGCATCAGCAGGCGCGCGGGCGGTTGCAGAAGTTCGGTCTAGGTCCTGATCGCGTGATCGCGGGGGACGGGTATTTCGGCTTGGAGAAGGCCGGCCCGTTCGACGGCATCATCGTCACCGCTGCAGCCGACCATATTCCGCCGCCGCTCATTCAGCAGCTGAAACCCGGCGGGCGCATGATCATCCCGGTCGGGCCGGTGCATGCCACGCAGCGTCTCGTGGTAGTGGAGAAAGATGCGAGCGGCAAGGTGCGCTCGCGGAGCGTTCACCCGGTGAGGTTTGTGCCGCTTACCGGCGGTCCGCGCGACGGCGCGGAGAAGAAGTGAGCCCCTTTGGTGCGACGGCACTTCGTCGGCGGAGGCCGCTTTGTGCCTCACGACGCGTCTTACGCGGAGAGAGCGTCGCGACAGCCGAAGACGCCGACCGAGCTTCCATGCACGGCGCATGAGCTCGCGGCGCTGGGCTGCGGGGCTCCTGCTCATCTCTGTTGCGCTGCTCGGCTACGAGTTGCTCCTGATGCGCCTGCTGGCGCTGGCCTACTGGGGGCACTTCGCAGGCATGGTGATCTCCACCGCGATGCTCGGCATCGCCAGCTCGGGATTGTTTCTCTTCTTCGCGCGCAAACGCGTGGCGCAGAACCCGGCCATGATGTTCGGCGCGAGCGCAGGGCTTTTCGGCGTGGCTGCGCCGCTTGCATTCCTTGCCTCCCAGCGGCTGCCGTTCACACCTTTCCTGCTCACGTGGTCGGGGCGCGAGTACGCGTACCTCGGCGGGCGATCGTTCCTGTTCTTTGCAGCGTTCTTCCTCGCGGGTGTGGCGATCGGCACGCCTTTTACCGCGCGTGTGCTGCCGATGGCGCGTCTCTACTTTTGGAACATGCTTGGCTCCGGCCTCGCTGCGTTACCGCTCCTGCTCGCGATGAATTTCATTCATCCGATGCACTGCCTGATCGGCATCACGGCCGTTGCGATTTGCGTGCCGCTGTCGTGCGGTAGGGACGCCGCGCTGCGGCGTCCGGGCGGCGTTGCAAGCCCAACGACGTCTGCAACGCAGCAAGACGTGGCACGCGTTTCGGACGCCGCAGCGCGGCGTCCCTACCTTTGCGGTCTGTGGCTGATCGCCGGGGCGATGACCATCGCCGCCGTCCTGCTGACGCCATTCCGCTATTCCGAGTACAAGGATCTCTCGCGCACATTGCTCCTGCCGGATGCGCGTCTGCTCGAGGAGCGCTACGGCTGGGATGGGATCGTGCAGACGGTCGACTCGCCGCACACGCGCTACCTGCCTGGTTTGTCGCTTAACTTCGCCGGGACGCTGCCGCCGTCGAAGCTCGTCTTTACCGACGCAGGCGCAATGACGCTCGTCGTCGATGCGGATCAAGCGCTCGCCGATCCCGACTTCCTCCGCATGACGCCGGAGGCGTTCTCGTTCGTGCTCACGAAGCCGCGGAGCATGCTTCATCTTTATGGCGGAACAGCGGACTTGCTCCGCGCGCATTCTGCGGGCGTGCCGGCGATCACGATTGTCGACGACTCGGAGACGCGCGTCGCTGCGGTGCGGGAGATCTTTCAAAGTCTCTCGTCTGTTCCGTTCGGCAATCAGCTCGTGCGAGCGGACGCGCGCCAACTGCTCGAGCAAACGTCAGAGCAGTTCGACGTCCTTGCCGTGTCGTTGCTCGGCGGCCACGGCACCTCCACGGCTGGTGCGGCATCGCTCGATCCATCGTTCCTGCTCACCGTCGAGGGCTTCTCGCGAATCTATCAACGCCTCACGCCGGGCGGTCACGCGCTGTTAAGCACCTGGGTCGAGAACCCCGCGCGCAGCGGTGTGCGCCTGATCTCGCTTTGGATCGAAACGCTGCGCCGCAACGGCGTTGCGCAACCCGCAGGCCACCTCATCGCGATGCGCAGCTGGTCGACGGTCTCGATCTTTGTCGGCCGCGAGCCATTCAGTGCGCAAGCCGTCGAGGCGCTGCGGAAATTTGCCGAGGAGAATTCCTACGACCTCGTCTGGTTCGAGGGCATCACTCCCGAAGAGACAAACCAGATCAACGTCATCCCGGAAGATCCGTACTACGGCGCCTTCGCGGCGCTGCTCGGCCCGCAGAGCGAGAATTTCATCGAGAAGTCGCCCTTTGCTCTTACCGCGCCGGATAACAATCGCCCGTTTTTTAATCAATCCTTCCGATGGGCGGCTGTGCCGCAGTGGATTTCCACAATGGGCATGAGCTGGCTGCCGTTCGTGGAATGGGGATACATCCTGCACGTTGCCACGCTGGTTGTGGTCACGTTGCTCGGCGTGCTGCTCTTGATCGTGCCGTGTGTCGCGACGCGCGCGCACCCGACATTCAGAACAGCCACGCTCTTTCTGATGCTCGGCGTCGCCTACATGTTCGTGCAGATGTGGGCGATCTATAAGCTCTCGCAATTGGTCGCCCATCCGCTGCTGGCCGCCGCGCTGGTGCTCTCGGCGATGCTGGCCGCGTCGGGCGCCGGTGCAGTGATTCTGAGCCGCAGCGAACATCGGCGTCCAGCGGTGACGGTTGCGCTGACCTGCGCGGCGCTGATCATCGCGGCCGCGTTATTCCCGCTGCTCCTGCGCATGTTCTATCCGCAAGCGCTGGGAGTGCGCGTCGCGGTGGCAATCTTATGGCTCGCGCTGCCCGCGTTCTTCATGGGCTTTCCGTTTCCGTACTCACTCAGCAAGCTCGCCAAGGAAACTGACATCCCGTGGGCTTTGGCGCTGAACGGCTTCGGCTCCGTTCTGGGGAGTTTGCTTGCCACGCTTGTGGCGGTCCACTTTGGCCTGCTCGCGCTCGCGGTTGCCGCGATTTTTATGTACGCCGCGGTGGCAGTGCTGAGCGTCGGCGCCGCTCGCGCAGCGTAGCAGCCGCGCGTTCAGGGTTGGACGCGCGGCGTTCGACGCCCGACGTTCTCGTCCACATGTTCGGCGGCTCCTTCAAACTCTTTCGGCTCTTCGGCATCCAGGTGTCGCTCCATTTCTCGTGGTTCCTGGTTGCGGCCTGGATGGTCTCCACCATGTCGCGCCGCTACGAGTCGCCCATCTGGGGCGCGTACGAATACCTCGCGCTCTTCGCCATCGTGCTCATGCACGAGTTTGGGCACGCCCTTGCCTGTCGGCAGACAGGTGGACGCGCGGACGACATCATCCTGTGGCCGCTCGGCGGCGTTGCCTTTGTCAGTCCGCCGCCACGTCCCGGCGCTGTTCTCTGGAGCATCGTTGCCGGCCCGCTCGTGAACGTGCTGCTGTTGCCGATCCTCTATGTCGCCCTGGCCCTCGCCACGCAACGCAACTGGATGTACACGGCCCCGGACGCCTATGCCCTGATCGCGAGCGTCAACTTCATCAACAAGGCGGTCCTGATCTTCAACCTGTTGCCAATCTACCCGCTCGACGGTGGTCAAATCCTGCGCGCGCTACTCTGGTTCGGCATTGGGCGCATACGAAGTCTGCAGGTCGCCAGCGCCATCGGTCTGGCAGGTGGCGTTGCGCTCACACTCTTCGGCCTGCTCTACCTGCAGGAGATCTGGTGGGGCATTCTCGGATTCTTCGTGCTGAGCCAGGCCTGGTCCGGTTGGCAACAAGCGCGCGCCCTCGCCGCCGACCTCGCAGAAGCGAAGCGGATTCGCAGCGAACCAGAGCAGCCGGTGATCTAGCCGCGCGGCTGCGCTGTTTTCCAGCTCGCGACGTCGTTCGCCAGCTGCTGCTTGAAGTCGGCGCGGAAGGAAACTTCGTCGACCGCTTTGTCGACTTCCTTTGCTGCTTCCGCACTGAGCGACGTCTTTGCGTAATCCTTAAGTTCGCTGAGCCGCGCCGTGTCCGAGAAAAACGTGAAGAGACTAGGCGCGTAGCTCAGCGCACCGAGCGCGTCCGTTTTGGCGAGGAGCTGCTTCATGTTCGCCTTTGCGAATCGCCACACCAGGTCGGCATGACCGCCGTCGCGGGCGACTTTCGGTACCAGGAATGCCGCTCGGCTCGATGGGAGCTCATCGCTCAGCGCGATCTGCAACGCACGCTCCGCCAGCTTCGGATCCGCGGCCGCCGAAAGGGCATCGTAATAGTTCTGCTTCTCCTCGATGCTCGTCGTCTTGCGCCCCAGCTCGTGCAGCTTTGTCCAGGTCGCTTCATCGGCATAGCGGCCGATGACGGAGAGCACCGGCGCGCGCAAGTCAGGCGCGAGCGACTCGGGTTTCTCCAGAAAGCGGCGGAACCGCTCCTGACATCCCGCCGCAATCTCTTCATCGCCAAAACTCGCAAGCGCCGGAATGAGGCTGACACGCAGGGAAGCCTCGCGCGGCTTCTCGCCTGGCTTCGGATCCCAGCCGAGCGCATCAAAGCTCGGCCGCAGAATCGACCGTGCGTATTGGTGGAACTGCTGACGCTGGGCGGGCTCGGCCAGCAAGCTGTTGATGACTCCGAAGGCGGTCATGATCTGCTCCCGCTCGGCCAGTTCGGTGCGGGTCGGCAGCTTCTCCACGATCTCGAGGTAGTGTGACAATGGGGCGCGCTTCGCCTGCACGAGCGCCCACGCATCGCTCAGCAAATTCACGCGATCGGGCGAGCTGAATTTCGCCAGGTGAGCCAGGATCAGCTTCCACGAAGCTTCGTCATACTGGACGCGGTAATTGCCCGCCCCTTCGACGTTCAACTTGAAGGCACGATCCGGTGGAATGTCCGTCAGCTCGGCTGTCTTCGACTCCATCAACAGACCGCCGTCGGCACCTCCAGACACCGTGTAGGTGAGGGGAATCTTCCATTCCAGCGCAGGCGCGTTGGGATAGTTGATCGTGAAGCGCTCCTGCGTCAGCGCAACCTTTCCGTCGGCGCCGCGCGACACGGTGACGATCGGAAAACCGGGTTGTTGCGTCCAGCCAGCCGCGATCTCCACGACCGGCTTGCCGGAGGCTTCGCCGAGTGCGTTCCACAGGTCAGCCGTCGTCGTGTTCGAGAATTTGTGACGCGCCGTGTATTTGCGAATGCCGTCGCGGAACACTTCCTCGCCGAGAAAGCTTTCGAGCATGCGGATAAACGACTGACCCTTCTTGTAGGTGATGTCGTCGAAAGCGCTGTTGGCTTCGGCCTCCGTCGCGACCGGTTGCTGGATCGGGTGAGTGGTCGAGCGTGCGTCGCTCTCCATCGCGGTCTCTTTAGGGATGCCAGTGCGGCGCGTCGGATTGCGCGGAACGTCGCGTGTCAGCCAGACTTCCCAATCGGGATTGAATTTCTCCGTGCACTTGCTGCCCATCCACGAGGCGAAGCCTTCATTCAGCCAGAGATTGTCCCACCACGCCATCGTCACGAGGTTGCCGAACCACTGGTGCGCAATCTCGTGCGCGATGACTTCGTAGATGTTCTGCTTCGTCTCGGCGGACGAGCGCTGCGGATCGTAGAGCAGGCGAGACTCGAAGTAGGTGATGCCGCCCCAGTTCTCCATTGCGCCGCCGAATCCGCCGGGCACGGCGATTTCGTCCAGCTTCGGCAGCGGATAGGGAGTGCCGAAGTAGTCGTTGAAATACTCCGTCACCTGAGCCGAGCTATCGAGCGCGTAGCGGCCGAGCTCAGCTTTACCGCGAGTGGCAACGACGCGATGCAAGACGCCGTGGCTCTTCTTCTCGATCGAATCGAGCTCGCCTGCGCAGAGGACATTGAGGTAGCTCGCCATCGATGGGGTGAGCCCGAAATGCAGCTCTTTGCCGGCAGCGGTCTTCGTTTCACGCTCGAGCGGCATGTTTGAAACCGCGGTCCAGTTTTCCGGCACGATCGCGGTGAGCTGAAAACGCGCGCGAAACACCGGCTCATCCCAGCAGGGAAACATGCGGCGTGCATCCGTCGCTTCCATTTGCGTGCCGAGCATCACCTTCTTCTCGCCGGTTCCCTGTTCCGTGTATGGCGCGTGGTAAAGGCCCTGACCGGCGGTGTTGATCTTGCCGGAAAAACTCAGGGAAAGTGTGTGCGTGCCGGGCTGCAGCTCAGCCGGCGCGGTAATCGTCAGCGTCTCTTCTTTGGGATCGAGCTTGATCGCGGATTTCGCGACCGGCTTGTCGTTGATCGCCGCTTTCGAGATCTCGATCTCCGCAGCGTTGAGCACGAGCTCGCGAGTCGGCTTGCGGACGTTGACCCGGATCGTCTCTGAGCCCGTGAAGGTCAGCTTCTTCGCGTCGGGCGTGATCCGGATCGCGTATTCCTCGGGCACCACATGTTTCGGCAGCTTCCCAGGCGTGGATTCGAAGTCGAATGGCTTTTCGCCGCGCAGCGGAGTCGAAGCAGTCGCAAGCATCACGAGGCTGAATAGCAGGGGAAAGCGCATGCGACCAATAGACAACACGCGCGGCGGTTTGCACGCGGGCTGTAGCGACGCTCTATGACCGCCGAACGGTGGCAGCCGTCTATTTTCGTCGGCAAGCCACAGCCGCAGGTGCCGAGGTTCGGCGGTCATAGACCGCCGCTACTGGATGCTACTCGACGAGCAGCACGAGGACCAACTGGCCCTCGCCCACTTGCGGCCCGCGGATGACGAGCGGGCTGCGTTTGCTCAGCTTCGCTTCCGTCTCGAGCAAGAGCTTCTGCTCCTGGAATAGCTGCAGGTTCAGCAGGTAGGCCGCACGACTGCCGGACTTCGAATCGACGCGCAGCGAGAAATACTTGCTCGATGCGAGCCAGTCTTCGTCGCCGCTTTTCAGCGTGCTGCGCGTCTGCCCGATTACCTGATATTGATTGTAACCGAAGAGCCCTTTCAGCGTGCCCTCCAGCTTGTTCAGCTCGGCCGGGATCGGCGTGGGCTGCGGCGCGTTCGTCGCGACCACGAGACCGCTCCACACGCTCTCTGCCGCCACGCTGCTGCCGCTAAACGCGAGGCAACAGCAGACGAGCGCGGCGAGTAGAAAGCGCGGAAACATCATCAGTTTACTTCGCTGCGTACTCAGACGGCAGCGACTGCAGGCCTTCCACCCACAGCACAGTGACCTTGTCTTCCTTCGTCTCGAACATCGAGATCGTGGCGTAGGAGTTCACTTCCGGACCGATCCGCGCGTTCAGCACGTTCTGCGTGTAGGTCGACTGCCCGCCGATGTTGTCATCCCGCATCACGAAGAACGTGCACACCATCGCAATGGCGAGCGACGCCGCGCCAGTCCAAGCCAAACGGCCGATGCTCCACCAGCTCGCCTGCGTCTCACGCGCAGGCTTCAAGGCCGGCCGCGATTCACGCGCGATCTCGGTGCGCAGCTGATGATGGAAAAACTCCACGTTCGTCATCGAAGGCGCAGTGATCTGCTCCTTGAGCAACGCGCTCAGCTTATGCGAGTCCTGCTTCTCCAGCTCAGCGGCTGAGATGTCCGGCAAAGACGCCTCGAATTGCTCGAGTTCCTTCCCCGTCAGCTGGCCATCGAGCCAGGCGGTCCACTTTTCTTCATGCGTGTTCATAGACGTCCCTCAGCAGATTCTGCAGTTTCTTGCGCGCGTAAAACAATCGCGACATCACCGTGCCGATCGAGCAGCCGAGCGCTTCTGCGATCTCGTGATATTGCATGTCGTCGATTTCCTTCATCAAAATGACCGCGCGATGTTCCGGCGAGAGCTGGGCGATGGCGGCATCAATCCGGCCGCGAATCTCCACATGCTGCATCCGCTCGTGCGGCAACGCGTCCGCATGAGGCACGGTGCGCGAAGCCGGATCGATCTCCTTCAGCTGCACGGCGTCATCGAACTCCGCGCCTGAACCCTTCACCTGCTTCTTGCGGAGCCAATCGATGGTGACGTTCATCACGATACGATAGATCCAGGTGTAGAAGCTCGACTGGCCACGGAAGCGGCCGATCGATTTCCACGCCTTCAGGAAACTGTCCTGGGCGAGATCCCAGGCGTCCTGCTCGCTATGTACCATGTTGTAGATCATTCCGAAAACTCGCGTCCGGTAACGACCGACGAGCTGGTCGAACGCCTCCGTGTCACCGTCCTGGCACCTTTTCACCAGATCGGCATCGGGGACTTCGGCCTCTGCCGGGGTCGCTTCCTTGTGCATCAAATTGGACGCCTCCGCGGGTAAGTTATTCACCGGTGGGGACTACAGGCTGCCGAAGCGCCTGAGCCACTCACCGCGATACTCGCCCATGAGCGTGATGATGCCGTCGCGCACCTGGAACAGCCGCTGTTCCAGCGCCGTGTGCTGCCGGGGCGAGATGAGCCTGTCGGTGAGCATTTGCGCGGCCGCTTCCATGGACGTCGTGATCGCCTTTAGCGCGCGCTTTAGGTAGGCGATCGTCATCCCGATCTCGTCCACGTCGTCGTCACTTAACGCTGCGGCCAGCTTGGCGCTCGCGAGCGCGGAGTGCGTCGCAAGTTTGACCGCCGACGGCTCGTTCTGAAGCGCCGGCTGCTGATCGAACAACTGATCGATCCAGATGGTGAGGGCAAAGGCTGCGCGGTAGAGGCTGTGATCTTCGAAGCCTTCGCTGGTCGAACTGGTCGCCTCAGCCTCTGCCTCGCTCTCGTCCTCCTCAGAGCTCGCTTCGTCAGCCAGCATGGCTTCAACGTCGTCGTTCCATTCCTCGCCGTTCAGCAGCTGCGTCCAACCCATTTCCTTGGCGATGATCTGGTCGCGTTGCGGGTGATCGAGGTACTTTTCGAGCAGCTCCATGTACTTCTCGGTCTTATGATCCTGCTGCTGCAGGAACCGCTCCCAGTCGTACTCGTCCCAGGCTCGGTCAGGCTGATGATCGTAGCCCGGCATGATTTTCTTTATTCCAGCTTGGGAGGCTGCGCAAAAGAGTTTTGCACCGGATCAACGGGCGCGCACGCGCGGTCATCCTGAGTCGCGTAGACGGCGAAGGACCTCACGCAGGGCCGTAAATCACTGCCAACGACCAACACCGTCACGAGTGCCGGCGTGAGGTCCTTCGGCGCGCTTCGCCAGCCTCAGGATGACCGCGCTATGCAGTCGGCCTGGCTACGGCATCCGCCTCGACTTCGCGTCGCTTTGTTTGAAGCCGCAGCTGCCCGCATGCGGCCGCGATGTCGTGCCCTTTCTCGCGGCGTAACGTCGACACGACTCCGTGTTCCCGCAGGATCGACTGGAAGCGCTCCTGCCGTGCGCGTGGCGGACGCGTCCACTCCAGCCCTTCGACCGTGTTGTAGGGAATGAGGTTGATCTTGGCCGAGAGACGCCGTGCGATCTTCGCCAGCTCGTACGCCTGTTCTTCGGTGTCGTTGACGTCGTTGATCAGGATGTACTCGAACAGCATCCTGCGTTTTTTCGCGACGTAGTAATCGCACGCTTCGAGGAGCACCTTGAGCGGATACTTGCGATTGACGGGCATGATCTGGCTGCGCACCTCGTCGGTGGCTCCGTGCAAGGAGAGGGCGAGGCGAAACTGCGTCGGCTCTTCGGCCAGCTCGCGAATTTGTGGCGCGAGGCCGCTGGTCGAGATCGTGATGTGCCGCGCGCCGATCTCGAGACCCCACGGTTGATTGATGATCTGAATGGCACGAGCCAGGTTCTTCAGGTTCGCGAGCGGCTCTCCCATGCCCATGAACACGACGTTGTCGATGCGCTCGCCGCTGTGTTTCTCGACCGCGATCAGCTGCTGGACGATCTCGCCGGCGTCGAGATTACGCGTCCAGCCTTCGAGACCGCTCGCGCAGAATTTGCAGCCGTAGGCGCAGCCGACCTGGCTCGACACACAGATTGTCCGGCGATCCGACGTCTCGCCATAAAGCGCGGGTGAGGCTGGGATCAACACCGACTCGATGAGGTTGCCGTCCCGCAGACGGAACAGGAACTTCTGGGTTGTGTCTTTCGAGCCAAGGACGCGGACGACCTCGGGATTCGAGAACTCGAACTCGGCTGCCAACTGCGCGCGAAGCGTCTGCGGCAGATCCGTCATCTCGTCGAACGAGGAGATGCGCTTCTTGTAGAGCCAGTCCGTGATCTGCTTCGCGCGGAAGGGCCGCTGCCCGGAAGCAGCGACGACTTCCTGCAGCTCTGCCAACGTCAGAGACTTGATGTCTGGCTTTCGCGCGGGGATCACCCGGAAGTTTACGCGCGGCAGCGCGGTGCGGCAAACCCTGCAGCCGCACGGCAGTCGCCTATTCGACGAGCGTCATCGTGCCCGTCACGGTGCGCCGCTGGATCGGCAGCGCGGCTCCGTAGCCACTCGGGATGTATTCCGTGTCGCGAACCACTAATGGCGAGGCTTTGAACCGACGGCCGTTCGCTACCATGGCAGCCTTCGCTTGCCACGCGTCGCGTAGCTCCGCAGCTTCGCGCCGGCGAGGGCCTGCCGCGACGATGTCAAAGCTCCGCGGATACACCGGCGTGACGGAGTAAAAGATCGAGCGCGAGATTCCAGCGGGGCGGGGTTCCAGCGTCACGCAACCGGTCAGCAGGAGTGCCAGGCAGCAGACGCCCGCCCGCTGGAGAGCCGTCGAAACACCAAGGCCTCGCATCACATGGATGTCGGCGAAACCGACCGCTCCGTCGCGCTGGTGTAGAGGATGAGCTTGCGCGCGAGCCCCGCCGCAGCCTCGCGTGCCATACGCGGCCAGAGGCTCGGGTTTTGTTCGATGTCGGTCAGCATCGCGCTCGTCTCGCTGTTCGCCCATTCACTCTTCTGCCAGACCGTCTTGCCGCTTCTGTCGGTAAGTGTTGCCTTGGCAGTGATCACGCCGCCGAGCTGTCGGCCGCTCACCGGCGCCACCCCATAAGCAAGAATCTCGATGCGCATCGCGCTGTCGCCATTCGTTGACACCAGCTTGAGCAACTCCGAGCTCCTGAGTGCGCCCTCGATTTCACGCCTGAGGAGTACACGAACGTCGACCGGCGCCCGGGACGCTGCTGCATCAAACCGGCGGAACCCCGGACCTTCCGAAGCCGCGCCGATCGCGAGGCCGATCAGTCCACCAAACATTCCACGTGAGCGCTTGCCCGCGAGGTCGCGGTAGACGTAGCGCTCGGGCGCTGTGATGTCCGGATCGAGAGAGACGGTCTTGTATTGGCCACCGCGCACGGAACTCAGTGGCTGTTGCGGCGCGCAGCTGGTGAGACTCAAAAGCGCGACGAGGGCGATCGACAAGAGGAGGGAAGAGCGGGGGAGCATGCGGGGATCATTCCGAAAAGCGCATCGCTCGGTCAAGCCCCGCCAACCAGCGAGGACATCGGGTTTTCAGCTTGCTCCGCGACTGCGCCGTTGGAGTTTGCGCCGATGCAGCAAACGCAGGAACAAGCGGAGCGTACCCCGCTAACGATCGGCTGGGACGCGATCCGTGCGAATGCTTTGCCGGCCTTCATCATCCAGGCGCTGATGCTCGCGGTTCTCATCGGATACTTTCTGCATCCCGGCTTCGCGGCTCTGCTCCACCAGCTGGCGGACGTGAAACGCACCTACGGCATCGGGTTTGTCATCGTCGCGACGGTTCTCGCCGGTGCCATCCTGCCGGAACTTTCCATCGTGCTGCTTTTCCAGCGCGGTCACGTGCGCGCGGAAAATCTGCGCAACGTTCTTTTTACTGCGCCGGTTTGGGCGTTCGCCGGCATCACAGTCGATCTGATGTATCGCGGGCTGGCAGCAGGGCTGGGCGACCAGGCTACCGTCGGAGTGGTGGCTGCGAAGATTTGCATCGACCAGTTCGTCTACAACGTGTTCTTTGCTGCGCCCTACACGGTGATCGCGTACGAGTGGAAGAACAGTGGCTTCTCCTTCGCGGCCCTGCGCGGGTGCTTCACCGTTGACTACTACAAGGACAAAATCGTGCCGACACTCCTGACGAACTGGGCCGTCTGGATCCCGTTGATCGGCATGATCTACTCGCTCCCGCTCGCCCTGCAGTTCCCGCTCTTCAGCCTCGCGTTGACGTTCTGGGTGCTGCTGCTGACGTATATGACCAACCGGTTCGCGGGAAAGAGTGGCCGGCCCACCGAAACACTGCCGGCCGAAGTCGCACCGCAACCAGCACGATGAGATCGCACGAGCTTTTCCAAAACATGTCGCCCGAGCGCGCGACCGAGATTTTCGTCTTCCTGCACAAGGACCAGAAGCCGGTCTACAAGGCGGCGATCCAAGGGCTGGCAACTCAGCGGAACCTGCGCGGCGTGTTCATCGAACGGAAGCCGCCTAACGAGCGGCACCCGTGGATGAAGGCAGCGTTGAGCCGCCCGGTCAGCAACACGCTCGCCACGCACCTCGTGCAGGCCTGGCTGCTCGGCGCGCACAAACCGATGCTGTGCGATTTCCTCGATGCGCTGGAAATTGCACATGACGAGGATGGCACCGTTGAGGAGCTTCCCGCGGCCCCGCCGAAGGAGAAGATCGACGCTGCGGTCGATCTCCTGGTGGGGAAGTATCCGGCCGAATCTGTCGCAATTTACCTGCACGCCTTCCGCGACATGGACACGTCGGTGCAATGGCCGCCGCTGAATGACATCCTGAGCGAAGATCCGCGCCTGCAGCTCGGCGCAGCTGCTAGCTCGTGAAGTAGAGCAGCGCGTCGTAGACGCCCGCGCCGCACTCCCGGTCCGCGACGTAGCCGCCCGCGTTGCGGACGGCTTGTTTCACCTCCGGGATGGCGTTCGCCGGGCAGGCGGGGAACTCCGCATACCGGCCATCCAGCATCGAGAGGTCGTTGTGATGGTCGCCCGCTGCGAAGATCCGCTCGCGCGGAATCTCGAGCAGCCGCGACAACTCAGCGAGCGCCGCGCCTTTGTGGTAATCGGCGTGGCAAAACCGAAGGTAAACAGTGTTGCGCTGGTAGTGGAATTTCGGCTCGCTCGCGCGCGCTTCATCGATGAAGCGCACGATGCGATTCATCTCGTCTTCGTCGTGCGCGATCAGGCCTTCGGGGTCATTCCCGAGATAAATCACCCGAGCGCGTGTCTTCTGGTTCACGAAATTCAGCACCTCGGACAGCACCGAGTCGGCGGACGCGTAGAGCTCAGCGTGATCGCGTGCGACTCGCGCATTCCAGTCGCCGTACGCCTCCCACTTTCCGCCGTTGGTGCACGGACGGTAGATGTCGCGCTCGCTGGTGAGGATGAAGTCTGGCCGGAAGGGGAACTCAAAGTCGGTCAGCCCTGACTCGAGCAAATCGACTGAGCGCCCCGTGTTGATCGCCCACAACGCACCCTGACTTTGCATCTCGCGGATGAGCTCCATGCAGTCAGCGTCCAGCACCGGATCGCTCGCATGTTGCACGAGCGTGCCGTCGAAATCGGTGCTGAGGAGCCGGATTTTGCCGTTCACCCGCGGAATGTAGGAATTGATTTGCCGGGCGCAATCTTCCGAGCACGATTAGGGGCGCTATGAAATCCGCTTACGAGCTCGCGATGGAACGGCTGGAGAAGAGCGCGCCGACTGTCGTGCTGAACGACGAGCAGAAGCAGCAGATTGCGGAGATCGATTCCACCTACCGGGCACGCATCGCGGAGAAGGAGCTATTTCTGAAAGACGAGATCCGGAAAGCGCGGACGTCTGGTGCAACCGACGAAGCGGAGTCGCTCGAGAAGCAGCTCGCAGTCGAGGTGCGGCGGCTGAACGAGGACTGCGAAGCGAAGAAAGAGAAGCTTCGCCAATCGTTTGCAAGCTGAGGACTACGCAGCGATCGAGCAGATCGCTGCATCCGACCCGCAGAAGGCGCTCGAGCTGGGGTCGGCATGGATGCGACACATGCGGGCGGGCGACTTCGCAACGGCGTGGAAAGTCAGCGATGAGGTGCTGCGTCGCCGAGAGGGCGAGACGTGCGACCATCTGCCGCGGCACTTTCAGTGGGTCTGGAATGGTGAGCCGCTCGACGGCAAGCGCGTGCTGATCCGCTGTTATCACGGGCTCGGCGATACGATTCAGTTCATCAGGTACGCACCGCTGGTGCGACGAGTGGCAAGCCGCCTCATCGTCTGGGCACAACCGGAGCTGATTCCGTTGTTGCGTACCGTCGACGGCGTCGACGAGCTGCTTCCGCTGCATAGCGGAGCGCTTGCTGACGACGTCGAGTTCGACATCGATGTCGAGTCGATGGAACTCGCGCACGTCTTTCGCTCTACGACAACGACGCTCCCCTCCGATATTCCGTATCTGCATGTGCAGCCCTCGTCGCTTTCTGGCGACGGTAAACTCCGAGTGGGCCTCGTCTGGAAATGCGGCGACTGGGCACCGGAACGTTCCATTCCGATCGAGCTGCTCCTTCCCCTTGGCGGCATTCCTGGCGTGACGCTCCACATTCTTCAGCGCGGCTCCGGCCTCGCGGAACGTCCGGTCGGATTCGGCGTCGTGTCGGGCTCTAACGACGTTCTCGAAGCAGCGCAGCAAATCGCCTCCCTCGATCTCGTCATCTCCATCGACAGCATGCCGGCGCATTTAGCCGGCGCGCTCGGTGTCCGAACGTGGACCCTGCTCCAGGCGGAGTCCGACTGGCGCTGGATGGACCATCGCGAAGACACACCCTGGTATCCAACGATGCGACTCTTCCGTCAGGATCACGGCGAAGGGTGGGCGGGTGTCGTTGCGCGCGTCACCCGCGCACTTGCGAAGCACAGTCGTCATGTGGAGTGAAGTCGAGACATCCCGATGCAGGAGGTTTGAGGTGACGCCACGGGATTCCTCGACTTCGCTCGGAATGACCGCGTGATGCGCCGCGCTTGTCATGAAACCGCTTCCGCGCCTTTCACCTTTCATCCGGTGAGTGCCGGGCGAGTGGCTGCGCGGGAGGTTTGACGTTGCGGCACGGATGAGTCAAACGCGCGTTACATCGCCGACTCACGGAACGTGCTGCGTCAACAGCGGGGTACGCGCTCGCTATGCGGTCATCCTGAGCCGCGCAGACGGCGAAGGACCTCACGCTAGGTCCTTCGTGATGCCTGCCGGTGCCTAAACACCACGAAGCGTGCGTGAGGTTCCTTCGAGAGAGTCAGGACAGGCTCTTCGGCGCGCTTACGACGCCTCAGGATGACCGCAGCGTGTGCGCGCATCTGGCGCGGGTGTCGATGCTTGAAAGCCGCCTCAGTCGATGATCGTCACATTGAGCTTCTGCAACACTTCCTCCGCCAGGGACACCTCGACGCGATACTTTCCGGCAGCCCAGCCGTCCGTCGGACGTGACAACGTGAAGCGCGCGCCGAACTCCGCCGTCTCGAGCTCCGTCTCCATTTCGTCGATGACGAAGTTCGCTGGCGCAAGGTCGCCGACATCCTCCGCGATCCAGGTGACGCGGAGGATCGCGCCGACAGGCAGGTTAACGCCACTCCAGCGAACGAAGATCTGCCGCGCATCTGACTTGAACTCGGTCTGCGGAGTGCCGTCGCGTTCGCCGGTTACCTCCAACAGAATGGCGGGCTTCGACGCAGGCGGCGCGGCGGCCGCAGGTTGCGGCGACGCATCTTTGGAACCGGCCTCGATCGTGATCGACGGCGGTGTGTCGTCGGCGCGCCGCGGAGCGACCGAGAATTTCTTCAAGACAGTCGTCGCGCGGCTGAGCAGTCGGCCCGTCGGGCCGCGAGTGGTCGTTACGTCTTTCACGATCCCTGTGCCCGGCACGAACCACCGATCTGTCGCGGTGGAGATCGGCCACGGCTGATCGTAATGCAGCCGAAACGCGCGGAAGGTGCCGGCCGGCACGGCGACATCCTCTTCGCCCGTGACCGCAAACTGCTGCGTGCCACCGCCGGCTACGTGGTCGTTCACCTGCCATGTCGCGCCGACTTTCAGCGGCCACGGCACCGTCGTCTGCGGCGGCTCCAGGATGGTCGCTTTGCCATCAGCGCCCGCGCGTTGATGGCAATGCAGTCCACGCTCATCCACCGACATGAGCTCGGTTTTTGTGACGACATCCTCCGCGACCGTCTCGAACTTCAGCAGCTCTTTGTCGCCGATCTGCTCGGTGCCATTGATGCGAACGGTGAGCGCGGCCGGCGGTGCGGCTGGCGTCGAACTATCGCGCACCTCGTACTCCCACGTGGCGCCGTCTCCAGCAGGCAAGATCGTCTCGGAGAACGCCATCGCGGGCGAGGCGATGAGCGCGAGCGACAGTAGAAGACGTCGGGCGGCTTTCAGACGGCGGAGCGTAGCGCGACTCGTGCGCTTTGCCCAGTTCGCGAATCAGCCCGGCTGCGGGGCAACGTCAGCGGCGCAGGTCGTAGAACTCGACGACAGCAAGCCCGGTGGTGCCGTTCTTGCCGCGCACAGTCGCCGTGTACAAGCCCGGGATCAGCGTCGTGACGATCGCGGAGTTCTGCTCGTTTGTCGGGATCAGCCCAGTGCTTTCGACTTCGCGCTGCTGCGTCTCCTTCCAGTCATCATTCGCTGCGATGAGATTGCCGCTGGCGTCTCGCAGCTCCAGCATCGGATCGAGCAACGCATCGCGCAGCCCGACAGCCGCGAGATCCGCGCCGATGGCGCGCGCCATCAACCGCTGACCAGCATCGCCATTGATGATGATGCCGCCGATCAGAACCTCGTCGGCAGTTCCGACGCGTCCGCGGGTTGAGATGTTGATCAGTCGACCTGAGCCCGGTGTGTTCACCGGATCGAGCGGGTCAAGGTCAAAGATCTCGATCAAGCCGAGCCCGCCCGTTTCGCCAACGCCGCGCACCAGAGCCGTGAAGGTGCCTTCCGGCAACGTGGCGATCAGGGCCGATTCGTCTGCGTGGGCGGGGGCTGCGTTGCTCGCGGCGATTTCCTGCTGCTGTCCATCGCGCCAATCGTCGTTTTGTGCGATCAACGCGCCATCGCTGTCGCGCAGTTCCAGCGTCGGGTCCTGGAGAACGCGGTCCGCTGCGAAACCCGCGGTCGCGAGCGATGGTCCGATGGCTCGAACGAGCACACGCTTCGAGAAGTCACGGTCGCTGAACCAGTTGAACGGGCGCCGCACGATGAAGCCGCCGATCAGGATGTTGTCGCCGGTCCCGACGTGGCCGCGCGTCGACAGATTCGCCATCTGCACGCTGCCGTTGAAGGGGAAGAACTCCGACGTGCTGCCATCTGGCGCGGTCGCGGTCGCGCTGATGAAGTCGTTCTCCTCGGTGCGCGCAGGGAAGGTGAACTCGAAATATGCGATCCCTGCTTCGTCCGTGGTCACCCGTTCAGTCCCGAGAAGCTCACTCGGCGCCGCGAAGCTCGCCATCCGGTAGAACTGGAGCGTGAACGTCGTTGCGCGTGCGCTATTCAGCCCGCCTTTAACCGTCACAGTTTCCTCGCCACGCGTGACCTGAGTGATGACAGGAAAGTTCTGCAGGTCGTTAGGCCCGACGTCTGCGTCACCCAGGTCGTTTCTCGTCGTCTGGTTGTCGCCGAGATCGATCGGCGTTTGCGAGGTGTTAAGCTGAACGTTCGATAGCAGGCTATTGCGCCGCGGCTGGGTGCTGCCGGAGTTGCGCGATCCCACCGTGATACCGCCGGTGATTTCGTTGGCGGCACCCGGTTGCAAGCCGCCGATCAAATGTCCGCTGCCGCCGACCCGAATGCCGCGGGACAGGCGCTCCAAGGGTTGATTGCCATTGATGCCGGGCCCGATTCGATTCCCCTGCACCACAGCGTCACGCGAGCCGAGCGACACTTCAGTCTCGTTCCCGGCTATCAGGTTACCCGCACCGGGCGCTGTTCCACCGATCCGCGCGTCCGGCGCGAAAACGCTGATGCCGATGCCATTGCCGCCGCTGTCCGCGCCTCCTGACTTTTGCGTGCCGCTTGCGTCGCTGCCGATGTAGTTGCCTTCGATTCGTGTCCTCGCGCCGCCGACACTGATCCCGATGGAGTTCTGCGAAACGACATTCCGTGCGGCCGGAGATGTGCCGCCGACGCGATTGTCATCAGACGAGATCCTGATCCCTCGATAAGTGTAATTGAAACCTTCTGCGATGCCGGTCGGCGAGACTCCGATGAAGTTCCCCTCGATGACATTCCCGCCGTTCGTCTGCAGGACGATGGAGTCGCCTGTCGGCAGTGGCGGAGGAGTCGGATTTTCCGGGAAGCTAACGTAAGTACGGCCCGGGACGCCGGTGATCGAGAGCCCGCGAACTGTGGAATTCCCACCGCTGAGCACGAGCCCGGTTTCAGGCCCGGTTTGATGATTCGCAGCGGCGTCGATCTGGATCAAAATCACCGCGTCGTTGCCAACGGCGCGTGTGTTCGGTTTCGCGCCCGGTTGCGTGTAGCCGTCGATCGTGACCGGCCCGGTCACTTCCGGGAGAGCCCTGTGTTGGATATCGATCTTATGAACACCAGCGCCCGGGATGTTGAACACGATATCGTCGTGCCCGGGCGCGGCGTTGGCATCGTTGATCGCCTGGTGGAGTGAGCCGGGGCCGCTGTCGTTTACGTTCGAGACCGTAAAGCTGGCGGCGTGGAGCGAGGCGGACGAGGCAATCGCGAGAACAGCAATACGCAAGGGGAAGCGCATGCCTGATTACTTACGCAACCGAGCGTAAGAACTCCAACGGAACTTTCGCAAAGAAGCGGATAAAATCCGGAGCCTACGGGGCTCGAACCCGCAACCTCCGCCGTGACAGGGCGGCGCTCTAACCAATTGAGCTAAGGCTCCTCGCGAAAAGCAGAGGAGGGTAGGTCGCAGCCGACATGCCTTCAACCTCTTTTTCCCCCCCGCGCACCAGACGCGAATGTAGAGGCGGTTATGTGAAACTCCTCAGTCAGCGCATCGCCGACAGCCGTGCGCACCGGTGCTTGAGACAACCACCGTTAAGCGTCGCCATGCGGTTTGCAGCGCGTTCCCTGAAGATGCTATACTTCGGCGCGGTGCAGGGATTTCGCTGGGGCGACCGATGAACGAGCAACCGGACGACGAGTTAGAGCGCTACGGCGGCACCGCCGGAGGCGAGGGGCTCAGCCTTCTGCAGGCTTTCGACCTCGCTGTGGCGAGCATCTCGCCGCACGACCCGCTCCGCCGCGAGTTCCTCGCCTTGCGTGAAGCGATTGCCGATCAGGAGGAGATGATCGGCGATGCGCGGCAGATGATCGAGAAGCTGGAGGAGGTGATCAAGAAAGTGACTTCGCCGGCGAATCGCATCGGCACGTTTCTCGGCAACCCTTCACGCGACACCGCGCACATCGTGGTCGGCGGCTCGGATTACTACTGCAACGTCGATCCGCGCCTCAGCATCTCGAAGCTGAAAAAGGGCACACGCGTGCTGGTGAATGAAGCGTACGTTGTCGTTGGCGATCTTGGTTTCGAGACGGGCGGGCCGGTCACGAAAATCACCGAGGTGCTGGGGACTGACCGGCTCCGTGTGGGCGGCGAGCACGGCATGCAATCGACGGTCCTGCAGCGTTCGGCTGAACTCGCGAAGTCGACGCTCAAGTCCGGTGACGAGGTCCGCGTCGATCCGAGCTATCGCATGGCGCTGGAAGCGATGTCGCATCCGGAATCGCGCGATCACTACCTCGATGTCGTGCCGGAGCTGCCATGGGAGAAAGTAGGCGGGCAGGACGAAGCATTGCAGGCCATCAAGGATGCGATCGAGCTGCCGCTCATCCATGGCGAGTTGTTTCAGAAGTTTCAGCATGCGACGCCCAAAGGCTTCCTGCTTTATGGACCGCCCGGTTGCGGCAAGACGCTGATCGGCAAGGCGACCGCCTACAACCTGACCAAGCAGCTGCGCGAGAAGACTGGCCACGAGATGAAGGAATACTTCATGCACGTGAAGGGGCCGGAAATCCTGAACATGTGGGTCGGCGAATCGGAGCGCATCGTGCGCGACATCTTCGCGACTGCTCGGGAGAAACGGCGCGAAGGGTTCCTGCCTTTCCTGTTTATCGACGAGGCGGAGAGCATCCTGGGCACGCGCCGCGCGTCGCGCCACTCGAACATCCTCTCCACGCTGGTGCCGATGTTCTGCTCGGAAATGGACGGCATCGACTCGCTCGATGATGTGGTGATCATCCTCGCCTCGAACCGTGCCGACTTGATCGATCCGGCGATCCTTCGGCCCGGTCGCATCGACCGCAAGATCAAGGTCCAGCGGCCAAACCGCGTCGGCGCGCGCGAGATCTACCGCATCTATCTCACGGACGCGCTGCCGTACGCGGCGTCAGTCACTCGCGATGCGAGCAGCACGGGTGAAGCGATCAATGGGCTGATCGATCGGCTGCTTGAGGCGCAGTTCGCGCGTCGGGATGAGAATAAGTTCCTCGAGATCACTTTGCGCAGTGGCCGCAAAGAAATGGTCTATCGCAGTGATTTGCTGAGCGGCGCGATTATCGCCTCCATCGTGGAGCGCGCGAAAGGTCGCGCGATCAAGCGGGCCATCGCGAGCTCGGGCGCGTCGAGTTCGGCCGACGGGGCCGACGGCATCACGGAGGAAGATCTCCAGTTCGCATTCCATGCGGAGTTCTCGGAGAACGACATCTTCCCCCCGGCGGACATCACGGAAGATTGGTTCAAGCTGATCGATTACGATCCTGAGAACGTCGTCAAGATCGCGCCTGCACGCGCCGCAGAGCAGAAGTCTCGGCCGCCGTCTGCTGTCATTTAGCGACAGCCACGGAGGAGCCGCCCTCAAGCCGCGTGCTGCGACCACACGCCTGCGGCAGAGTGGACGTGGCTCGCCGCCGCCGTCCGGTTCTCGACACCGAGCTTGGGGTAAATCCGCTCGAGATGCTTATCGACCGTCTTGGTGCACACCTGAAGGATGGCTGCGATCTCGCCGTTCGATTTTCCGCGTGCCACCCACGTCAGGACTTCCGCCTCGCGGCGAGTGAGCGGCCGACCCTGCGGCGGCCGCGTCGATCCGCGCGCGGTGGTTTTCTCAAGGAGGAGGCTGAACGAGTTCGCTTCAGTGTGGAGAAGATCGATGCGCAAGCGCGTCGCGCCGTCTGCCGCCAGGAAAGGCTTTGCCTGACCATGGGCGGCGCTCTCGAGCATCCACCGCGATACGGAGTGCGGCAGGCGTTTCGTCCCGCCGGTCAGGCCAAAGAGCGATGTAAGCCACGTGGCTGCCCTGTCCGTTGCAAACTGCACCGACCCCTGCGGCGATACGACGACGATCGCGCGGGTGGGTGCGCGTTCAGCGCCTCGGCGCCCGTAGGCAGATGATGGAGAGACCATACGGCGTTCAATCTCGTACTACGGAATTTGGCGGCCGAAGTTTTCGAAAATCTTGGCCGGCGCGCGTTTTCTCCCGTGCCTCGAAGCTCGCGCGCTGTGTCTCTGGTGCTTGCGCTCTGATACGGAGTTCTCCGTATTTACCGTTCAGGCACGCTTCGTCAGAGTTTGCGAATGGGGCCTTTGCAGAATGATTTTGCGAAACCCACGCGCACCGCTGCCGCTCCGCAGCGCTCGATCAGCTTCGCAGGACGCGCAAATTTTCAACGGTTAGGTCCATCCTCGTTCGCCGTCCCACCCGACGGGCGAGGAGTTCACAGCCGGCTCCGGCGCTGAGCGTCGCAGGGGCCTTCCTCCGAGCCGAGGCATGACGGAAGAACGCGACGAGTTGCTGGTGGCGCTGTTTGCGCGTGTCATCAAAACCGAGGCCACCGTCTGCACGCTGGCCAGTCTCTTCCTTGAGCATATGGCGAACCCGACGCGGGATCAGTCGTTCGACACCGTCTCCACGGCGTTCGCGCAATTCCGGGCGCAGATGATCCGCAGCCAGCTGGAATCGTTGATCGTGCAGTTCCCTGAGTTAACGAAGCTCCTGAAGGATCACGTGATGGTCTCGGAGGCAGATCTAAAAGACTTCCTGCGCAGTCCGCAGGAGCAAGTCTGACGCGCCGCGCGACGGCAAGCTTGTCGCGCAACGCAGCGTACTTGGCAGCGCCGCTTCGACCGCGCGTGGTGACGCGCTATGTTCGGCGGTGATGAGCAGGGTATTTGGGCTCGAGACGGAATACGGGATCACCATCAACGGCGCGGAGAGTCTCGACGTGGTGGCCGAGTCGATTGAGCTGGTGCGCTCGTACACCGAGCACGGCGCGCTCATGAAATGGGACTACGCGCTCGAGGATCCACATCGCGACGCACGCGGGTTCCGCGCAGCCGAGTTGCTGCAGGACACAGACGAGTCCGCCTATTTCGAGATCGACCGTAATCGCCCGCTGAGCTTCGAGGAGATCAAGAGCGACCTCGTGCTGTCGAATGGCGCCCGCTTCTACAACGACCACGCCCATCCGGAATACTCCACGCCCGAATGCACGACCTTGCGCGAGATCATCGCGCACGACAAAGCCGGCGAGCACATCGTCGCTGAGTGCGCGCGGCGCCGGAACGCCAGGCTTCCCGAGGGTCAGGAGCTCCGGTTGTACAAAAACAACACCGACTTCGTCGGCCACAGCTACGGCTGCCACGATAACTACCTGATGCGCCGCGACGTGCCGTGGGATCGCATCGTCAGCGGCGCGCTGCCGTTCCTTGTCACCCGGCAGATCTTCGCTGGCGCGGGTAAGCTCGGGATCGAATCAGAGAGCGCGCCGAGCCAGCCCGGCATCTATCAAATTTCTCAGCGTGCGGACTTCTTCACCGTGCTCGTGAGCATCGACACGATGAACCGCCGGCCGATCGTCAACACGCGAGACGAGCCGCACGCCGACCCGAGCCGCTACCGCCGGTTCCACGTCATCATCGGCGACTCGAACATGAGCGAATGGGCGACCGCGCTGAAGATCGGCACGACGGCGATGGTGCTGGAGCTGATCGAGCGCGGCAAGGCTCCGCAGATCGACCTGGCGCAGCCGGTCGCCGCCACGAAAGCGATCAGCCGCGATCAGACGTACGACTGGATCATCGAGCTGCGCGATGGACGGAAGATTTCCGCGATCGACGTGCAGCGGCTCTACCTCAAGGCAGCGCAGGAGTCGGACGAGAGCGGCGATCCGGACCGCACGTGGCTGCTCGCAGAATGGGAGAACGTCTTGAACGATCTCGAGCGCGATGTCTCCCTGACGCGCGATCGCGTCGATTGGGTGGCGAAGAAGTTTCTGCTCAGCGCGATGCGGGAAGCCGAGGACCTCGCCTGGAGCGATCCGTGGCTCCAGGCGATCGACTTGGAATACCATAATGTGGACCTGGAAGCGGGGCTGCATGCCGAGCTTGTGCGGCAAGGCTCAATGCGGCGCGTGGTAACGGACGGCGATGTTCGCGCAGCAATCTTCTCTCCGCCTGAGACGACGCGTGCTTACGCGCGTGGGCGGGCTATCGCGAAGTTTCACGACGCGATCACCTCCATCCAGTGGGACGAGATTGTGTTCGCGTCCGCTCGAGGGTCGCGGCGTGTGGCGTTCCCCGAGCCCGCCGTCAATGATCCCCGGCTCGCCGAGCTTACCCGCTGGTTCCGCGACGGCTCGGACTTGGAGGAGTTGCTGCGCGTCGCCGATCAGCCGCCGGCCGGGGAGCGAGTTACGACCAGGTAATCAGCCGCAGCTCATGCTCCTGCATCAGGTGCGGATGCGTGGGCACAACACGGACGCTGAAGCCGTAGGTGCCGCTCTCCGACGCGGGAACTGACCCGCGATAAAGGTGATGGCCGTTGCCGCTGTTCTCCTCAGCGCGCTGCAATGGCGTGATGTGCGGATTGCGGACGCCGTCGATCTCGACTTCGCCGTGATACGCCTCCACCTGCACATGCTGCGGATCGACCGGGCCGAGATGCAGCTTGGCAGTTACGTCGAGTGATTCGCCGACGAGGATGTTGTGCCGATCGCTGTTCCCGATCTGCACATCGTAGATCTGCACCTGATGCCAGTCGCGCCGCATTTGCGACTTCCAGCGGCTCAGGTTCGTGGCGGCCTGGCAGTCGTTTTGCGCGAACTCGCGGAACGCTGCCGCCGCCGGTGTGTAAAGACGCTCGGCGTATTCTTTTACCATGCGGTGCGTGTTGAAGACCGGCGTCACGCTGCGGATGGACTCGCGCATCAGCTGCAACCAGGCGAGCGGCAACTTGCCATCCGGCTTTGCGTAGTAGAGCGGAACGATCTGGTTCTCGAGCAGCTGATACAGGCTCGTGATGTCGACTGAGTTTTGGAAATCAACAGTGCCGGCCTCGATCTCGGATCCGATCGCCCAGCCGTTTTTGCCGTTGTAGCTCTCGCACCACCAGCCATCGAGCACGCTGAGGTTGAGGCCGCCGTTCGGCGGTAGTTTCATGCCGCTCGTGCCGCTGGCCTCGAGTGGGCGGAGCGGGTTGTTGAGCCAAAGATCAACGCCCTGCACCAGGCGGCGCGCGATGTAGGTATCGTAATCTTCGACGAAGACGAGCCGGTTCTCGAGTCCGGCCTCGCGGCTGAACTTGTAGACCTGCTGGATGAGCGCCTTGCCGCCCTCATCGCGCGGGTGCGATTTGCCGGCGAAGATAAATTGCACCGGCCGCGACTCATCGTGCAGCAAACGCGCGAGGCGTTCCTTGTCGGAGAACAACAACGCGCCGCGCTTGTAGGTCGCGAAGCGTCGCGCAAAGCCGATCGTCAGCACCTCTGGGTCGAGCACGTGATTGATGTTGCGGATCGCTTCGGGTGACTCGCCCACGCGCTCGGCCCGTCGCCGCATCCGCTCGCGCACAAACTCGATCAGCCGCAGCTTCAGCTTTTGGTGCGTCTCCCAAAGCTGCGCATCGGGGATGTCGATCACGCCGCGCCAAAAATCGGCGTCCGTCAGCTTCTCTTCCCAGTCGCCGAGATACTTGCGGTAAAGGGCCGAGAATTCGGGCGCCATCCACGTTTTGGTATGCACGCCGTTGGTGATGCTCGTGATCGGCACCTCCGGTTCCGGCACTCCAGCCCAGACATCCTTCCACAGTCCGCGGCTCACATCGCCGTGCAGCTTGCTCACGCCGTTCGCGTGCCGGCTCGCGCGTAACGCGAGGATTGTCATGCTGAACGGGTCGTCGGCATTCACCCGCGTCTGTCCAAATGTGAAGAGCTCTTCGAACGGGATCCCAAGCTCGCCAGCGAAGTTGCCGAAATACCGTCGCATCATCTCGCGCGGGAAGGCATCATTGCCCGCTGGCACTGGCGTGTGCGTGGTGAAAATATTTGCCGCCGCGACCACTTGCAGCGCGGAGTAGAAATCGAGCTTCTTCTCCGCGATCACCATCCGGATCCGCTCCAGGGCGAGGAACGCAGCGTGTCCCTCGTTCATGTGGAAGACCTCGGCCGCAATTCCGAGCGCGCTCAGCGCCTTCACGCCGCCGATGCCGAGCATCATCTCCTGACGCATGCGCATCTCGAGATCGCCGCCGTACAGCTCCGCGGTAATCAGGCGGTCCTCGGGCGAGTTCTCCGCGACGTCGGTGTCGAGCAGGTAGAGATTGATGCGCCCGACATGCAGCTCCCAGATCTTGGCCAGCACGTCGCGATCGAGGATGCGCACCGAGACGAGCAGCCGCGCGTTGTTGCGCCGCACCTCGCGGATCGGCAGATGGTGGAAGTTCTGATTGAGGCTGACGGCCTCCTGCACGCCATCCTTATCGATCTGCTGCTTAAAGTAGCCGTGCCGATAGAGCAGGCCCATGGCGACGAAGTTGAGGTCGAGATCGCTGGCCGACTTGCAATGGTCGCCGGCCAGGATGCCGAGGCCGCCGGAGTAATTCGGAATCGATTCGTGGAAACCAAACTCCGCCGAGAAGTACGCGACCGGCGACTTGATTGCGCTGCCTTTACCCGTCTTTCCGTAGGTGTCTTTCCGCGCCAGATACGCGCGAAAGGCATCGTGCACTTCCTTTAGTTCGCGCAGGAAATCGTCGTCCTTCGCCACCTCCTCCAGCCGCGTCTGCCGCGAGAGCTGCAGCATGCGAACCGGGTTGTGATTCGTCCGGTGCCAGAGCTCGGGATCAAGGTGGCGGAAGAGTCGGCGCGCGGAGGGCTCCCAGGTCCACCACACGTTGAAGACCATCTCGCGCAGCGGCTCGAGCGCCGGCGGCAGATTCGGGATGACGTTGTAAGTGTGGTACGTCGGCATGTCGGGGAGCGGCTAGGGTGGGGTGCTAAGGGAGCCGGATTCTGTCAGGAAAACGTTGAGCAGCAAGTGTTCCGTCAGCTCAGCGTTAAGGCGCGGCGATGGTTGAGGCTCGACGCGGCGCGAGCAACAGCCCCACCACAAACCCGGTCGCAAGGCCGCTGAGATGCGCCGCCATGCTCACGCGCGGTGTCAGAATGTCGAAGACGCACTGCACCACGATGATGATCATGATGTTGCGCAGCGTCCGCCGGTTGTTGGCGAGATGTCGGTCTCGGATGAGCGCGCCAGCCCATGCGCCGACGATGCCCATGACCGCGGCCGACGCCCCGACGAGCTGGTCCATTTCCAGCCAGCCAAACCGCCACAGCGTCGCAATCTCCGCGCACGAGCCGATACCCGAGATCAGGTAACACGCTGCAAAGCGCACCGAGCCGAGCGCTGATTCCACCGTCGGACCGAAGAAGTAGAGCGCGAAGAGATTCACGAGGAGGTGCGCCGGCCCGTAGTGCAGAAAGAGCGCCGTCACCATGCGCCAGTATTCGCTGTTATTGAGCACGGCATAGGGCTCGAGCGCGCCGAGGCGATGGAGCGTGAGCAAGTTCGTCGATCCGCCGAGCACCATCTGCGTGATGAACATCGCGGCGTTCAGCGCGATCACGAGCGCGACCACGCGCGTGAGCCGCGTGCGTGTTCGCCCAAACATGGACGGCCGCGGGCCCACGGCCGGGAGCGCGCGTCCGTGTTCGTGCGCGCGCTCCATCACATCGATCACCCGTGCGTGCTCACGCAGCGCCTGCCGCGGGTGCAACAACCGCAGCGCGTGGAGCAAGCGGCGGGCTTTGGGCACCTCGCCGCGTTGCGCCAGCTCCATCGCCTTCCGGAGGAGCGTCGCGGGCAGAAACAACAGGAAGAACCACGCCCCGCCGCCGATGAACCCCGCCTGCGGCCGCGCCAGCATCCATGCTATGGACGTGACGATTAACACCGTCAGCGCGCCGGTGCGCCAGTTGGGGTCCGCCGCCCCGCGCCACGTCTGCACGAGCAGGATCGCGGGCGAGACCGCCGCGATGAAGAGCAGGATCTGATTCAGGTCGAGCAAAGCGCAGCGTGCAGTGAAGCCGTTGCTTGCGCCTCTGCAATTGAACGTTGGACGTTGAACGTCCGACGTTCGACGTTTGTTTCCTCGGCTGACAGAAACCTCCAACGCTCAACGTTCAACGTCCAATGCCAGAAAAGCGCCCCGCACTGAAGGTCACAAACTACCTCGACGTTGTTTCCTCCTGGTGCTTCTGGGCGGAGCCGATGTGGGCCGAACTGAAGGAGCGCTATGAGGGCCGCGTCGAGTTCGACTGGAAGATCGCGCTCATGGACGAAGACGGCATGCCCAAGACGCTCGCGCAGCTCGAGTGGTATTACCGCCGCAGCAGCATGCTGAATCGTGCGCCCTACACGCTGAATCCCGATTGGTTGGAACCCGGAGTCGCCGAGTACCTTGCCCCGAATGCAGTCGCCGAAGCCGCGCGCGACCTCGGCATTACCGACGACACCGTGCGCGTGGCGCTTGCCACCGCTGGTCTGCGAGAAGGCCGCAAGACCGGCCAATGGGACATCTCCGCCGAGATCGGCGCCGTCACATCCGGCATCGAGAAGGAGAAGCTACTCAAGCGCGCCAAATCAAAGGAGATCGAGAAACGCATCCGCGCCGCGACGGCCGAGTTCCACGCCATGAAGGTGACGCAGCGCCCCACGTTGGTCATCGACAGCAGCGAGACGGGCGACCGCGCCGTCTTCGCCGGCTTCGCCAGAATCGAGCCAGTCGAAGCGACGATCGACGCGATGCTTGAAGATATCGATTTCTACGAGCAGCACGCCAGCCGCTACGGCACGCCACCTTCCGCGTAGCTGAGCGGTGCGAAGCCGCCGGCGCTGACGCGCTTCTGCTCTCGTGCGCGGCTGATAAGGCCCGAAGCTTCAGCTCGCCAGTTTGGTCTTGCTCCGCAGGGGTTGTTGCCGTCATGTTGCGGTCGGTCGGCGCATGGCGCCGGCTCGTCGTCGCGAATTCATCGCAATCGCGGCGAAGCAGGAGTGTCTCTGGAGTTGCGCCACACGGCGCTGCGCCGGGAGCAGGGCGATGAGAATGATACTTACGGCGACGCGGTTCACTCCCCGGGCGCGCCGGTCTGGAGCTTTGATTTAATCTGCAACCACAAACTCGTGTAAACGGCCGGATTCGCGCGCGCGAAGTCCGGGTCATCATGGGCGCTTCGGGCGAGCAGCTCGGCGTCATGAAACTTTCCGATGCGCTGCGCCGCGCTCAGAGCATCGGGATGGATCTGGTGGAGGTGGCGCCGACGGCCAATCCGCCGGTCTGTAAGATCGTCGATTTCGGCAAGTATCGTTACGATCTCTCGAAGCAGGAGAAGGAGAAGAAGAGCTCCGGGACGAAGCTGAAGGAGATCAAGTTCCGCGTGAACATCGACGCGCACGATTACGAGACGAAGATGCGGCACGCCGAGGCGTTCCTGGACAAGGGGAACAAGGTGCGCGCGCAGCTGCAATTCCGCGGGCGCGAGATGGCGCACCAGGAGTTCGGCATGCAGCTCATGTACCGGGTGCGCGACGATCTCAACACGATGGCGCAGGTAGAGGCGGAGCCAAAGCTCGCCGGGCGTAACATCACGATGACTCTCTCGCCGTTGCCCCAGGCGCGGCGCAAGCGGCGCTTCTCGGTCGAGGCAGACGACATCGACGAGGAGAAGGCGGAGAAGGAAGCAGCGGACGCCGGGGACGAGTAGCGGTAGCCGCGCTGCCTTACCGAGCGACGCCGCGTTCCTGTGCGGTCATCCTGAGCCAGCGAAGACGGCGAAGGACCTCACGCCCGGAGCGCTGGCTTAGATCAGCTGCTTATGTGGCCGGGCGGTCGACGTGGCACTCTGGTCTGATAGCCCCACCGTCCTATTTGCGTGAGGTCCTTCGTCGTCTTCGCGACTCAGGATGACCACGTTGTTTTGCGTGCGCGTGTTAGCTGGGGCACGGCTGTTTCGTTATTCCAGCGACCGTGCCCGGTATGGATAAACAACACCCTAACCCAAGCGCCTCGGGCTACGCCGCCGAGTGACGTCGCCTACAGCAGAGGCGTTGCAGCCGGCGCCTGTTGTTGAGCCGCGCGCGGGATTGGTTCCGGCGGCGCCGTCGCTTCCACGACTTCGTTGATGCGCTCGATGGAAACCGCTCGTCCAGTCGCCTCATCGATTCCAACAACCGCGCCGCAGAGGCGGACCTCGCCTTTCGCGACCGGGAACGGCGCCGGCAGATTTGAGATGAAGCGGTTGACGATCGGATCGACCGCGCGCCCGAGGATCGATTGCGTCGGTCCGCACATTCCGGCGTCGCAAAGGAACGCCGTGCCGCGCGGGAAGATCTGCTCGTCCGCAGTTTGCACGTGCGTGTGGGTGCCGACGACGGCGGAGACTCGGCCGTCGAGAAAGCGACCGATCGCGATCTTCTCGCTCGTTGTCTCCGCGTGCGCGTCAACGAAGATGACGCGCGTTTCATCGCGCATTTCGCTGACCGCAACGTCGAGCGCGTGGAAGGGATTCTCGAGAATCGGCTGCATGAATGTGCGGCCTTGCACGTTGATGACGCCGACTTTGCCCTTCGCGGTCTCGAGCACGATCGAGCCGCTGCCCGGCGCGCCTGCGGGGTAGTTGATCGGGCGGAGTAACCGCGGCTCGGTGGCGATGAAGGGGATGAGCTCCTTCTGGTCCCACACATGGTCGCCGGTCGTCACGACGGCGGCACCGGCGCGGAGCAGGTCGATCGTGATCTTCGGCGTGATGCCGCGGCCGGCTGCGGCGTTCTCGCCGTTGACGATAATGAAATCCACCTCGTGACGGCGCTTCAGTTCCGGTAATCGCGCGATCACGGCGCTGCGTCCCGGCTCGCCGACGACGTCGCCGAGAAACAGAATCGTAAGCATCGCGCGAACATCGTGGTAAATACTGCGAAATCCAGATCGTGATCATTCGTCTCAAACTCGCGCGGTTCTTCGCCTCGACGGCGCTTTTGCTCACCAGCATCGCCGCTGGACTCGGCGCGCCGAATCTCAGCCCGCTCGCCAAACAGCCGGATTGGCCCTCCCTGGAGAAATATCAGGAGACGATCACGCGCGGCGAGTTCGAGGCGTTGCTGCAGAAGGTTTACTGCGCTCAAGGCGTCGACGTCAGCCTCATCCAGGTGGAAGGGGAATCGGCGCGGATCGCGATCGATCGCGATGAGCAGACGTGGTTCACGCTGCGCTTTGCGAAAGACGAGGCATCGCGCAAACAGCCGGAGCGCGGCTGGCGTCCCGCAGCCGCACTGCCTCGCGCGCCGCAAGGTCGAGAGCTGGCCGGTTTGAAGGTCACGCTGGATCCGGGGCACATCGGCGGCACGTGGGCCCGCATGGAGGAACGCTGGTTCCAGGTAGGCGACAGCAAGCCGGTGCAGGAGGGCAACATGACGCTGCTGGTGGCGAAGCTCATCGCGCCGCAGCTGCGGAAGCTTGGCGCGACAGTCTCGCTCGTGCGCGAGAAGAATGCGCCCGCCACGGACAAGCGGCCAGACGACCTCAAAGAGGTTTCGAAGAAGATTCTGCTGCGCGCGGGAAACCCGGAGCCGCGCGACAACTTCGTCGGGCCGGACGATCCGCAAAAAGAGCAAACGGTGCAGTGGCAGAACGAGCGTTTGTTCTACCGGAACAGCGAGATCCGGAAGCGCGCTGAGCGGGTGAACACCGAGCTGAAGCCCGACGTGGTGCTCTGCCTGCACTTCAACGCGGAATCATGGGACGACCCCGCCAAGCCAAGCCTGACCGACAGGAACCATCTTCACTTCCTGATCAACGGCGCCTATCTGCCGGACGAGCTCGCATTCGATGACGTGCGCTTTGAGATGATCCACCGACTGCTGAGCCGCACGCACGAAGAGGAGCTGCCTCTTGGTGAGCAGTTCGCGCGCACGATGTCGCAGCGAACGCAGCTGCCCCGTTACGAATACACAACCGACAACGTAGCGAGAGTGGGGGAGACCGGCTACGTCTACGCGCGCAACCTGATCGCAACGCGGCTCTATCACGCACCGGTCATCTATTTCGAACCGTACGTGATGAACAGCGACGAAGTGTTCTGGCGCATCCAGGAAGGTGACTACGAAGGCATTCGCAATGTGAACGGCACCGATCGGCCAAGCATCTTCCGCGAGTACGCCGACAGCGTCGTGGCTGGCTTGCTCGAGTATCACCGTGCCGCGCGCAAGTAGCTGCCAACCGTCAAAGAACGCTTGTCATTCCGACCGGAGCGAAGCGCAGTGGAGGAATCCCGTTGCCCCACCGTTCAGTAACGCCACGGGATTCCTCGACTTCGCTCGGAATGACGGCACGGGCGCTCATAGAGCGCCGCTACAGCGCGGCGATAGCGGACGTGATGTCACGCATCGTTACGTCCGTCGCAAGGCGCGCCGCCCCTAACGCTTCGACAACAACAAAGCGCACGTCTCCGTGTTCGAACTTCTTGTCGCCTGCCACGGCGTCGGCGATAGCAGCACGATCGACGTCATCGGGAAGCCGCGTCGGCAGATCGAATGCAGTGAGCGCATGGATAACCTTGTCGCGATCTGCAGGCGGGAAGCCGGCCTTGCGAACGGAGATATCGCACGCTGCCACGATCCCAAGACTCACCGCCTCGCCGTGCAGGAAGCGGTCGTAACCGGTCGCGCGTTCAATCGCGTGCCCGACCGTGTGGCCGAAGTTCAGGATGGCGCGTTCACCGGAGAGGTCGTGCTCATCGCGTGCGACGACGGCTGCTTTGATCTCGATGTTGCGATGCACCAGCTCTGCGAATTTGTCCGGGTCGAAGTGTTCGAGCACATCGAACAGTGAAGGATCGCGGATGATCGCGTGCTTGATGATCTCCGCGAACCCCTGGTTCAGCTCGCGGCGTGGCAGGCTGCGCAAGGTCTCTACATCGGCGACAACAAGCGCGGGCTGATGCACAGCCCCAAGCAGGTTTTTGCCGGCACGGGTATTCACACCCGTCTTGCCACCGATCGAGCTGTCGACTTGCGCGAGCAGCGTCGTCGGCACCTGCACGTGCGGAATGCCGCGGTGGTAAATGGCGGCCGCGAAGCCTGCCAGATCACCGATGACACCACCGCCTACCGCCACGACGAATGAAGAGCGATCGAGTCCCGCCGCCGTCATCTCGTCACAGACGCGTCCGGCCTGGCTGAGCGATTTTGCCATCTCGCCCGCGGGAACTTTGATCAGCGTGGGCTCGAACCCCGAGGCTCGCAGGCTTTCAGTCACCGGCTCGGCAAACAGGCGCGCGGTGTTTGCATCGGCGACCAGCGCGCAGCGGGGTCCACGCACGACGTCGCGCAGCAAGCTCCCGATCTCCGCGAGCAGGCCGGAGCCGACGTGCGCCTCGTAGGTCACATCGCCGGCGCGGACTGAGACAGCGTTCATCGCACGACGTTACTTCGAGCCACGCAGCGCGCGACGAGAAAAGCCGCCGGCGCGGGCGAGTTGCCTTGACGCGCACCTCCCATTTTCATGTATGTTCAAGCATGCCTGACCCCGTCGATCCCACCCCCCCGACGACGACGCCAACTCCGGTCACCAGCAGCGGAACTCACGCGACCTCGACCGGGTTGCCCACCAACGTCGCGGCCGCGCTCGCCTGCATTCCGCTCGTGGGCGGCATCATCTTCTACGTGCTCGAGAAGACCGATTCGTTTGTTCGCTTCTACGCGATGCAATCGATCATCTTCGGCGGCGCCTGGATCATCTTCGACATCGTCGCGCGCATCGTGCAGGCAGTCTTCTCGACCATTCCCGCGATCGGCGGGCTCTTCGTCGTCTTGTGGGGCCTGATCTGGGCGATCGTGACGATCGGTTTCCTGATCGTGTTCGTGATCACTGTGATCAAGGCATTCACCGGTGTGCGCTGGGAAATCCCGTACATCGGCTCCGTCGCGCGCGACCAGGTGGACGGGCCGACAGCGGTGTAGCCCCGGACGATCGGGTACAAAGCGAACGGCGCAGGCGGACAGGCGATCGCACCTTCGCGCAATCACCGCGTGTCGGCGGGTATCTGATCGATAGGCCTGCGGCGTCTTCAAGCCGCCGGCTGGCTGTCGAAGCCGACTATCGTGCGTACATCGAGCTCTTCGTACGGTCGGTCGTGGTCGTCGTCGACGTCGTCGAGCAGAGTGGTGGCAGCAGCAACGAGATTAGATCTGTTTCATCACCGGAGGACCCCGGCGCACCTCTGGCGGCTGCGTAAGAGGTTTACGGCGTCGCCTGCGCGCCCTTGTTCTTCAAGGCTTCGCGCAGCTGCTGGAAGTCGATCGGCTTGGTGAGGTAGCAATCGAACCCGGCACGAAGCCCCTCATCACGCTCCTCATCAGAACAACGCCCGGTAATCGCAATCGCCTTGAGCTGCTGCGCACGCTTCGCTTCCTTCACGAGATCGATGCCGTCGCCGTCCGGCAGGTTCAAGTCACTGATCAGCACATCGAAGCGCATCTCTTCCAGGCGGGAGCGCGCGTCGCGCACGTTCTTGGCGGTGACCGTGCGGCAACCGCACCGGTTCAGCAGGGTGCCGAGGACGGTACGAGTGTCAGTGTGATCTTCGACGAGCAGGACCTGCATACGTATGCGAGGGGAATCGCGGCACGGAGGATAACGGTCGTTTCGAGAGTAGCCCAGCCGATTCTGCATCGGAGTGGGGGACGTCTGGTTAATCCCTCGCTCCGATGCGGCTGGTCGACGCGATGGCCTCCTGTTCGAGCGGCGCGCCCGGATAGCCGACGGTGAGGCACTCCAGGAGATATTGCCGCAGGAATGGCTCGATGCCGCCGAGTCGCTCGTACTGTGCGGTATGCACGAGCTCATGAACCAGCAGCGCGCGATCCCCGGCACAATCAGCACGAACGAAGATGCCATAGCGCAACGCCATGCCAGCAGTGCGTGGCGAGATTAACCCGGTCAGCTCTGCCGCGCGACGAAGGATCGGATCGTCCGGCGCAGGAATTTCAGGCACGTGGAGGAGCCGGACGCGTTCAGGATACACAACGCCAACCGCCCGGGCGTCCGCTAGCTGCGCGCCGGACGGTAAATCACCAGCGGAGAGGATGCGCTGCTCCTGCTCTGCCGCCCAGCGGCAGGCGAGCGGCAAAAGCAGCTCGAATTGCTCTGGAGTCATCTCTGCGTTCACGGTCTGCGTGCCCTCGCCCCCGGCCCGGCGTGTCGGCTGGTGATCGGAGGGCGGTGCGACTAGGGCGTGTCCTTTTCCTTCGGCGGACGAGCAGGCGGCGGAAGTGGTGGCACATCGAGCTCGAGCACCATCGCTACCAACGGCCTGATCACGCTGGTTCTTTCTGTGACCATGACTGCTCGAGCATCGGGCAGGGCCAGAAACGACGTATACGGCCGAGGCGGCGAAAGATACTGCCCCAAGACCTGCTGAAGGTAAGTCGGATCGAGATGCCGGAGCTTGAACATGTAAGAGATCACCCGTTCGCCCTTCGGCACCTCTTTGGGGTCGGAGATAATCGGAAGTCCCACGGTGCGCGAGTTCTGCCCCGTGCCGACGATCTGCACGATGTCTTTCTCGGTTTGCACGAGGGCGTAGCCGTTGGTCATCAAGGTCTTCTCGATGAGCTCGATCGCTGTCGCACGGCTGACCGGCTGGTCCGCGGTGACGGTGATTTTGCCCTGCACGAAGTTGTCCCGGACGATTTTGAAGCCGGTCAGCTTCTCGTACAGCAGGATGACGGCGTGGACGTCTTCGTTCACGTATTGAAGCGGTACCGTCTCTTCAACGTCTGGTTTCGCGCCAGCCACTGGCCGCGTGACGCTGATGAGGCAAAGCAGCACAGCGGCCAGGATCAAGCGCATGCCTGATACTGGCGGAAACTGCGGCGCGACTGCGAGATCAAAGCACGGCCGCAGACTGGTGCGAGCAAAGGGGAATTGCCGTCCCGAGTTCCGTGAATTTCCCCTTTAAAAACACCGGTGCTCCGCTCTTGTCTCCTTCTTCATGGCAGGAGGGGCACCACAGCGGGTAAGCGCGCGCTCGACGGGGATCGTCGGGATCGCGATTTTGTGCAGCCGCATCCTCGGCCTGGTGCGCGAGGTGGTGATCGCGTCGCTCTTCGGCGCGAGCCGCAGCCTTGACGCCTTCCTGACGGCGTTCCGCGCGCCGAACATGCTGCGCGACCTGTTCGCCGAGGGCGCTCTCTCGACTGCGTTCGTCACCACCTTCTCGAAGAAGATCCAGACTGAGGGCGATCAATCCGCCTGGGGATTGGCGAACAAAGTCGCGACGCTCACGACCGTGTTCATGAGCATCGTGGTGATCATCGGGATCGTGATCGCGCCGTTTCTGGTCTCGGTGCTGGCACCTGGCTTCGACGCCGAAAAGGCTGCCCTCACCGTGACGCTCGCGCGGGTGATGTATCCATTCATCCTCCTCGTCTCGCTAGCCGCGCTGGTGATGGGAATGCTGAACGCGAAGCACGTCTTCGGCATGCCCGCGATGGCTTCGAGCTTCTTCAATATCGGCAGCATCATCGGTGGCGTGTCGCTCGGGTGGTGGATGGATCCGGCGTTCGGGCCGCGCGCGCTGATCGGGCTCGCGCTGGGAACATTGATCGGCGGTTTCCTGCAGCTCGCGGTGCAGATCCCATCGTTGTTCAAGGTGGGCTTCGTCCTGCGCCCGGACTTCAACTGGCGCGACGAAGGCGTGCGCAAGGTGCTTCAGCTGATGGGTCCGGCGGTGATCGCGGCGAGCGCCGTGCAGGTAAACGTGCTCATCAACAGCATCTTCGCCTCCTACTTGCAGGATGGCGCCGTGAGCTGGCTCAACATCGCATTCCGGCTGATGCAACTGCCGCTCGGGATCTTCGGTGTCGCGATCGCGACCGTGACGCTGCCACTTGTGTCGCGCAGCGCCGCGGCGGGAAACATTCCGGAATTCCGCGGCGCGCTCGCTCATGCATTGCGGCTAGTGATGCTGCTGACGATCCCGTCAGCTATCGGCCTCATCATCCTCGCCGAGCCGATCATCAGTCTGATCTACGAGCACGGACGGTTCACTGCGGATTCGACGCTGCAGACCGCCGGCGCGTTGCGCTGGTACGCCGTCGGACTGGTCGGCTACGCGTCAATCAAGGTTCTGGCGCCAGCGTTCTACGCCCTCGATCGCCGTCATCTTCCGATGATCGTCAGCCTGCTTTCGATCATCGAGAACTTCTCGCTCAACTGGATCTTCACGCGCTATCTGGGCTGGGGCCATCGCGGGCTGGCGATGTCGACCGCGGCCGTTGCGGTGACGGACTTCGTGATTCTCTACGTGATGATGCGTCGCTACGCCGGTGCGCTCGAGACGGGCGCGTTCTTCACGACGGTCGCGAAACTGCTTGCGGCGGGCGCACTGCTGGCGGGCGTGTGCTGGGCTGCGGTGGAGTTCTATCTCGGCTCGGGATCACACCTCGCGACGTTGCCGAAGCTCTTCGCCGTACTCGCGACGGTGGGCGTTGGCGTGAGCGTGTTTTTCGGCGCCGCCTACGTGCTGCGGGTGGCTGAGCTGCAGGACATTGTTGCCGTGCTTCGGCGCAAACTCGGCGGCGCGCGCGCCTAGCTGAGCCACATCCCTCGATGCGCTCATCCTGAGCCGCGGAGACGGCGAAGGATCTCGCGGTTTCGCTGTCGGCGTGAGCACGCGGTAGCTCCAAGTCTTGAGCCTTGCGTGAGGTCCTTCGCCGCGCTTCGCCGGCTCAGGATGACCGTGCGTTAGGCTAGCGCCTGTGCGATGTCGTCGATCAGGTCCTGCGGGTGCTCGAGCCCGATCGAGCAGCGTATGAGGCCCTGCGGCGTCAGTGGGCTTTCGCCGGTAATCGACGCGCGATGCTCGATCAGGCTTTCGACACCACCAAGGCTCGTCGCACGGGTGAAGATGCGAACGTTCGCAGTGACGGCCAGAGCCGCCTCCCGCCCGCCGCGGACGTGGAACGACAGCATGCCGCTGAATCCTCCGCGCATCTGCTCGGACGCCACAGCGTAGTTCGGGTGCGTCGGCAAGCCGGGGTAGTCGACGCGCTCCACCTTCGGATGTGCAGCGAGGAACGTCGCGACCTGAAGTGCATTTTCCGAGTGGGCGCGCATCCGCCATGGCAGCGTCTGCACGCCCCGTAGCACGAGCCAGCAGTCAAACGGCGATGGGATTGCGCCACCCGTGCCCTGCGTCATACGAATGCGCTGCCACAACTCGCTCTGCTCGCGCGCCACCACCGCCCCGCCCGTCACATCGGAGTGCCCGCCGATGTACTTCGTGGTGGAGTGAACCACGAGATCCGCACCTTGCTCCAGCGGCCGCTGGACGATCGGTGCCCAGGTGTTGTCCACGACGCAGGCCGCGCCGGCATCATGCGCGATGCGCGAAACCTCGGCGAGATCTGTGATCTTGAGCTGCGGATTCGACGGCGTCTCGGCCCAGAGCAGCTTCGTCTCCCTCGTCACCGCCGCTCGCACCGCAGCCAGGTCCGTCATATCAACGAACGCCACCTGCAGACCCCACGGCACGCAGATGTCGCGCAATAGCTTTCCGGTCCCATGATAAGCCTCAGCCGGCGCAATGACGTGATCGCCTGGCCTAAGCGCCTGAAAGACCGCAGCCGACGCTGCAATTCCCGACCCAAACGCCGCCGCATCGACGCCGCCTTCGACCGCCGCGATTGCCTGCTCGAGCGCCCTGCGCGTCGGGTTATCGCTACGCGAATACGAGTAGCCGCCGCGGTAGGAACCGTCCGGATTGCGCTCAAACGTGGTCGAGAGCTGGATCGGCGGCGCGACCGCTCCGGTCGTTGGGTCGACCGCATGCCCGGCGTGAACTGCCACTGTTTCGATGCGCATCGCTGCTCCCTAGCGCGCTCGGACACCGTTCTCCAGCCGCAACTTGCCGCGAAGCTTTCAATTTGACGGCCCGGACGACCCGAGCGCTAATAGATGCTTCCGGCGAGGCCCTCCGCCCCGCTGCGTTAGCGCTTATGAACATCTATCACGACGACGTTTTCCAGATGGCTTGCGACCAGTTCGAGGTCATCGCGGATTACCTCACCATCGATAAGAACGATCGCGATCGGCTCATGTACCCGAAGCGTTCCGTCGCAGTCACGCTGCCGGTGCACATGGATGATGGCAGCACGCAGACCTTTCAGGGTTATCGCGTGCAGCATCACCTGACGCTTGGGCCAACTAAAGGCGGCACGCGTTTCGCGCCGTCGCTCTCGATGGGGGAGACCGCCGCACTCGCCATGTGGATGAGCTGGAAGTGCGCGCTAGCGAACCTCCCATACGGTGGCGCCAAGGGCGGCATCGCCTGCGACCCGACTAAACTCTCGCGGCGCGAACTCGAAGCCGTCTCCCGCCGCTACATGCAGGAGATGATCCCATTCGTCGGCCCGCACACCGACATCATGGGCCCGGACATGGGCACGAACGAGCAGGTCATGGCCTGGTTCATGGACACCTACTCGATGTACACCGGATACACGGTGAACGAGATCGTCACCGGCAAGCCAGTCACGGTCGGCGGCACCGAAGGCCGTCGCGAAGCCACCGGTCGCGGCGTGGTCTACCTCATCGATCGCGCGATGAGCATGCTGAAGATGAACCCGGAGAAATCGACCGCGATCATCCAGGGATTCGGTAACGTCGGTGCCGTCGCGGCGCTCGCCCTCGCCATGAAGAGCGGGGTCAAAATCACTGGCATCAGCGACGCCTACGTCGCCATCTTCGAGCCGAAGGGCATCGACGTGCAGGCCGCCGAGCAGCACGTGATGAAGAAGGGCAACCTGCGCGGCTTCATGGAGCAGGCGCACATCGCTCCTGGCGAGATGCTCGTGCAAAAGTGCGACATCCTTGCGCCTTGCGCAGTAGATCGCGTCATCACGGACAAAAACGCCGACAAGCTCCAGTGCCGCATCATCGCCGAAGGTGCCAACGGGCCGACCACGCCGGAAGCCGACCTCATTCTGAACCAGCGCTGGGACGAAGTTTTCGTCATCCCGGACATCCTTTGCAATGCGGGTGGCGTGATCGTCTCCTACTTCGAGTGGGTGCAGGGTTTGCAGGCGTTCCTCTGGACCGAAACGGAAGTCGCCGACAAGCTCTACCGCATCATGGAGCATTCGTTCGCGCAGGTGATCAAGCGCGCGAAGCAGGACAAGGTGTCGCATCGCACCGCGGCCATGGCGATCGGCGTTGAGCGCGTCATGAAAGCCAAGAAGACGCGCGGCCTCTTCCCGTAAACGGCGACAGAGCGCCCTTGCGACCGCAGCAGATGAGATTCTCGCATCGCGAAGAGCGGCGCGACGACCGGATCCTCGACGTTCTGACCGACGACGAAAACGGAATCCGGCTCATCGTCTCACGTCTCGGTGCGGAGCTGGTGAGCGTGGCGCGGCGAAACGCCAGCGGCGACTGGATCGGCTTCCTCTACCGCGACGACGATCTCTCTGCGCCGGAGAACGGCTGGGCTAATCACGCCACTGTCATGGGCTACTTCCTCCATCGCCTGAAGGATGGGCGTAGCACCTACCGTGGCCGGCCGATCGAAGGCGGCACGCACAGCTTTCTGCGCGGCAAGGAGTGGCGCGTCGCAGAGATCCAGCCGCAAAGCGGGCGCCTCGCGTACGAGATGCAGCCCGGCGACTTCACTGTGCTCGAGTATCCGCTCAACGTCTCGCTGACGTTATCTTACGCGATCGTGGGCGAGGGAATCCGCACCACCTTTTGCTTTCGAAATCATGAGCCCAAACAGACGGCGCATGTCGGGTTCGGTCTGCATCCGGGTTTCGCATGCACGTCATCTCGAGCGGAGCGAAGCGCAGTCGAGGGATCCCGTGGCAGTACCGAGGGTGGGGCAACGGGATCCCTCGACTCCGCTCGGGATGACCACCCCTTCCGCTTCGAGATGCCAGCCGGCCTGTATCGCCGCCACTTCTCGCCGACGAATTACCTCTCCGATCAGACGGAGGACATCCGCTTTGAAGGCGGCCAGATGCCGTTCGCACGCGAGAAGTTGCCCGGCTCATACATCCTCGAACTGGTCGACGTGCCGCAGCGCATCTTTCGCTACCTTGACCCGTCGAGCGGCAGGTCGGTGGAGGTCGATCTCACGGGCGTGCCGTATGTGACCCTCTGGTCCGACGGCGGCGCATTCCTCTGCGTGGAGCCGTGCTGGGGCCTGACCGATCACGAGCAACAGCGTGCCTTCGAAGATAAAGAAGGAATCCAGCTGATCGCTCCCAGTGGCGAGCTCAAGGCAAGCTTCACGATGACGCCGCGGCTGCTCGGATTGTAAGATATGGCCACCGCTTCTCTCCGCGCGCTCCTCGCAGGCTCAATCGACTACGCCGGGTTATTTCCACCCGCCAGTCTTGCCCTCGATCCGGCAGGGGAAAACTACGCCGCGTATGTCCAAACAGCCGAAGCCTGGATGCTGGGCGCCTTCGTTCTGCCGATCGCGAAATTGGGCGAAGTCTCTACGCTGCTGCCGCCCTTCGACGTCCAAAATCGCATGCGCGTAGCCGCCCTCGGACCGAAGGCGGAGAGCGCGTCCGAGTTCGTCACTGCGCTGCGTAGCACCGTTGATGCGATCCGCGACTTCAACGCCCGCCACGGTGCTACGGCCAGCGTCACACAAATTGAGATGCCGCTGCCGGGCGAGGCGGGAGCGTCGATCACGCAGACTGCAGAGGCATTTGAGAGTCTGCGGGCGCCGGTATTCTTCGAGACCCCCGCCGACGACGCGGAGCGAACGATCGCCCTCCTTGCAGCGCATCGCCTGGCTACAGATTCCAATCTGTTTGGCTTTAAACTCCGCACCGGCGGCGTGATTGCCTCCGCCTTTCCTTCTTCGGTGCAGATCGCCCGCGCGCTCGTCGCCGCGAAGCAACATCGCGTGCCGATCAAGTTCACCGCCGGCTTGCATCATCCGGTGCGGCAATTTCACTCGAGCGTGCAGACGAAAATGCACGGCTTCCTCAACGTTCTCGGTGCCGGGGTGCTCGCGGCGGAACACGACTGGGATGTCCAGCAAACGGCCAGGATGCTGGAGGACGAAAACACCGAAGCGTTCGTCTTCACCGAAGACACCTTCGGGTGGGATCGTTTCAAAATCACAACCCAACGTGTGCTGGAGCACCGCAAGCTGGTGACATCGCTCGGAAGCTGTAGCTTCGACGAACCGCGCGAAGATCTGCGCGCGCTCAATTTGCTTTAGCATGTCCAATCTCCTCCGCTCGTTCATCGAAGTCGCCCGCGACTCGCATTTCCCGATCCAGAACCTGCCGTTCGGCGTCTTCCGGGCAGGGGAAGGCGCGGCGCGCGTCGGGGTGGCGATCGGCGAGTTCGTGCTCGACCTGTCTGTGCTAGAGGAGCGCGGGCTGCTCCGCTTTCCGGAGCTGCAGGATCGGCGAGTGTTCTCGGAAGGCGCGCTGAATTCCTTCATGGCGCTCGGCCAGTCGGCTTGGCAGAGGACCCGGTCGACGTTGCAGCACCTGCTCGCGAGCGACACCCCGGACCTGCGCGATGACGCGACTCTGCGCGAGCAGGCGTTTCATAAGCAAAGCGAAGTGACGATGCAGCTGCCGGCGCGCATCGGCGATTACACGGATTTCTACTCGTCCTATCACCACGCGCACAATGTCGGCACGATGCTGCGCGGTCCGGAGAACGCGCTGATGCCGAACTGGAAATGGCTGCCCGTCGGCTATCACGGGCGCTCGAGCTCCATCGTGCCGAGCGGGACGGATGTGCGGCGACCGCATGGCCAGATCAAGCCTCCTGACGCCGATGCGCCGATCTTTGGTCCGACACGGAGCCTCGATTATGAGCTCGAGATGGCGTTCTTCGTCGGGCCGGGAAACGATCTCGGCCAGCCGATCCCGATCGGGCACGCCCACGAACACATCTTCGGGATGGTGTTGATGAACGACTGGAGCGCACGCGACGTGCAGGGCTGGGAATACCAGCCGCTGGGGCCGTTCCTGGCCAAGAATTTCTGCACCAGCATCTCGCCATGGGTGGTGATGCTGGAGGCGCTCGAGCCATTCCGCAGACCGGCTCCGCACCAGGATCCGGAGCCGCTGCCTTATCTGCGGCCAGTGGAAAACGCGACTTACGACATCCAGCTCGAGGCGCGTCTCCAGACTTCCACGATGGCCGAGCCGCACGTGATCACGCGTTCGAACTTCCAGAATCTTTACTGGAGCATGGCGCAACAGCTGGCGCATCACACGGTCGGCGGATGCAATCTCCAACCTGGCGACCTGCTCGCCAGCGGCACGATCAGCGGACCCACGGAAGATTCGCGCGGTTGCATGCTCGAGCTGACCTGGCGCGGCGCGAACCCGCTCAGTCTGCCGAACGGCGAAACGCGCAAATGGCTCGACGACGGCGACACGCTTTCGATAACCGGTTGGTGCGAGGGCGAAGGCTACTGCGTCGGCTTCGGCGAGGTATCGGGTCGCGTGCTGCCGGCTTGATAAACCCCGATGCACCTCGTGCAAATTCTGCTGCCGGTCTACGACAACCAGCAGAATCCGCAGCCGCACGATGAGTTCAGGCGCGTACGCGGCGAGCTGACGGAACGCTTCGGCGGGCTAACGGTTTACACGCGTGCGCCAGCGGAGGGGATGTGGAAGTTAAACGACAACCACACCACTCGCGACGACATCGTCATCTTCGAGGTGATGGCTTCGCAGCTGGACACTGCGTGGTGGCGCGAGTACCGGCACGATCTCGAGGCCCGCTTCCGCCAGGACGTGATCGTCATTCGCGCCCAGCAAACGCGCCTCCTGTAGCCGCCCGCCTGCGGCGAGCGCGCGGGGGTGGTGACGGTTGCCGGCGCTAGCGTTCCTGTCATTCCGACCAAAGTGGAGGAATCGCTAACGTCCTTCTGTTCGTCACGCGCTGAGTCTCGGAGGAAGTTTGAGATGTCTCGACTCCGCTCGACATGACAGATGCCGGAAGGCAACGAAGGGCACCACCGCGAACTCGACAGACTGGCCTCTGGGCGCAGATGTGGCTCGTGATCACGTAGCGGGCGACGACTCGTGTCGTAGCGATCGCTGTCCTCGGCGGAAAGACGCGGAACGTGCCACGCGCGCAAAAAACGCGCTGAGACAGCGGCCCGCTACGATTTCGGCGGCGCGGCTTCGCGCAACGGCCGCGAGAGATCGCCTTTCACGCGATCGAGAATTCCATTCACGAAGCGCCCGGATTCATTCCCGCCAAACATCTTCGCCAGCTCGATCGCCTCGTTGATCGAGACAACCGGCGGGATGTCGTCGCGGTGCAGCATCTCGTAAATCGCGAGACGCAGGACGTTGCGATCGACCGGCGCGATGCGGCGAAATTCGTAGTTATCGCAGTAGCGCGCGATCCGCTCATCGATCTCGGGCAGGTGCGCGACCATGCCGTCGATGAGCGGTTGAGCGAACTCCTTCACGTTCGGCTTCGCAGGGCAGAACTCCCAGAATTCATCCATCTTCTCCGGCGCTTCGCCACCTTGCATGTCGCGCCAGAAATGAAATTGAACGGCCGCCTGCCGTGCCATGCGTCGCTTTCCCATTACTTCGCCCTTAACTCCGACATCACGTTCGCGATCTCAATCGCGGCACGCGCCGCTTCGATCCCGCGATTGAGCTTCGTCTCCAGGCAACGCTCCCGCGCCTGCTCTTCCGTTTTCAGGCTCAGCACTGCGTTAATCACTGGAACTCCATACTCGATCGCGATCTGCTGCAGCGCTGTCGTGACGGAGCTCGCAATGTGCTCCGCGTGCGTCGTGCCGCCTTTCATGATTACGCCGATCGCGATGATGGCGTCCGCTTTTTTCTGGCTCGCGATCTCGCGCACGATGACGGGAATCTCGAACGCGCCGGGCACCTGGTGAAGGGTCAGCGCAGCGGCGGGGCAGAGGCTCCGCAGCTCGTCCGTCGCGTGATTCACAAGGCCCTGCACGTACTTAGGATTGTACTGGCTGGCCACGATCGGGAAGACGCGCTTTCCGATGACGAGACGCGGGCGCGGCGGGACGGCGGTCGACATGGTGCAGACAATTCGGGCCGCCGGGGCGCTAGAGCGTGTGCCCCATCTTCACGCGCTTGGTCTCGAGATACCTTTCGTTGTGCGGGTTCGATTCGCTGCGAATCGGAACCTGCTCGACCATCTGGATACCGTAGCCTTCGAGACCGACGACCTTCTTCGGATTGTTGGTCAGGAAGCGGAACTTCCGCACGCCTAGGTCGGATAAAATCTGCGCCCCGATGCCGTAGTCGCGGAGGTCCATGCCGAAGCCAAGCTTTGCATTCGCCTCCACCGTATCCAGGCCATCCTCCTGCAACTTGTAGGCGTGGATTTTCGCCGCGAGCCCGATCCCGCGGCCTTCCTGCCGCATGTAAACGAGCACGCCATTACCGTCGTCGGAGATTTGCTTCAGCGCCGCTTGCAGCTGGTTGCCGCAATCGCATCGGCGCGAGCCGAAGACGTCGCCTGTCAGGCATTCGCTATGGACACGCACGAGGACCGGCTTGTCGGACGAGATGGTGCCCTTCACGAGCGCGAGATGGTGCGACCCGTCGAGCTTCGAGCGGTAGAGGTGCAGATCGAAATCGCCGTAGTCGGTCGGCATCTTCACGACCTGCTCGCGTTCGATCAGTTTCTCCCGCACGCGCCGATGCGCGATCAGACTTTGGATCGTGCAGATGCGGAGATCGTGCTTCTTCCGGAACTCCATCAGCTCCGGCAGGCGCGCCATCGTTCCGTCGTCGTGCAGAATCTCGCAGAGCACGCCCGCCGGCTGAAGACCGGCTAGCCGCGCCAGATCTACCGCCGCCTCGGTGTGGCCCGCGCGTCGCAGCACGCCGCCTTCTTTCGCCCGCAAGGGGAAGATGTGGCCAGGTTGCACCAGGTCGTCGGGCTTTGCGTTCGGGTCCGCGAGGATGTTGATCGTCCGCGCGCGATCGTGCGCGCTGATGCCAGTCGTCACACCCTTCGCGGCGTCGACGGAGACCGTGAAGTCCGTCTTGTACATCTCGCGATTCTGCGCCACCATGCGCTGGAGGCCGAGCTGCTCCGCGCGTTCGTTTTTT